>CAUWIT010000029.1:0-2057 GCA_963558965.1 uncultured Clostridia bacterium | reverse complement strand
AGTACTGACCCTTCTAGGGTCTGAGAAAACCACTAGTTCACTAGTGGTTTTTATTATTTTATTAAGTTTTCTGCAAGAGATGTAAATTCTTGAATGAGTTTATCTTTTGATTTTTTATCTAGTTCGTCATTGTATTTGGCAGCGAATTCTTGATGAAGTGATTTAATGTCATCAAGTAAGGTTGTAGCTTTATCTAAATTACCTCGTCGTATTCTTCCATATATTCTATTATAGTAGGTTGTAAATGCTTGATATAAAGGATTTTCAGCCTGCCTTTTCTTATATGTCTTTTTACTTGCATATTCTTGGCAAGTTGAAGAAGTGCCATCTACATTTCTTGAACAGTATTCTGCAAGGCTTGCACCTTTTGATATTAAAGAACTAAGAGATTTAATGAGTGAAGATGAAATCACAGTTATGGATGGAAGTAAATGTATATTTCAATTAAGAGGTGTAAGACCGTTCTTTTCAGAGAAATTTGATATTATAAAGCACAAGAATTATAAGTTACTGGAAGATTTTAGTAAGAAAAATGCTTTTGATTAGGTGATTATTTTGATATTATATTCACATAAAGTATTAGTAATAACAAATTGTAATTTTTCGAGATGATATATAAGGTTGACAAATTGCCAATAGTAGTTGGTTGCGACAAAGTGTATTGTTTTCTATAATTGCATTATAAAAGTTAGAAATCAGCTAGGAGGAATAAATATGAATTTTAACGAAAAGCTCATAGAACTTCGTAAGTCAAAAGGCTTATCACAAGATGAACTCGGTAATGCGTTAGGAGTATCAAGGCAAACAATATCTAAGTGGGAACTGGCTCAAAGTTATCCAGATTTTCAAAGACTTGTTTTATTAAGTGATTATTTTGGATTATCCCTTGACGCACTTGTAAAAGATATTGATGTGCAGGATGTAAGAAATAAAAATCTAAGTGAAAAGCAATTATCTTCTATCTATGAAGATATAAGTTCTGCTAAATCAACGATAAATAAAGTTGTAAACATTCTTTGCATTATTGGATTGGTCGGACTTGCACTTGCTATTTTAGCAGGTATATTTTGGGGATAGAAGTAAATTCCAGTTTGTAGTATAGTAAATAGTAATTTGTAGAGGACTCGATGAATCCTTGTAATATTGGGCGTTGCATGAATGTTAATCTGCATTGCTTGATGTATTGAGGGCTAATCAGTATACTAGTTTTATCAAACGAAAGGAGCAACTAGAGATGCTTGGTGAAAATATAAAAACTTATCGACAGAAAAAAGGATATACACAGGAAGAGGTTGCCAACAGACTTCATGTGACAAGACAGACTATTTCAAAATGGTAAAAAAACTATTCGGTTCCAGATGCTGAAGTACTTGTAAAATTAGCAGATGTATTAGAGGTTCAAATAAGTCAGTTACTTGGAGCAAAGGCAGATAGTGATGCGCAAACAACAGAAGAAAAACAGAATGCTTATGCAGAGCAACTAGCACATATTGCCGAGCAGATGGCAGTCAAAAATCGTCAAAGTAAGAGAATATGGAAAACGATAGGAATAGCGTTTGCAGTAATCATTGCCGTATGTATTATTCTTATAGTTATGAATATTGCATCTTTTTCTGTTTATCCGACCACAGAGGATGTTCGGACACACGAAGAGACTATTATGTTGGAACAATAGAGTTAAAAATTACAATTTGTAGAACTATATTAAAAACTAAATATGATTAATAATTTAAGACGATAGAAATTAAAAACTATCGTCTTTTTTCGTGTAATAAAGAGGCGAGTAAGATGTTTAGGATATTTTATTGGTACTCTACGATGCGTAGGTTGTTTACTGGTATAGAAAATGCTATCTTAAGAATATGCAAAGGAGGTATTTTGGGATGAATAATTATATTACCGGTGCTGCAATCAGGGCACTGCGAGAAAAAAATTGCCTGACACAGCAGCAGCTAGCTGATAAATTGTGTGTTAGCGACAAGGCTATCTCAAAATGGGAAACAGGAGTTTCCCAAACAAAAGGATATTAAGGAATAACCTGTGTTTACCTGCTTGCA
>CAUWIT010000028.1:0-4450 GCA_963558965.1 uncultured Clostridia bacterium | reverse complement strand
ACCACAGAAGGCTCATATTCTTTACTAATTTACAGACTTTTTTTCACAGTCTCACTATTTAAAAAATAATAAAAATATAAAATAAATCGAGGCATTTGACCTCGATTTTTAAATAACCTTATTTAATTGTTAGATATAAGTTGCACCAGATCTTACAATAGATTCTTTTATTAAAACATCCATTGCATCTAAACACATCTTAGGTAGTATATGATCCTTTTTAAATACTGAAATTTCAGTGCATGCAAGTATAACTACATCGCAGTCCTTTTTAATAAACTCCTCCAAAGCGCATTCGAATTTGTGAAAATCTCCAGGTTTGCCAGCTTTTACATCGTCGTAAATTAAACTCATAACAGCCTTTTGAGCTTTAGGTGAAGGCACAACTGCCTCAATACCTAGCTTTTCACATTCTTTGCTGTATACACCTACATTGATAGTGCCATCTGTACCCATAATACCGATTTTCTTAACGTTTTCATAATTGTCTACTGCATATCTTACAGTCTCACGAGGCATATGGATAATAGGTATATCAGTTAACTCTTGTATTTTTTCGTAGAAAAAATGAGAAGTGTTGCAAGGTATGGCGATATTTGCCGCACCAAAAGTTTCCATTATTTTTAAATCATCTGCAAAAGCTTTTATAAGCTCATCGTCATCATTTGTTAGTATTGCTGTAGTTCTATCAGGAATGGTAGCATGGCTTAAAAGAAGCATGTCGATATGCTCTTGGTCTTTTGCGGCTTTTGTGTGCTTTATAATTTCACTGTAAAAAAAGCAACTTGCTTCTGGACCCATACCACCAATAACTCCAAGTTTCTTTAATAAGTTATTTTTCATAAGATCCTCTTTTCGTATTAAGATTTACATGACAATAATTATATCACACAACAAAACTTTTCCAATAAAATTTTTGTAACCAAAAGTAAAAAACATTGATAAGTATAAAAAAGAAGACTAAAATAATTATTGGAATATTTAAAGGAAAGGTATAGTTAGAGGGTGTAAAAATGATAGATTACTTAAAAGAAGAAGGGATTGAACAATTGTTAATTGATGAAATCCAAGATTTTAGAAATAAATATTCAGTCGATAAAACACAAATTAGCAGAGTGCCATGTCCAAAGTACAAGTACTACGGCAGCAAAACCTTAAGACAAGCCATAATTGCCATTCTCGCTGGAGAAAACCTACTGTTAACAGGCCCAAAAGCCACAGGCAAAAATGTCTTAGCCGAAAACTTATCGTATATTTTTGGCAGACCTCAGTGGGATGTTTCCTTTTATATAAATATCGATGCGGCGACTTTGATAGGCTCAGATACTTTAAAAGATGGGCAGGTGGTTTTCAGAGAAGGGCCAATTAGCCAGTGTGCGAAATACGGCGGATTTGGCGTCTTAGATGAAATAAATATGGCAAAAAATGAGTCACTTGCAGTGCTTCACGCAATACTCGACTACAGAAAAACCATAGATGTACCAGGCTATGATAAAATCGTGCCCCATGAAGCAATGAGATATATAGGGACTATGAACTACGGGTACGCCGGCACAAGAGAATTAAATGAAGCCTTGACATCGAGATTTGTAGTTATAGATTTAAAACCTATGGAAGCCGAAGAGCTAAAAAAACTTATAAACAGCCAGTTTCCTACATTAAAAGAAAAATGGTGTGAGCAGTTTACAGAGCTTTTCATGGATATAAGGAAGAAAACAGATAGCTTGGAAATATCTCCAAAATCACTAGACTTGCGAGGACTTTTATCCGCCATAAGCCTTATGGAGCGTGGCATGTCAACACAAGATGCCTTGAGTCTAGGGATTATCAACAAGGTTTTCGATAGTTTCGAAAGAGATTTAGTTGAGGATATGGTAAAAGCGCGTATTTCCAATGTAAAGGAAAGGAGCAAATTGTTCCATGACTGATGAAGAAAAAAGAGCAGCCAATATAATTTGGAATGGAGCGGAGCGTTACGATTTTGAACCCGACTTTTTTTCTTACGACAAGGAAGGCAATGCGCAGCTTTACTTAAATACCATCATAGGTTTAGCATACAAATACTACGATTTTGAAAAAATACTGGACTTGTTTGATTCCTTTAGATTTAGGCGTGACGAAGTTTCCTACAGCGACGTGCTGTGGATATTTATTGAATGTTGCGTGTACAACAGTGAGATTTCAAAGCGTCCGGTTTTGGAGGATTTGCGTCAGGAGTATGCCCAAACCCTCGATTTAGAAAAAAACTCATTTAAAGATATGTATATTGGCCAGCTAGTTAAAACTGCTCATTTTAGAGAGGTTCTAGGAATGGCAAATGTTGGTTTGTCGCAAAAGCAGGTTGAGTTTGTAGATGTTTTGACTCACAGTCACCCTAATAATACTGATGAACTAATCGACCAAGTTAAAAAAATATTTAAAGAATACTTAAGCTATGGAGCTTTTGAAAACTTAAAATCACGAAAGAGTAAAAAAAGAGAAAAAGTAATTCCTATATATATGGGAAAAAAACGTGCACTTACTACAGGACTTGGCAAGATGGATTACGACCTAGCCAAAGCGACAGAAATCAAAGCAAAAGACAATAATCCCATAAAAAAATTACTCGGATTTATAAAGGACGATGAAAATCCTGAAAAACAAAAACGAATGATTTCAAAGTGCTTCGGCGGATCTATCGTAGATGAAATAACTTTAGGAGAATACGAAGCCCGCATATGCAAAGGCAAACACAGCGGATGCCACCTTTATTTTACCGATGGACATTTCGACGAACCAACCTTAGACAACAAGGAGAAAATCACCGAATCAGAAGTCCGTCACAGAAATAGGGCAACAGAGCAGCGAAAATCCAACTTAAAATATTACAATGACCATATAAATGAAACTAGATGGGCAATTTCAAAGCTGTCAAATAAAATACGCAATACAATTTTGTTAAATGAAGAGGCCACAGCGGTTAATTCCATATACGGAAGCATAAACAATAAAACGGTCTGGAAAAACGTAGTATTAAATGAAGAAAAGGTTTTTATAAGAAATATTGATAAAGACAAATTTGACTTATCGGTAGATATACTTTTAGATGCATCGTCCTCCCAGCTAAAAAGACAAGAGGAAGTTGCCCTTCAGGGTTACATAATCGCTCAAAGTTTATCGAACTGCGATGTGCCTTGCAGGATAATGTCATATTGCAATAGTGGCAGCTTTACAATTTTTAGGAGGTACAGGGATTACGAGGATAAGACAAATGAAAAAATCTTCGAGTTTTATGGTACTGGATGGAATAGAGATGGATTAGCTTTGAGGACAATGGCTACATTGTTAAGTGAGTCCAACTACAAAAACAAAATTCTTATCGTTTTGTCAGATGCAAACCCAAACGACAATTACAGATTTTATCCCAGCGGCAATGAACTTGGCTCTAAAAAAGAATACAAGGGCGTCCGTGCAGTTTCCGATGCTGCTGAAGAGGCTATGTATATTAGAAGAAAAGGGATACCACTTGTGTGTATCTTTATGGGGCTGGATCACGATTTGGCCAACGGCCGAAAAATATATGGGAGCAGCGTGGCGCCGATTAAGGATATAAATAACTTTGCTGATATGGCAGGAATGGTGCTTCAAAGGGAGATGAGTAGTATTCAATCCGTATAGTGCTTGGCGGTGCAGTGCTTTGTTTAGTATAGTATATAGCGGTGCAGGCAGTTTGGCGGTGCAGTGTTTGCTGGCGCAGGCAAATTGGGTGGTGCAGTGCAAGCAGAGTAGTAATTGTAATTAACTTAAGTAGTTGCAGTAGATATTGCATTTATACCTACTTGTAATTTCTACATCAATATCTACATGAGTATCTAAAGGTGGGCCCTAAAGGATGTTAACATGTGATGTTAGTGCAGTGGGGCCCGAAAATGTCAACGTACGATACTAGCACAGCGGGGTGGGGCCTGAAAATGCTAGCATATGATACTGGTACAGCGAGACCCTGAAGAATGTTAGCATACGATACTGGCACAGCGAAGCCCCGAAAATGCTAACGTATGACACTAGTACATATGATAAAAATATCGTTAAACTTTTTAAAACTATTTTTAAAAATACCCGTTGACATGGCCATCAATCTTTGCTATACTAATCAAGCTGTCGCAAGAGACAGCAACTTATCAATACCTTATTTATTTGAAAAAAATTATAGAAAAAAGTATTTATTTTTGTGCCATAAAATAGTAAAATTTTATGGCACTCTTTTAAATTGCAACTTAACTAAGTTAACTTGTAACTTAAAAGAGTTAACTTACAAGTTAACAGTGCTAAGTTTTAGCTTAAAAGAGTTAATTTGTAAGTTAAAACTGCTAACATTTAAATTAAAAAAATTTTTAAACTTAATATTGACATTAGCAATTTGAAAAATTAAGAAAAATAAGTATTGACAGACTGGTAACACTTTGGTATA
>CAUWIT010000027.1:0-10896 GCA_963558965.1 uncultured Clostridia bacterium | reverse complement strand
TTCATAATAGTTGCAAACATATAGTCGTTTGTCAATGGATAATCATGTTTAATTGCTCTTTTCATAATATCTTCCTTTCATCATTTCAATTCACTATATCATCTTTTACCATATTTTACCATTGTAGAACTTAACTGTCAATATTTACCATATATACCAACCAATACATCAAAAAACAGACACCTATTTCTAGATGTCTGCTTATATAATTATTTTATCTTCGCCAACAGTCCGCTAAACTTTTCGTAGTTTACTTTTACTCCATCGTCTAGGTCGATTTCCATCATCATATCTGCGAAATGGTGTACTGTTTCTTCGTACTCTCTCAGTTCTTCTGACTGGCCTGTAAATTTCTTTAGGTCTTTGTTTAAGCGAGTTTTTTCTGCTTGGGTGATGTCTTCGCCTAGCTGTTTTGTCAGCATGTTTATCTGATCGTCGTATCTTGTCTGCTGGTCAAATACATACTGTGTGCGCAAGCATGCGATGGTGTCTTTTTTGTAGCGATGAATGTACATAAGGCCCTTGAAGCCATTCTTTTTGCCGCTGTCAAATAGCCAGTAGATTGGGCGTTTTTGGTATGTTTTGCAGTGATCTTTGTAGAAGTCATTTAGGAAGTAGTTTCGGATGACTTCTCTTGCTGTGCCTTTGCCGCCTAAGGCGTCTGCGATGAATTGCAAGTTTTGTTCTAGGTTGCCTTCGCCGTAAACGACTTTTACGAACTCCACAAATCTGCCTACGATGTCGTCTTGGAAGTATTCGTCGTCGCAGATTGGAATGATGTTGTCTTTATCGGGTTCAAAGGTTTTGTATTTGCTTATGTCCCATTGTCCGCCTGCGTATGCTAGGCCTGGCTGGTCTAGTGAGTAGCGGCCGAACATGCAGCCTACTGCGTAGGATACTAATGATTTAATGACGTCTTGTTTTGTAAGTGCGTATTTGCTTTTGCCCATGCTCTGCGGAATGTCTTCTTTTTCGTCATATACTCTGTATACGGTTATGTCCTTGTCCTCGACTTCGGGTGTTAGTTCGTCTTGCAATCCGTAGATGTCAATGAAGATGCGGTTTAGCTCTTCTTCGTTTGATTTTAGCTGAATAAATCTATCTTCGCACTCGTTTTTCCATAGTGTGTATGCTTCACTAACTGTGTCTACGTGGTTTTTCACCAGTGGATGAATGGTGAAATCCCATGAAGTTTCGAAAGAATCCCAGTCGGCTTTGGATAGATTAATGAGTTTCTTTGTTAATAAATCAACTATATTTTTTGTTTCAATTTCCATAATAACAGGAATAGTCTTTATATGTCCTACCTCATAATTTAAGGTTGGAGAAACAATTTTAATAAATATTGAATTAACCTTGCTATTCATTAAAGCCAAGATATAAAAAATATCTTTATCCTCTACAAAAGCACTATATCCACCAGAACCAAAAACTGCCCCTTCATTAGACCATCTTACTGAAAAACTACCTGATGTTAATGCTGACCATGTTAGTGATTGCTTAAAATAATATTTTGTATTTTGAATAGTTCTTGACGCGCTTCCGTAAATTGCAGATGCATATTTTTTTATTTCATATCCATCATTTTCATAATTTATAAGCCAATCGTTATTACCGTACCACTTTCGATAATTTCCGCCTTTATTCATAGGAAACCACTTATAATCTCTTTGATTGATTAAATCATAAACGCTACATTTTTTTATTGAAACTTCAAACCATTTTTTTAAGAATAAATCATTATTTGAAGTTGCTAATCCATGCCTAGGATTTGCAACTTCTCCTAAGTTTACAGAACTATATGCTTCAAGTGTTTTCTCGCTTACCCAGTACGCTATCGGGCTGCCTGGTATTTTACTAAATTTTTGAGTTTTTATTGCATACAAGTTGCCATCAGCTAGGTACGCTTCTTCCTTTACATCTTGCCCGTTAAAATCCACAAGTCTCTTAAACGAACTTACATATCCATCATCAACAGTATTTCTCATTACAAATGCAGTTGTCTGCACTACCTCGCCACCGATTTCCTCAAATGCTCTCGCTCCCAGGTGTGCCATATTTACAATCGTAGTAGATTTTAAAAGCTTTTCCCTCAACTTCTCAAAGCTAGATAAGAACATCCACGAATGCATGTTGATCATCGCCTGCATGCCATTCCTGATTAACATTTCTTTGCACTTTTCCATAAACACTGCAAACAAATCAGTCTTGCTATCTGGATAATTCTTCTTAATAAACTTTTGCAATTCGGCTTCGCAGTTGCTTACTGGCAAATACGGTGGATTTGTAACTACAACCTCATACTTACTCACTAGGACTTTTGCCAATTTGATTAGTGGCGCTACAGCTAAAATAGCCTGCTCCGTATACACTTGGCTTAACAAACTACCCATTGATGACATTTCCCACATCTCATCAATAACGCCTTCCAGCACTTTTATATCTTCCATTGTCACATCTATATCCACTAAACTGCCGTATAGCTGTGCCTGTTTGAAGCCATTCCAGATTTTTAGCGCCAAGTTTTTATGTTCACCAAAATACTGCCAAGTTTCGTCCTGTATATCATCAGCTATATTTACGCAATAGATATTTGGCTCTACCCCTTGTGTCAGGATTCGTCTGTTGTACTGGCGAGCTTTCATCATAATCGCAAAGTATGCTAGCTGATAGGCTCTCTCATCAATATCAAGCCCGTACAAGTTGTTTTCAATTATTGACTTTGCCGCATCTCTTTGTGTGTATCCATAGCTTTCGTAAATATCCATAAACACATCGAATGCGTATACAATTATATGCCCCGAACCCATACAAATATCGATTAGTTTGATTTCTTCAGGTTTGTAACCTTTGTACTCCTCTTTTATCTCCTCCAATTTCGCTGCTACTTCTGGCTCTTGCTCCGCCTCGTCCAAGTAGTATTTCCAGCTGTTTTTTAGTTCGTCATTTGGATGGCCCTCTAGCCAAAATCTGCCTAGTGAGTTTTCAACCATGTATCTAACAATCCAGTCTGGTGTAAATAGCTGTGTTGCCGCAGGAATGTCTTCCTTTTTGATTTTAGTGCCTTTTTTTCTGCTAAACACTTTGTCTTTAGGCTCTATGTTGTAAAACTGGTAAAACCAGCCGATTATTTCAACTTGACCTTCTTTAGTTATATCGAAGTTATCAGCTTCAATGTCGCTTACAAGTCTACCTAATACGCTATCTTCTTTTAGCATATTGTCTGGGAATAGCAATACTTTGTAGTCAGCAATTGTTGTAAACATGCCAGGTAGGTATCTGCCCATATCGTTGCAAGTTGCCAAAAATAGCAGCTTGTATAGCTCGTCTCTCTCGTTGTTTTCAATTAGTTCATAGACTAGTTCTTTATCTACGCCATTAAGTTCTATATTCATTGCTTCGTCTAAAAGCTGTGGTTTAAATTCGTTTTGTGCATTTGTAAACACTCTTATCTTTTGTGGTAGATAGTTATTTACTTCCATAAATCTTAGGGCGATAAATCTGTTGAACCAAGTGTATGAAACTTCTTCTATTACTTGGTCGTATCCTTTTTTCTCTATTTCTTTTATTAGCTGTTTTCTATTTGCTTGTTCTTCTTCTGTTAAGACTTTGTCGTAGACTACTTCTGCGTCTGCTGGTATAACTAAGCCTTGTTTTTCTATGCCGTATTCGTAGGCTTTTCGAGTAACTCTCTCGATTAGTTCGTTTCTGGCCCATACAGCGTAATTTCTAATGGCTGATTTATTCATAAAATTAACCTCAAATCTCTTTTAATTTGTTTTAAACTTACTATATTAATATATCATTTTTTTGGGGTGGTAGCTAGCTTAGATTGGTAGGATGGTATATCAAAAAGAGATTCAAAGTAGCCAAAAGGCCACTTGAATCTCTTTGTTAGTTTTAGATTTTATTTTGCGCTAATTCCTTTTTTAAAAACCCTTTATGACATACTGTAGTAAACTACATATCCTTTTTCTAGGTCTACTACTATACTATACTCTCCGTTTTTATCTTTTCCATACCATGTTTCCACTTTGCCTTTATCATACAATGATTGCACCTGTTGTTCTTCTGTATTTTCAAATTTTAACTCTTCCCCATTAGAAATAAATTCTTTTGCAAAATTTTTCACTATTTTTTCTGCTTCGCTTTTTTCTATTTTTTTACCATCTTTTGTTTTGAAACTGTAGTTCTTGTAATGATAAAAATTTAATACATCGTCTTTTACAGCATATTGTATGTTATGTATATCTGCACCTTTGCTATCCAACTTAGATACTACAAACACATCGCTTCCATCTTCTTCTGATTTTTTAACATCTTCCCCTTTAAGATCAGCAACAATATCGCTACCTAGATAACCTTCTTCATCCAGAGTTACTACAAAATCATTTTGCCAAGATTTATCTTGTTTTGTAAAATTGGATGCTTGTTTTTTACCTCCTAAAGACATTACAAGTACAATAGCGATTACAACTACTACGACTACTATCAATACACTTTTACTCTTCTTACTCATAATATCATCTTCCCTTTTCCTCATTAAAACAACAGTAACGGCATGTAGAATCAATTTGAAATAGTATGATTTGCATAAATTATATCCTATAAATATATCCATAGCAATAAAAAAAGCCCACGAATATAAATTCGTACAGGCAAGTATAAAAGCTGTTTCAAAAAAGGGGGCATAAGCCCCCCTAATCTTCATCTACTTTATTTGTCGCAGTGAAACAACGTTTATAGAGTCTCTTGTTATTGTACCCAATTGGTTCTAAAATATTAGCCTCACAAAGCCTCTGTATATATCGCCATGATGTTGATCTCGATGTACCAGTTAATTTCTTTACAGTTTCTGTACTTATTTCTTCATTATCTTCAAGATAATCAATAACCGGTAGTATTTTTTGATACTCGCTCTGTTTCAAAAACTGTTTCAAAAACTGTTTCATTGTTTCATTTTTTTGAATAGGTTTTGAATCATCCATTGAAAAACCAACATGTATGAACAATCTGGAAATGAAATAACTTCTTTCATCATCTGTTTCAAATTCAGGTTTTGGTGAACCATTAGCACTTAATGCGTCGAGTATTTTCTTAAAGCCTGTATTTCTACCTTCTGTCAAATGCAGTTCTTTCAAAAAATCTCCTATTCGCCTATTCCTGTATCTACGATTTGAAACGCGGTAATTCTTCAGTCCTTCTAAAGTTATGGAACGATCCGGTCCAGGAAAACTTACGATTTCGATTCTATCATTTTCTATACGTACTTCAATTGGCTCACGCTCATCATATGCGCGATGATATACCGCATTGGACAATGACTCCTCTATCGCTGCAAATGGATAATTAAAGAAACGATCCGCCTCAGCACGATCAGGATGCTTCACAACCTTTTCTACAATCACTGTGTTTCTTATATACTGCAATGCATCCCTCAGTTGCTGATGAATAGGACCCTTAAAGGTCTTTTCAATAATACTATCTCCTCCTAGTCCATCTGGAAACTGAACAACGTCAATTTGCGTATATGGAAAAAATTTGTCAGGTTCCATGCTGAAAAACATTAGCCCAACATTTTTAGGCTTAGTGTATTCCGGCAAATTGCTTATAATGTTCATGTCCCTACAAACTTCCACAAAATCACCATTTTCTGCCTGTTCAAGCAGTGAACTATTGACTTCTCTCAAATAATTTTGAATCAATGTTATATTTAAATCTGATATATCTGCCTGATGATTTATACGATCGTCAAAAGGAACTCTATTTGCTAAAGCAAATAAATCCTTTTCTTCATCTTCGGTAGGCATCACTGTGCTAGAACCTTTTCTGATAAAATGAACACGCTCCTTATTGCCCTTTGCCATAGTTTTAGGAGAAGAATAAGGTCTGTTATCCCCACCTGGACACCAAAGAACAATGAATTTCTTATCTTCATAATCGACAACTTCTACAATAGGCGAATATGAAGGTCTAATAAATTTTGATTTTTCAAGAATATTTTTCTGATAAGCATCAATTTTTTCCAAAGGTACACCTTTAAGAGGATATACTGGTCTTCCGTTTTCTTCTTCTACACCAACAACAATATAGCCTCCTCCCCAGTTGTCCAAATCATTTGCAAAAGCACAAACTGTTTTTAGAGACGCCTCAGGATCCCAAGTTTCCTTGAATTCTATTCTTGCCCATTCTACTACATTTCCAGAAAACAAAGTTTTTATATTAGTAGGTATTGCCATAACGCTTATCCCCTTTTCGTCCTTTATAATACTAACTTTCGGATTTCAATTCCGACTTACAACTTCATTATAAACGATATATCATATATCGTAAACTCATTGTACTAAAAGAGCTCTAGTCATTTTTGACTAGAGCTCTGTATATGGTGGAGGTGAGGGGAGTCGAACCCCTGTCCAAAAACATTTCCACAAGAATTTCTCCGAGCGCAGTCTTTGTTTGTTTAAATTCGCTGCTCTTGCTACTCAAAGACAAGCTACAAAAGCAACTATCCTATTGTTCCCTTACGCTACTAGGAGCTCACGCAAAGTTTTCCTGCATGGTCGACACCAGACATCCAAGCCTGCAGGTGAGCTTGGGCTGATGCGCGTGCTGCAAATTAGGCAGCTAGTGCGAAATTATTGTTATTTTTAGCGTTTGTATTTAACGTGTACATTTTTACGTAGCTAGTACAGTCTACGGCTCGCTTATCCGGCTTCCACATCCCTGTCGAAACCATTACACCCCCATAAAAATCAAATCCAATTAAATAGATTTGATTTACAGTCAATTAATAGCGTTCTCTTCGGATGGCTTTTTGCATACGTCTATCAGCATCACGCTTAGCAATATCTGCTCTCTTATCGTAGTTCTTTTTACCTTGCGCTATGCCGATTTCCATTTTGGCCAAGCCAGCCTCATTTATGTAAACTTTTAAAGGCACAAGTGTTTTGCCCTTAACTGTTGTCGCTACTTCTATTTTATTAATTTCTCGACGATTTAGCAAGAGTTTTCTTTCACGAAGTGGGTCAACATTGAAAATATTTCCCTGTTCGTAGGGACTTATGTGCATACCAAGTATAAAAACTTCACCGTCTCTAACCTTAGCATAACTCTCCTTGATATTCACTTTGCCATTCCTAACTGATTTTATTTCTGTGCCTGTTAGCACTATACCAGCTTCGTAAGTATCCTCTATAAAAAAATCGTGTCTTGCTTTTTTGTTATTTGCTACAAGTTTTTTCTCTTTCATAATTATACCGTTCCTATTTTACTAAATGGAAGTAATCTTACAAGTACTTTTCCTACAACATCTTCTATAGTTACAGTGCCAAAGTAACGGCTATCTGAACTGTTTTCACGATTGTCACCCATTACGAAAATCTCGCCTTCGGGGATAACATAATCTATATCGCCTTCGGTTATTGCACCGCTAGGTATGTAACTTTCGGTTTGTTTTGTGCCGTTTAGGTAAAGTTCCCCGTCTTTTATAACTAGGTGATCCCCTGGAAGTGCGATTACTCGTTTGATGTAAAGTCTATCTTCGCCTGTGCTTTCTTCGTGTGGAAATACTACAATATCTCCTCGCTCAGGTTCTCCAAAATTGTACGCCTGTTTGCTAATTATTAAGTAGTCTTTGTTTTCTAGTGTTGGCACCATTGATTCGCCGTTTACAATTATCGGTTTTACAAAAAAACTGATGCCTAGCACAATAACGATTATAATCGCTAAATCCTTTAAAAATCCTTTCATTTTTTCATCATCTCCCTGCACATATCCATGCGCCACATTTCATATTTATTTTACAACCCCAAAGTCCGAAAACGGATACACTCTAAAAAATGCTTTTCCAATGATTTTGTCTTTGTCGATTGCTCCTAGCTCTCGGCTGTCACGACTGACTTCTCTATGGTCTCCAAGCACGTAGATTTTGCCCTTTGGCACCTTGTAGTTGTAAACCTCGCCAGTGCACTTTTCGTAGATGTATCTCTCTTTAACCAACTTGCCATTCCTAAACAGCTTGCCGTTGGCAATAGTAATTATATCGCCCTCAACGCCTATAACTCGCTTGATTAGGTTCATGGTTTTGCCATCGTCGTTTTTTAGGTTGCTCTTAAACACCACGATATCGCCAAATTTTGGTTCATCGTACAAAAGTTTGTTTAAAAGCAGATAGTCGCCGTCGTTTACCGTAGGCTGCATACTGTGTTCCTTGACAGTAGTCGGCGCCACAAACATTAAAATAATAGCAGTTATAACCACCGCAATCACAACCTCTTTGGCGATTTCCTTAAAAGTCAGAGACTCTTTTGCCGGTTTTTCAATAGGCTTTTCCACCGGTTCTTCCACTGTTTCTTCCACCGGTTTTTCCACCGCGGAATGACATTGTCGCTCTTCTAGCTGTTTTTCGTATTCTTGGCGTTTTTTGCTTTTTTTGTTTTTGTATCTATCAGCTCTCATATTTTTCCTTTTCACATTTCACTATTGGTAAATTACATACTTAGGCCAAAGATATCTTCAACTATGTCGTGGAAATTTTGCGGAAGTGGTCCGATAATTTCCTTGCCTTCTACTACTAACCTGTAAGCATGTAAAAACTGGGTTGATAGTCCGTATTTTTCTCTGATTTTTTTGTTTACTTTTGGACTGCCATACTTGGCGTCTCCAATAATCGGATATCCATGATGGCTTAGATGGGCTCTAATCTGGTGAGTTCTACCTGTTACAAGTTCAACCTCAACCAAAGTGTATCCTTTTGCAGATTTTATAGGTCTTGCAATAGTTTCGATTTGCTTACCATCGCCAGTTTCGTCTGTTACTGTTACCGTATTGTTTTTACTGTTTTTTTCAAGTTTACCTTTTAGCTCTATAGGTGATTTTAGCTCACCTGCAACAACAGTGATATAGTATTTGCTGATTTGGTTTCTATCCTTTATCATCTTGTTAAGTTTTTTCAATGCCTCAGCATTTTTACCAAATATAACAAGGCCTGTTGTGTTTCTGTCAAGTCTGTTTACTGGGCTAGGTGCAAAAGTACGCTCCTGAGCCGGCACATACTCTCCAGTACTTATAAGGTAATTTGTAACTTGGTTCGCTAGATGATTCTTTTTTTCTCGACTATCACCGTGAGTCAATAAACCAAAAGGTTTTGAAACGACTATCATATCCTCATCTTCGTAAACAACTTTAAACTGCTTAGTTACTTTTATTATTTTTTTCTTTTCCTTTAAACTTTCAAAAAAGTCCTCTTGCATGTAAAAGCTTAAGACATCGCCCTCTTCAATAATGGTATTTTCCTTACCTCTCTTGCCGTTTACCTTTAAATCTTTTCTTATAATTTTATATATTTGGCTAAGGCTCGCCTTTTTAAAGTACTTTTTCAAAAATCTATCTAATCTCTGATTTCCATCATTTTTTTCAATTTTTATTTCTACCATGCCTTTTATTATACACTATTTTTCACAGAAATTACACATCTAAAAACGCAATAATTCATAGAAAGCCCACTAAATTTGTGTTATTATATATTAAGTGAAAAAGGAGAATGACTTATGAATAAATTTAAAGATTTTGTATACAACAAAAATGACATTATCGTCGCACTTATTATATTGGTGATTGCACTTGCAATTATTGCTTTTAGAATAGTTGCAATTATGGAATACCCTAAAACTCTTGCTGCTGAACAGGAAAAACAAATCCAGACTGTACAGCAAGATGAATCTAGTTCACAGAGTGATAAAAAGTAGTTAAATTATAAATTTATGGAGGTAAAAAATGGCTTTTGTAACTTCAAAAGAAATGTTTGCTAAGGCGCTAAAAAGCAATCATGCTGTTGGTGCTTTCAATGTAAACAATATGGAAATTATTCAAGGTATTGTTGAGGCAGCTAAAGTTGAACAGGCTCCTCTAATCTTGCAGGTATCTGCTGGCGCTAGAAAATACGCTAAACCTGCTTATCTATTAAAGCTTGTTGAAGCTGCTATGATCGATACAGGATTAGATATTTGTCTACACCTAGATCATGGTGAAGACTTTGAAATTTGTAAAAAATGCGTTGATGACGGATTTACTTCTGTTATGATTGATGGATCAAAACATCCTTTCGAAGAAAATATTAAAATCACTAAGGAAGTAGTTGAATACGCTCATGCTCACGGTGTAGTTGTTGAAGCTGAACTAGGCAAACTTGCTGGTGTTGAAGATAACATCAAAGTTGATGCAAAAGCTGCAACTTATACTGATCCAGAAGAAGCAGCTGAGTTTGTTGAACGTACTGGTGTTGACTCTCTTGCAATCGCAATCGGTACAAGCCACGGCGCTTACAAATTTGCTGGAGATCCAAGCCTAGACTTCGAAAGACTTAAAAAAATCCACGAATTAATTCCTGATACTCCACTTGTACTACATGGTGCTTCAACAGTTCTACCTGAATTTGTTGACAAATGTAACCAGTATGGCGGAAGTATCCCTGGCGCTAAAGGTGTACCAGAAGATATGATTACTGAAGCTGCTAAGTACGGTATCTGTAAAGTTAATATCGATACTGACTTAAGACTAGCTATGACAGCAGAAGTTCGTAAATATCTACAGGAAAATCCTTCTGATTTCGATCCTAGAAAATATCTTGGACCTGCTAGAGATGCTATCCAGGCCATGGTTCAGCACAAAATCAAAAACGTGCTAAAAGCTTCAGGCCAGAGATAATTGATTTAATAAATTCAAGCACATCTTGCTTTGCATCAAAGAAGATGTGCTTTTTCTGTATACTTTATTGGTAAATATTGACATCTGTTTTTATAATGGTAAAATATGGTAAATGATAATATAGTGAATTGAAATGATGAAAGGAAGAAACCATGAAAAGAACAATTAAACATGATTATCCATTGACAAACG
>CAUWIT010000026.1:0-14651 GCA_963558965.1 uncultured Clostridia bacterium | reverse complement strand
TAGGTTCAGGCGTTGTAACTGAAATCATCGAATAATTAAATCGATAAAATGCCCGTAAGGGATTTAAAAAGGAGTGCGAAATAGCACTCCTTTTATAGTTTATATGCTATAATTATTAAGAATATAAAAAATTCAAAAAGAGATTGCAATGGGTAAACTCATGTGATATAATATCGCGGAGCGTAAGGCATTTGACTAATTGATAAAAGAAATGTTGAAAAGTATTGACATTTTGCAAATCAATAGTTATACTTAATAAGCGACTTTATGAGAAATTACAGCAGAGCTTTACAGATAAAGCTCTAGTTTTAAGTTGATGGAGGATAACAAAATGAGAGTAAAAGTAACACTAGCATGTACAGAGTGCAAGCAGAGAAACTACAATACTATGAAGAACAAAAAGAACAACCCAGACCGTGTAGAATTCAAAAAATACTGCCCGTTCTGCAAAACTCACACTCTTCATAAGGAAACAAAATAATTTAAATTAAGAAGTAGGTGACTTAATATGGCGAAACAGACAGATGTGCGTAAAAAAGCACAGCAGCAGATGATGGCCAATGGTCGTAAAAAGAAAGAAAAAACAAGCTTCAAAGAATACATTAAAGGCGTAAAACTAGAAATGAAAAAAGTAGTTTGGCCTACAAAAAGCGAGTTAGGTGCTTATACAGCAACAGTACTAGTTACATGTATTTTCTTTGCTGCAGCATTCTGGCTTATCGATACTGGATTCCTTGCAGCTCTTAAGGGACTGTTGGGCATAAACATGTAAAGAGGATATAATATGTCAGAAAACGAAAGAAAAAATGTAACTCCTATTGAAGGAGAAGGTTTACGTGGCGATGGAACACCAAAATGGTATGTAGTACATACTTATTCAGGTCACGAAAACAAAGTTAAGATTAATATTGAAAAACTTGTTGAAAACAGAGGTATGGAAGACTTGATTCAAGAAATCGTAGTTCCTACTGAAGAGTTGACAGAACCAAAAAATGGGAAGATGGTTGTTAAGACTAGAAAAATGTTCCCAGGCTATGTAATTATTAAAATGATAATTACTAACGAATCTTGGTACCTTGTTAGAAATACACAGGGAGTTACAGGTTTTGTTGGACATGGTTCTGATCCAATCCCATTGTCAGACGAAGAAGTTAAGCGTATGGGTATTGAACAAGTTAAGGTTGACTTAAACCTACATGTTGGAGACAGCATCAAGGTAATCAACGGACCATTTGAAGGATTTTTAGGTGAAGTTGAAGAAGTCGACGAGGAAAAAGAAATTGTCAAAGCAAAGATGTCTATTTTCGGTCGTGAGACTCCAATGGAAATCGAGTTTGCTAAAATTGATAAAATTAAAGAGAAAGGAGAAGACTAATGGCAAAGAAAGTTGAAGGCTATATTAAATTGCAGATTCCTGCAGGCGGAGCTACTCCAGCACCACCAGTTGGTCCAGCATTAGGTCAGAAGGGTGTTAACATCATGGACTTCTGTAAACAGTTCAATGCTAGAACTCAGGATCAGCAGGGAATGATTATCCCAGTAGTAATCACTGTATACGCTGACAGATCATTTACATTTGTATGTAAAACTCCACCAGCAGCAGTATTACTAAAGAAAGCTGCAAACCTAAAATCAGGTTCAGGTGAACCTAACAAAACTAAAGTTGCTACAATTACTAGAGCTCAGGCTCAGGAAATTGCAGAAACTAAAATGCCAGACTTAAATGCAGGTAGCATTGAAGCTGCAACAGAAATGATCTGTGGTACTGCAAGAAGTATGGGTATCGTTGTTGAAGACTAATCGGTGGGAGATTTAAATCGTTAAGACCACTAAGGAGGTAAAAATTATGCCTAAAAGAGGTAAAAATTATGTAGCAGCAGCTGCAAACATTGAAAAAGGCGTTCTATATGACGCTGACAAAGCATTATCTCTAGTAGTAGATAATGCAAAAGCAAAATTTGATGAATCAGTAGAAGTTCATATTAAACTTGGTGTAGACGGAAGACATGCTGACCAGCAGGTTAGAGGTGCTATCGTACTACCACACGGAACAGGTAAAACAAAGAAAGTTCTTGTATTTGCTAAGGGACCTAAGGCCGCTGAAGCAGAAGCAGCAGGAGCTGATTACGTTGGAGCTGAAGAGCTAGCTCAGAAAATCCAGAGCGAAAACTGGTTTGACTTTGATGTTATCGTAGCAACTCCAGATATGATGGGTGTTGTTGGTAGACTAGGTAAAATCTTAGGACCTAAAGGACTTATGCCAAACCCTAAGTCAGGTACAGTAACAATGGATCTAGAAAAAGCATTAGCTGAAATCAAAGCTGGTAAAGTTGAATACAGACTAGACAAAGCTAACATTATCCACGTTGCAATTGGTAAAGTTTCATTTGGAGCTGAAAAGTTAAACGACAACTTCAATGCATTATTAGACGCTATTGTTAAGGCTAAGCCAGCAGCAGCTAAAGGTCAGTATCTAAGATCTGTAAGCGTTGCATCAACAATGGGTCCTGGAGTTAAAGTTAACCCAGCAAAACTTGTTTAATGCATAAAAACTAAATTACGAAAACAAACCGTAGACAGCGGGTGCGCAAGCTTAATTTCCCGCCGAGGTACAATATAAAATATTGATCTCGCACGGTAAGCACAAAATATTATGTGACTTGGCGAGATTTTTTTTATGGAGTACCATAAAAAAAGGTTGGAGCAATCCAGCCGGAAAGGAGAACATTTTTAAGATGAGCGAAATCAAAAAAGCACAGCAGGCTAAACAGGTAATTATCGATGAAATCAAAGAAAAACTATCAAGAGCTAAATCAGCTGTAGTTATCGATTACATGGGAATTACTGTAGAACAGGCAGACGCTATGAGAAAAAGCCTTCGTGAAGCTGATGTAGATTACACAGTTTACAAAAACACTCTTATGAAGAGAGCTATCGAAGGAACTGAGTTCGAACAGCTAGGCGAAGTACTAGAAGGACCAAGTGCATTTGCATTCTCATATGATGACGTTACTGCTCCTGCAAGAGTATTAAATAAATCAATCAAAGAATTTGATAAAATGGCATTTAAGGCAGCAGTAGTAGAAGGTGAATACTACGATGCAGAAGGAGTTAAGGCTCTAGCTAACATCCCAGGTAGAGAAGAACTTATCGCTAAGTTCATGGGTAGCATCCAGTCACCTGTATCTAAGGCAGTTAGAACATTTGCTGCAATTAGAGACGCTAAGGCTGAAGAAGCTGACGCATAAAATCAGTTGTTAACAAATTATTAAAATTTAAAAAAGGAGAAAATTAAAATGAATAAAGATCAGATCATTGAAGCAATAAAAAATATGACAGTTCTAGAACTAAACGAATTAGTAGAAGCATGTGAAGAAGAATTTGGTGTATCAGCAGCAGCTCCAGTAGCAGTTGTTGGTGGCGCAGCAGAAGGTGGCGCAGCTGAACAGACAGAATTCGACGTAATTCTAAAAGAAGTTGGCGGAGAAAAGATTAAGGTTATCAAAGTTGTTAGAGAAATCTCTGGCCTAGGTCTAAAAGAAGCTAAGGAACTTGTAGACGGAGCTCCTTCAACTCTAAAAGAAGCAGTTGACAAGGCTGAAGCAGATGCAATCAAAGCTCAGCTAGAAGAAGTTGGCGCAACTGTAGAATTCAAATAAGCAATAGCTTAAGTTGACAGTTAACTGCCTCGCATGTGCGGGGCAGTATTTTTTTTAGAAATTTAACAGTTGGTATTGACTAATTGAAAGTATTGTGATATCATATTAGACTGCACATAGTATGATGTTTATAGTATATAAGGAGTGATGATTATGCCAAAACCAATTAAATTAGGTAGAAAAGAAAGACAGACATTCTCTAAAATTAGTGAAGTAGCTGAAATGCCTAATCTAATTCAGATTCAAACAAAATCTTATGAATGGTTTATAAAAGAAGGCTTAAAAGAAGTCTTTGAAGATATTTCACCTATACAAGATTACGCAGGTAACTTAGTATTGGAATTTGTAGACTATTCCCTAAGTGAACCTCCAAAATATGATCAGGAAACTTGTAAAGAAAGAGATGCAACTTATGCAGCTCCTCTTAAAGTAAAAGTAAGACTGATAACAAATGAAACCGGAGAAGTAAAAGAGCAAGAAGTATTTATGGGAGATTTCCCTCTAATGACAAAACAGGGAACTTTTGTATACAACGGAGCTGAACGTGTTATCGTAACACAGCTTGTTCGTTCACCGGGACCATATTACAATAAAGAAATTGATAAATCAGGTAGAGAACTATTTTCAACAACTGTAATTCCAAACAGAGGGGCTTGGTTAGAGTATGAAACAGACGCTAACGAAATCCTATCTGTTAGAGTAGACAGAACTAGAAAACAGCCTATCACTGTTCTATTGAGAGCTATGGATAAATTTATCCCAAATGAACAGGAAAGATTTGGATGTAACGAAGATCTAAGATTGGAATCAGATGCTGATATTATTAAAGTTTTCGGTAATGACGAAAGATTATTAAGAACACTTGAAAAGGATACTACAGAAACAAATGTAGATGGTCTAAAAGAAATTTATAAAAAATTAAGACCAGGCGAACCACCTACAGAAGAAAGTGCTAATTCTTTAATTAATTCACTATTCTTCGATCCAAAGAGATACGATATTTCTAAGGTTGGTAGATACAAGTACAACAAAAAGCTAGGTATTGCAAACAGACTAGAAAATGCAGTTATAGCTGAGGATATTGTAGATCCAAATACAGGTGAAATCTTGCATTCTGAAGGAGATCTAATTACTTTGGAACAGGCTAACCAGATTGAAAACAGAGGTATAAAATCTGTATGGGTTTACTGTGACGAAGAAAGAGAAAACAAAACTAAGATTATTGGTAACAATTTCGTAGATCCAAGAGAATACGTAAGTTTTGATTTATCAGAATTAAAAGTACCTGAAAAGGTATACTATCCTGTATTGATGCAGATTTTAAGCGAAAATCAGGAAGAAGAAGGAATTAAAGCTGCTTTTATCGCAAGAAAAAATGACTTGTCACCAAAGCACATTATTATAGATGATATTATTGCATCAGTGAGCTACCTATTAAACCTACCATATGGTATAGGTAGAATTGATGATATCGACCACCTTGGAAACAGAAGACTAAGAACTGTTGGTGAACTTTTACAGAACCAGTTCCGTATCGGTCTTGCAAGGATGGAAAGAGTAGTAAAAGAAAGAATGACTATTCAGGATATAGAAGTTACAACTCCGCAAGCTCTAATTAACATTAGACCTGTAACTGCTGCAATTAAGGAATTCTTCGGAAGTTCTCAGTTGTCTCAGTTCATGGACCAGAATAACCCACTTGCAGAACTAACTCACAAGAGAAGACTATCTGCACTTGGACCTGGCGGTCTATCAAGAGAAAGAGCTGGATTCGAAGTTAGAGACGTACACTACTCACATTATGGACGTATGTGTCCTATCGAAACTCCTGAAGGTCCAAACATCGGTCTAATCGGTTCATTGTCAACTTATGGTATTATCAATGAATACGGTTTTATCGAAACTCCATACAGAGTTGTTAAAGACGGCGTAGCTACAGAAGAAATTAGATACCTATCTGCTGACGACGAAGAAAGAATGATCGTTGCTCAGGCCAACGAACCTCTTGATGAAAATGGTAGATTTGTTAACCAAAAAGTTGCATCTAGAGGATTGCAGGGCGAAATCGACCTTGTAAACAGAGACAAGATTGACTACATGGACGTATCTCCAAAACAGGTAGTATCTGTTGCGACAGCCATGATACCATTCCTAGAAAACGACGACGCCAACCGTGCGTTAATGGGTGCGAACATGCAGAGACAGGCAGTACCTTTATTAGTTGCTGAAGCTCCAATTGTTGGTACAGGAATGGAACATCGTGCTGCTAAAGACTCAGGCGTTGTTGTACTTGCTGAACATGATGGAGTTGTTGAATACGTAGATGCAGACAAAATCGTTATCAGAAGAGATGATAACGGCGAAAAAGACCATTACAAACTACTTAAGTTTAAGCGTTCTAACCAGGGAACTTGTATCCACCAGAGACCTATAGTATTTAATGGTGAACATGTTACTGCTGATGAAGTAATTGCAGATGGTCCATCTACACAAAACGGAGAAGTAGCTCTAGGTAAAAACCTTCTAATCGGATTTATGACATGGGAAGGTTACAACTACGAGGATGCTATTATCCTAAACGAAAGACTAATTATGGATGATGTACTAACATCATTACATATTGAAGAATACGAATCAGAAGCTAGAGATACTAAACTAGGACCAGAAGATATCACAAGAGATATTCCTGGTGTAAGTGAAGATGCTTTGAGAAACTTAGACGAAAACGGTATTATCAGAGTTGGGGCTGAAGTTTCTTCAAGCGATATTCTAGTTGGTAAAACTACTCCAAAGGGAGAAACAGAACTTACAGCTGAAGAAAAGCTACTAAGAGCTATCTTTGGTGAAAAAGCTAAGGAAGTAAGAGATACATCTCTAAAAATGCCACATGGCGAAGCTGGTATCGTAGTAGATGTAAAAGAATTTAGCAGAGAAGAAAACGACGAACTTCCACCTGGAGTTAATAAAGTTGTTAGATGTTATGTTGCTACTAAGAGAAAAATCTCAGTTGGTGACAAAATGGCCGGAAGACACGGTAACAAGGGTGTAATTTCAAGAATCTTACCTGAAGAAGATATGCCATTCATGGATAATGGTCAGCCATTGCAGGTAATGCTTAACCCACTTGGCGTACCTTCTCGTATGAATGTTGGACAGGTACTTGAAGTGCATCTAGGTTTAGCTGCTAAGGCAAAAGGCTGGCATATTGCAACTCCAGTATTCGATGGTGCAAAGGAAAGCGATATTATCGAACTTCTTAAGGAATGCGGATACAGCGAAACTGGTAAACTACATCTAAGAGATGGACGTACAGGTGAATTTTTCGATAACCCAGTAACAGTTGGTTACATGTATATGCTTAAGTTGCATCACCTTGTTGATGACAAAATCCATGCAAGATCAATTGGACCTTACTCACTTGTAACTCAGCAGCCACTAGGTGGTAAAGCTCAGTTCGGTGGACAGAGATTTGGGGAAATGGAAGTATGGGCTCTTGAAGCATATGGTGCTGCTTATACACTTCAGGAAATCCTAACTGTTAAGTCTGATGATATTGTTGGTCGTGTGGAAACATACGAAGCAATCGTTAAGGGCGAAAACATCCCTGAACCAGGTATTCCAGAATCATTTAAGGTATTGATTAAGGAAATGCAGTCATTAGGTCTAGATGTAAAAGTGTTAACTGGCGACTCTGAAGAAATCGAAATCAAGGATTCTTCAAAGACAGACGAAAACACAGGTGTTGAAAATCTAATGGAAATGGAAACAGTAGTAGGTGTTGAAGATGAAGACACAATTACTTATGTTGATGCAGATGGAATTGATGAATAATTAAGGAGGATAAGTGATCATGAGTGAAAATAACAACTATGAACTAAATAATTTTGAATCATTGCAGATTGGCTTAGCCTCTACTGAAAAAATTCTAAGTTGGTCCCATGGTGAAGTTACTGAACCAGAAACAATTAACTACAGAACTCTTAAACCAGAACCAAACGGTTTGTTCTGTGAAAGAATTTTCGGACCACAAAAGGACTACGAATGTCACTGCGGTAAGTACAAGAGAGTTAAATACAACGGTATTGTATGTGATAAGTGCGGCGTAGAAATTACTAAATCAAAAGTAAGAAGAGAGAGAATGGGGCACATCCAGCTTGCTGCTCCAGTATCTCATATTTGGTACTTTAAAGGTATCCCTTCAAGAATGGGTCTTGTCCTAGACATGACTCCTAGAAACCTTGAAAGAATTCTTTATTTTGCAAGTTACGTAGTAATCGAACCTGGTGAATCAGGTTTCCATGCAAAAGAAGTTATTACTGAACAGCAGTATAACGAAGCTATGGAACAGTTTGGTGATACTTTTAGAGGTGGCATAGGTGCTGAAGCAGTAAGAGAACTTTTAGCTAATATCGACTTAGATGAACTTTCAAAGGAACTAAGAGATGAGCTAAAAACTGCTACAGGTCAGAAAAAAGTTAAAATCGTAAGAAGATTAGAAGTAATCGAAGCTTTAAGAACATCAGGTAACAGACCAGAATGGATGATACTTGAAGTTGTACCTGTTATCCCACCAGATATTAGACCTATGGTTCAGCTAGATGGTGGCAGATTTGCTACATCTGACTTAAACGACCTATACAGAAGAGTAATTAACAGAAATAAAAGACTTAAGAGACTTCTTGACTTAGGAGCTCCTGGTATTATCGTTAGAAATGAAAAGAGAATGCTTCAGGAAGCTGTAGACGCTCTTATCGATAACGGTAGAAGAGGTAGACCTGTTACAGGTCCAGGATCAAGACCACTTAAATCATTGTCAGATATGCTTAAAGGTAAGCAGGGTAGATTTAGACAGAACTTACTTGGTAAGCGTGTAGATTACTCAGGACGTTCTGTAATCGTAGTAGGACCAGAACTAAGATTTTGGCAGTGTGGTCTTCCTAAGAAAATGGCATTAGAATTATTTAAGCCATTTATTATGAAGAAACTTGTAGAAAACCATGATGCTCACAATATTAAAAAAGCTAAGAAAATGGTTGAAAGTGTAGATCCACAGGTTTGGGATGTACTTGATGAAGTAATCAGTGAACATCCAGTTATGTTAAACCGTGCCCCTACACTACATAGATTAGGTATTCAGGCATTTGAACCTGTACTAGTAGAAGGTAAAGCTATAAAACTTCATCCACTAGTATGTACAGCATTTAACGCTGACTTCGACGGTGACCAGATGGCTGTACACGTACCTTTATCAGTAGAAGCACAGGCTGAAGCAAGATTTTTAATGCTTTCAGTAAACAATATCCTAGCACCTAAAGATGGTTCACCTATCACTACTCCTACACAGGATATGATCTTAGGTAGTTACTATCTAACACACGAAGGAAATGTTGACAGAACAGCACCAGATGCAATTGGTGATGGCAAAATTTTCTCAGACTTAGATGAAATGCTTATGGCATATCAAAATGGTGTAGTAGGTATCCATGCTAGAGTAAAAGTTAGATTATACAATGGAGAAGATGACAAGAGAGGTAAACTTGTAGAATCAACAGTTGGTAGATTTATTTTCAACCAGCAGATTCCTCAGGACTTAGGTTTTGTTCCAGATAGAGAAGCAGATCCATACTCACTTGAAGTTGACTTCCTATGCGATAAGAAAAAACTTGGACAGATTATCGATAAGTGCTACAGAGTACATGGAAACACTGGCACAGCTATTATGCTTGACGCTATTAAAGACATGGGATTCCATTACTCAACTAAGGGTGCGATTACAATCAGTATCGCAGACATGGAAATTCCTGAAAACAAAGGCGAAATTATCGACGAATCACAGAAAATCGTTGACCAGTATGAAGATTTCTACAGAAGAGGTCTACTATCAAACGAAGAAAGATACGAAAAAGTTTGTGCTGTTTGGGCTAAGACAACAGAAGATGTTGCAGACGCTCTAATGGACTCACTTGATGAATTAAATAACTTATACGTAATGGCTAACTCAGGTGCCAGAGGTTCTAAGAAACAGATTTCTCAGGTAGGAGGTATGCGTGGTCTTATGGCTAACGCTACTGGTAGAACAGTAGAAATCCCTATTAAAGCTAACTTCCGTGAAGGTCTATCTGTACTGGAATACTTTATTTCATCTAACGGTGCTAGAAAAGGTCTAGCGGATACAGCCTTGAGAACAGCCGACTCAGGTTACCTAACAAGAAGACTTGTAGACGTATCACACAACGTAATCGTAAGAGAAACAGACTGTGGTACAACAGAAGGTATCGAAGTTAAAGCATTTACAGATGGCAAAGAAATTATCGAACCATTGAGACAGAGAATTATCGGTAGAGTTTCTCTACTTGATATTATTAATCCAAAAACTGGTGAAATTATCTGTAAGCAGGATGAAGAAATCACAGAAGCAATGGCAGATGCAATTGATGAAGCTGGTATCGAATCAGTAGCTATCAGATCAGTTATGACTTGTAAGAGCAAGAGCGGTATCTGTGCTAAATGTTACGGTAGAAACCTTGCTACAGGTGAACCTGTTAATATTGGTGAATCAGTTGGTATTACAGCTGCTCAGTCAATCGGTGAACCAGGTACACAGCTAACAATGAGAACATTCCACTCTGGTGGTGTAGCCGGATCAGATATTACACACGGTCTACCTAGAGTAGAAGAATTGTTCGAAGCTAGAAATCCAAAAGGTCTTGCTGAAATTTGCGAAGGCAATGGAGAAGTTATCTCAATTGCACCAACTAGCGATAATAAGACAGAAGTTATCGTTAGAGGTGAGAATGGCGATAGATCTTATGCAGTACCTTATGGTGCTAGACTTGCTGTATCAGTTGGCGATTATGTTCACGCAGGTGACGGTATTACAAGAGGTCCTCTAAATCCACACGATATGTTAAGACTAAGAGGAGCTGAAGGAGTTTACCAGTACTTACTAAAAGAAGTACAGAGAGTATACAAACTTCAGGGTGTAGATATCAACGACAAGCACGTAGAAGTAATCATCAGTCAGATGCTTTCAAAAATTAAGATTGAAGATCCAGGTGATACAGATTTATTACCAGGTGGACTATATACTAAGTTTGAAATCGAAGAAGCAAATGAAAAGGCAGAAGCCGAAGGCAAGGAACCAGCGGTAGGTGCAAGACAGCTACTTGGTATTACAAAGGCTGCACTAGCCACAAACTCATTCTTGTCTGCAGCGTCATTCCAGGAAACAACAAAGGTATTGACAGATGCAGCTATTAAGGGCAAAGTTGATACATTGCAGGGATTAAAAGAAAATGTTATTATCGGTAAGTTAATTCCAGCAGGTACAGGTATGCCAAGATATAGAGACATCGAAATTGACTACGGTCCAAATGCTGAGTTTATGGAAAGCTGGGACAATGATGAAGAAGAATTTGACTATGAAGAAGATGTAACAATGACTTCTGAGCCTGTTGAAAACAGCTATGAAGTTGAAGAATCTATCGATCCAGAGTCAGATGCAGTAATACTTGTTTCAGATGACGGTATAGAAATCAAATAATAAATAATATTAATTACATACTAAAGGCTGACCTTTAACCAAGGTCGGCTTTTTGTAAATTTAAAAAATATGATTTTTTTTGCAAATTCATTTGACTTTATATTGTTAATTATGTTATTATAGATAGCGGTTTAAGCTAACTTTTAGCTTAAATATTATTTAAATGCCTTAAAATAAGGAGAAAGGAGACAAGAATGCCTACAATTAACCAGTTAGTACGTCAGGGAAGAACTTCAAGTGTGAAGAAGTCAACAGCACCTGCTTTAGGAAAGGGTATGAACTCACTAAAGAGAGTTGCAACAGACATCAACTCACCTCAGAAGAGAGGCGTATGTACATCAGTTAAGACAGTTACACCTAAGAAGCCTAACTCAGCTCTTAGAAAGGTAGCAAGAGTTCGTCTTACAAATGGTATCGAAGTAACAGCATACATTCCTGGTATTGGACACAACCTACAGGAACACAGTGTTGTACTTATCAGAGGTGGAAGAGTTAAGGACCTTCCTGGTGTAAGATATCACATCATCAGAGGAACACTTGATACTGCAGGTGTAGCAGACAGAGGTCAGTCACGTTCTAAATACGGTGCAAAGAGACCTAAGAAATAAGTTAGTATCGGTAAATTTGTAGTGCCCTTGATGATATAATAGATTATCGAGCGCCACACTTCGAGGAGATATTTTAACGGCCTTGAAGCGAGTACCGAAAGCAAGAAAGCAAGGAGGGAAGAGACGTGCCAAGAAAAGGAAACGTACCAAAGCGTGAAGTTCTTCCAGATCCAGTATACGGAAGTGTTGTTGTAGCTAAGCTAATTAACAGCATTATGTTGGATGGTAAAAAAGGAACTGCTCAGGCTATCGTATATGATGCATTTGACAGAGTACACGAAGCAACAGGAGAGGACGCTTTAGAAGTATTTGAAAAAGCAATGAACAATATCATGCCAGTCTTAGAAGTTAAGGCTAGACGTGTAGGTGGTGCAAACTACCAGGTTCCAGTTGAAGTTAGAGCTGATAGAAGACAGACTTTAGGTCTAAGATGGCTTACAAAGTACACAAGAGCTAGAGGCGAAAAGACTATGAGCGAAAAGCTAGCTAAGGAACTAATGGATGCTGCAAACAACACTGGAGCATCAGTTAAGAAAAAAGAAGATACTCATAAAATGGCAGAAGCTAATAAAGCATTTGCTCATTACAGATGGTAATATAAGGACAGCAGAAGGGAGGATATGCCATGGGTAGAGCGTTTTCACTAGAGAAAACAAGAAATATCGGTATCATGGCTCACATTGATGCCGGCAAAACAACAACAACAGAAAGAATCCTATTCTACACAGGAAAAACTCATAAAATCGGTGAAACTCATGATGGTGCTTCACAGATGGACTGGATGGAACAGGAAGCTGAACGTGGTATCACAATTACATCTGCTGCAACTACAGCACAGTGGAAAGACTGTAGAATTAACATTATCGACACACCAGGACACGTAGACTTTACAGTTGAAGTAGAAAGATCACTTCGTGTACTAGATGGTGCTGTTACAGTACTTTGTGCTAAAGGTGGTGTAGAACCTCAGTCAGAAACAGTTTGGAGACAGGCTGAAAAATACGGAGTACCTAGAATGATTTTCGTTAACAAAATGGATATTTTAGGTGCTAACTTCTACAGAGTTATCGATCAGGTAAAGAATAGACTAAAAGCTAATGCTGTACCTATTCAGTTACCAATCGGAGCTGAGGAAACTTTCGTAGGTATTATCGACCTAATCGAAATGAAAGCAGAAATTTACAAGGATGACCTTGGTAAAGAATTTGATATCGTAGATATTCCAGAAGATATGATGGAAACAGCTCAGGAATGGAGAGAGAACTTAATCGAAGCCGTTGCTGAAACTGACGAAGAATTAATGATGAAATTCTTAGAAGGTGAAGAACTAACTAAGGAAGAAATCGTTTCAACAATTAGAAAACAGACTATTGCTTGTGAAATGGTTCCTGTAACATGTGGATCAGCTTACAAGAATAAGGGTGTTCAGATGATGCTTGACGCTGTTATCAACTTCATGCCATCACCACTAGACATCCCTGCTATTAAGGGTGTTATCCCTGGAACTGAAGAAGAAGCTGAAAGACCAGCAAGCGACAAAGGTCCTTTTGCTGCTCTAGCATTTAAAATCATGGCTGACCCATTCGTTGGTAAGCTTGCATTCTTCAGAGTATACTCAGGTACTTTAGCACCTGGTTCATATGTATACAACTCAACAAAAGACAACAAAGAAAGAATCGGTAGAATCCTACAGATGCATGCTAACAAGAGAGAAGAAATCGATATGGTTTACTCTGGAGATATCGCTGCAGCAGTAGGTCTAAAGAATACAACTACTGGTGATACTCTATGTGATGAAAAGGATCCTATCATCCTTGAATCAATGGAATTCCCAGAACCTGTAATCGAAATCGCTATCGAACCTAAGACTAAAGCAGGTCAGGAAAAGATGGGTATTGCTCTAGCTAAACTAGCTGAAGAAGACCCAACATTTAAGACATACACAAATGAAGATACTGGACAGACTATTATCGCTGGTATGGGTGAACTTCACCTTGAAATCATCGTTGACAGACTACTAAGAGAATTCAAAGTAGAAGCTAACGTTGGTAAACCTCAGGTTTCTTACAAAGAAACTATCACTAGCGAAGCAGATGTTGATCATAAATATGCTAAACAGTCTGGTGGTCATGGTCAGTACGGTCATGTTAAAATTAAGCTATACCCAAGAGAACCAGGCGCAGGATTTGAATTTAAGAATTCTATCGTTGGTGGTGCTATTCCTAAGGAATACATTCCAAAGATCGAAGATGGTATCAAGGAAGCTATGGAAACAGGTCCAATGGCTGGATATCAGGTAGTAGACGTTGGAGTAGAACTATATGATGGTTCTTACCACGAAGTTGACTCATCTGAAATGGCATTTAAGATCGCAGCATCTATGGCATTTAGAGAAGCAGCTAAAAAGGCTAACCCAGTTATTCTAGAACCTATCTTCAAAGTTGAAGTTACAGTTCCAGAAGAATACATGGGTGATGTAATCGGTGATATCTCTGGTAGAAGAGGTAGAATCGAAGGTTCTGATATGAACAACGGTGCAGTTGCAGTAAGAGGATATGTACCTCTATCAGAAATGTTTGGATATGCAACTGACCTAAGATCTAAGACTCAGGGTCGTGGTACTTATGTAATGCAGTTTGCTCATTACGAAAAATTACCAGATAGCTTAGTTGAAAAAATTAACAAATAATTAATTTAAACAGTTTAAATAATTTACTTTTTTCGGAGGAAAATTTAAAATGGCAAAACAGAAATTTGAAAGAACAAAACCACATATTAACATTGGTACAATCGGTCACGTTGACCATGGTAAAACAACTCTAACAGCTGCTATCACAACAA
>CAUWIT010000025.1:0-14778 GCA_963558965.1 uncultured Clostridia bacterium | reverse complement strand
CCACAGAAGGCTCATATTCTTTACTAATTTACAGACTTTTTTTCACAGTCTCACCTATTTCTAGATGTCTGCTTATGCAATGTTATTTTATCTTCGCCATAAGTCCGTTAAATTTTTCGTAGTTTACTTTTACTCCATCGTCTAGGTCGATTTGCATCATCATATCTGCGAAGTGGTGTACTGTTTCTTCGTACTCTCTTAGCTCTTCTGACTGGTCTATAAATTTCTTTAGTTCTTTGTTTAAGCGAGTTTTTTCTGCTTGAGTGATGTCTTCGCTTAGCTGTTTTGTCAGCATATTTATTTGGTCATCGTATTTTGTTTGCTGGTCAAATACATACTGTGTGCGCAAGCGTGCGATAGTATCTTTTTTGTAGCGATGGATGTACATAAGACCTTTAAATCCATTTTTTTTACCGCTGTCAAACATCCAGTAAATTGGGCGTTTTTGGTAAGTTTTGCAGTGGTCTTTATAAAAGTTGTTTAAGAAGTAGTTTCTAATTACTTCTCTTGCTGTACCTTTGCCGCCTAGGGCATCTGCAATAAACTGCAAGTTTTCTTCAAGAGTTTTTTCGCCGTAAACTACTTTTACAAATTCGACAAATCTAGCTACGATGTCATCTTTAAAGTATTCATCATCGCATATAGGGATGATGTTATCTTCGTCAGGGACAAATGTCTTGTATTTGCTAGAGTCCCACTCTCCACCAGCAAAAGCTAAACCCTCTTGGTCTAAAGAGTAGCGACCTAACATGCAACCTACTGCGTAAGATACAAATGACTTAATCACATCTTCTTTTGTTAGAGCGTATTTGCTCTTGCCCATAGCCTCAGGAATGTCTTCTTTGTTATCAAATACTCTGTAGACTGTCACATCTTTGTCGTCTACCTCAGGTGTTAGTTCATCTGCAAGTCCATAAATATCAATAAATATGCGGTTTAGTTCTTCTTCGTTTGCTTTTAGCTTGTTAAATCTATCTTCGCACTCAGATTTCCATAGATTGTAAGCTTCGCTTACTGTTGATGTATGATTTTTTACCAGTGGATGAACTGTGAAATCCCATGATGTTTCGAATGAGTCCCAGTCTTGCTTGGATAAGAAAATATTACTTTCACTAATTTTTCTTAGTGGCTCGATATTGATAAAATTTGATTCTAAAGGTAATTTAGCAACATATCCGGATTCACAACCAATTGTTGGCGATAATATTTTTAAAAATTTTATCACTAGTTTAGAGTTTAAATATGCGATCATTTCTGGAATTTTATTTAAATATTCATTATTCATGATAACAGCTTGTCCACAATTGCTAAAAATATATCCCTTTGGATAATACCGAAAAGTAGTTATATTTGAAGTTACAGAGCCCCATGTAATTCCTTCGTGAAAATAATACTTTTCATTTGATATTTTCCATGAAATATTTTCCCCATATTTGATTTTAGTATTTTCCTTAATTTCATGTCCATTATGTTCCCAATTAACAAGATACTCATTTAATCCGTACCATCGTCTAAATCCTCCACCTTTGTTAAAAGGAATCCATTTTTTATTTGAATAATTTTCTAAATCATTATATGAAGATTTAGAAATTTCTACTTCATGCCATAATCGTAAGAATCTATTATTATCACCAGTTCTCATACCTAAGCAAGGGTTGCTTAATTCTTTAATTGTTTCTTTTGATAGTAGATCAAAAACTTTATCGCTCACCCAATACGCCACCGGACTTCCAGGTATCTTTTCAAAGTTACTTTCATCAGCCTCGTAGAAGTAGCCACAATCTTTGTTTTGCTGCGCCTCTAAAACCTTGGCCTGCTGGACTGCCATTCCGCCCTTAAAATCAGACAATCTGTAGTAATAACCAAGAGAGTCATCCTTAGCATTTTTAAGTACAAATGAGCAGATAGGCACAGTGGCCTCCTCATAAGCAGAGTACTCCATCTGAACCAAAGTAGCGATGTTTTTGTTATCTATAATATACTGCCTTAGCTTTTCGTAGGACTTAATAAACATCCAAACAAAAGGCGTCATAAAACCAAGATAACCGCCAGGAACAGTCATATCAAAGTTTCTGCGCATAAATACAGCAAAAATATCCGATGAGTAGTCCTTGTAGTTTTTAGTTACAAACTTTTTAAGCTCGCCTTCCATCTTGCCCATATAAGGTGGATTTGTAGTAACAACTGTAAACTTCTTGCTTAGGATTTCAGCCTGAGTGGCAAAAGCTTTCATTTCTGGCAAAGTGTTTTCAAACCAATTAACAGCTGATAAATCAGAAATGCCATTGTCATATATTTTTTCTAAGTATAAAGTAAAACTCTTATAGTCAGCTTCCTTAACATTTATAAGAGCGCCAAGCTCTTTTGCATCCTTAAAAGTATCTACTAAATATTCGCCAATCTTGTTCATTTCAGCATCATTTGTAACACCATCACAAGCAAAAGTTTTGATGTTGTTGCTTTCTTGAATTGATGCTATTTTTGGTACAACACCTTTTCTTAAAGCTCTGCGGTTATAGCTTCTTGCCTTCATCATAACTGCAAAATAAGATAGCTGATAAGCTCTGTCATCAATATCAAGACCATATAGGTTGTTTTCAAGGATACTCAAAGCAGCATCTCTTTCGGCATAGCCGCACTCTTTGTAGATTTCCATAAGTACATCAAATGCGTAAACTAAAATATGGCCGCTGCCCATACATGGGTCAAGAAATGTGATGTCCTCTGGATTTACTCTTTCATTTACCACAGGCAAATCATCATTTTTAGAAGTTGCCAAATAGACAAGCTTATCCTTTAATGGACTCTCTGGATTTCTTTCAACCCAGTATCTGCCTAAAGAGTTGTCAACCATATATCTAACAACCCAGTCAGTAGTCCATAGCTGTGTTGCCGCAGGGATATCTTCTTTTTTTATCTTACCTTTTAATATATTTACAACTTGTTCGTGTTTTTCAGATATGTAATACTGATACATCCAGCCTATTGCCTGTACCTGTTCTTGCCAAGTGTCTTCGTCTATATCTGAAATAAGCTTACCTAAAACACTGTCTTCTTTAAGTAGGTTGTCTGGAAAAAGCAATGTTTTGTAATCTGAAATACTTGTAAAAATACCCGGTAGATAATTTCCCATATCGTTGCAAGTTGCTAAAAATAGCAATTTGTATAGCTCATCTCTTTCGTTGTTTTCAATTAGTTCATAGACTAGTTCTTTGTCTACGCCGTTAAGTTCTATGTTCATGGCTTCGTCTAAAAGCTGTGGCTTAAATTCGTTTTGTGCGTTTGTAAACACTCTTATCTTTTGTGGTAGATAGTTGTTTACTTCCATAAATCTTAGGGCGATAAATCTGTTAAACCAAGTGTATGAAACTTCTTCGATTACTTGCTCGTATCCTTTTTTTTCTATTTCTTTTATTAGTTGTTTTCTATTTGCTTGTTCTTCTTCTGTTAGGACTTTGTCATAGACTACTTCTGCGTCTTTTGGTATAACTAAGCCTTGTTTTTCTATGCCGTATTCGTAGGCTTTTCGAGTAACTCTCTCGATTAGTTCGTTTCTGGCCCATACAGCGTAATTTCTAATGGCTGATTTATTCATAAAATTAACCTCAAATCTCTTTTAATTTGTTTTCAACTTACTATATTAATATATCATTTTTTTGGGGTGGTAGCTAGCTTAGATTGGAGTTAGTTGATTTTACACCCTTACATATCCTTGAAAAATTCCTGTATTGCTAATACATCACCGTACTCTTTATTTATCCATCTCAAAATAGAAATGATAGGGTTATTTTCTTCCATAGGATTCACTTTAAATACATGCTTATGTCCCTCTAAATCATAAACCTTTACCTCTAACCAAAATGTTAATTCGGGATTGATATTCTCTTGAGCAATTTCCATAATACTTTTTCTATCAAATAGCTCTAATCCACTTTTAATTATATCTATAGGCATATCATATAACATTAGATTTAATAGCGATGTACCAGTTTTAGTATTATGAATCTCAATTGATTCCCTTTCAAAGTCAATAACTAAAGCCCTTTTTATACTAGGTGCATTAGAATAATATTTAGTTATTTTCATATATGGAATATATCTATATTCATCAAATTCAATCTCATGTTCTTGCGTTAGTATCATATTTAACCTCCTAATCAACTTGTTTTCTATGGCAAATTGTATCAAAAATGCTGACTTCTATAAAGCACATTAAGAAAAAAGAGATCCAAAGTAGCCAAAAGACTACTTGAATCTCTTAGTAAATTTTTGGTTTTATTCTTCACCAACACCATTTGACAAAGAACCTAAATTTTAGGTTTTATTCTTCACCAACACCATTTGATAAATAATCATAATAACAGCGAAATATACTGTTTTTATTCTCGTGAATTTCTTTAATTTCCATTACTTTTACTCCGTCATACAAGAATTTATCCATTTTGTAAAATTTGCTTGATATCCTCAAGATTTTCTGCAAAATAGATTCCCTCTTGCTGTTCCTTAGAGGACAGACCATTTTGAATCATGCGAGCAAGAAGTGCTTGCAAGGCATCATAGTAGCCATTCAGATTGTATAGAATGCAAGGTGCTTGCAGTAGCTTAAGAGACACTTTTGACATAACCTCCGTTATTTCCTCCAATGTTCCTGTTCCTCCCGGGAACGCGATAAAAGCATCACCAAGTTGAATCATTATATCCTTTCTCTCAGACATATCCTTTGTCACAATCAGCTTTGTTAGACCATCATGTTGAAATTAATTTTCAATAAAAAATTGCGGTTCAACGCCAGTCACTTCACCACCGGCACGCAAAACGCTATCTGCGATAGCACCCATCAAGCCAGATTTGGAACCGCCATAAACTAGCGAATTTCCACTTTCTCCAATCCATGTCCCCAGTTCCTGTACTGCCGCTTTCAAACATGTGGCATTTCCCTCGTTTGCGCCAAAATAAACGGTAATGTTCTTGCGATTTCCTCCATTTTCACTTGATATAAAAACCTGTGGTCAGAATTTTGTTTTCGTTCCACAAATTACAATTTCTAATTTCGTTACACTCTATATAGCAAATTGTATCAAAAATACCACCTACTATAAAGCACATTAAGAAAAAAGAGATCCAAAGCAGCCAAAAGACTACCTGAATCTCTTTATAAACTCTATCTAATTACAATACCTTCTTTGCCTTCCATATGCTTCATCAATTTTGCTTTGATATTTCTCAAGTAGTTATCTATTTCCTCTTCAGACTGTAAACACTTACTTTCAAATACAGCATCTTTGTAAACAACTTGCATATCTGGTTCTTTTGCCACAGAAACAGATGATTTTTCTTTCACTTGAGTTTCTTGTTTCTTAGGCTCCTTAGTTTTTACTGCTGGTGCAAGTGCCTTTTCCATCATCGCTAGATATTTATCCTTGTCACGAGTAATAAACTGTTTTCTAGCGTCAAGCTTTTCAAGATCGTCGATTTTTTCTATTTCTGCTTTTTTATTATCGAAATCTATCCTTGCTTGATTTAAAATATTGACTACTTTTTCACTGTCCTCATGGGATTTTGTTTCTACCGCATCAAAACATTGGTTTATAAAATCTGTGATTTCTTGTTTTTTATCTTTTAAAAGTTTTGATTTTACTTCTACAATAACTGCAATTGCATCATTTAGGAATGGTATACATCTATAGTTATAGTTGTCTTTGTACTCCACTATTTCTTTTATTTCAGCTATTGCTTCCATCGCTTCGCTACTATCTCTATAGTAATCTATATTTTGTGAAGCATCCAAATAAATCTCGTCTGCTTTTGTAAACAATGTATATTGAGATTTGTAAAATTCTTCTACTTGTTTTAGATCTTCTTTGTTATCTAGTAAATCGTCTTCTAGATTGTTTATTGTATCGATAAGAGCTATGTTATCTCTTCTATTTGTAAAGATTTCATCAAGTAATTCAAGACCTTCGTTTATCTTATTTAAGCCTGGATAATGTCTAGTTTTATTTTTTTCCTTGTATACGTCAAGCTCAGATTTCTTTTCTTCAAACTTTGATAAGATAAATGGTATTGCTTCGTCTTCTTCACTAGGAACATCCATAATATCGAAGTATTCTTTTATAATTTCAATAGCAGATTTTAGTTTTCGTTCCTGAACTTTTACTTTCAAAGCGACGATAATGTTTCCATCGGCACTTTTGTTGCGAAGATAGCCTGCCATTCTTGGATTATCTGGCAAAATAACATTGCCTGCGTATTTAATATTTATTTCTCCATCTACTAGCATTCTTGCTAAGACACCTGCGATATCTATATTTTTCCAGCCGTATGGCTTTTTGCAATATCTATCGTTTAAGTCGTAGGTTGATGTTGGCAGATTTTTATCTCTACGCATTTCTAGATAATTTTTAACATTTTTTATTGCTTCGTTGTTAGGTTTCATACCATCCATAGCAACGTTGCTGCCTGATAGTATTTCTGCAATATCTGCGTCACTTGAGTAGTTTTCATCTATCATATCTAGATGGTAGTATGTATGCTCAACTAGAAGTTCAAGTGCTTTGTTGATTTTTGCAACGGCTTCGCTTCCAGGTATTTGTACGATTTCTCCACCAATATAGAATTTACCTTTAACAATGGCTTTTTTGATTAATTCTACTACTTCTTTTTCTAGTCTTGCTGCCTCTTTTTGCTTTTCTTCTATGATTTTCTGGATTGAAGCAGGTTTTTCACTTATCTTAATTTGTTTTATATATTTTCTAATTTTTTGAGCAGTTTCAAGTGATTCGAAATACGGGTATTCTTCTGAAAGCACGCATATTGCTTCAAAACTTTTTGATAAAGTTACTAGATGAAGCTCTTGCAAGTCTGTTGGTTCGGCTGCTACTGTCATAAAATGAAGTTTCATAGCATCATTATATGTAGCGCCTATAGTTTTATCATCTATACCTTGATTAAATTCAAAATCGTTTTTGTTGTATTTAAACTTTTTAGATGTATATATGTCGTTGAAAATCAAGTTTCCTAGTGAGCTTACTATTGTAGATGTATCTACTTCTGTGTTTCTAATATCGCGAGCAATGTCCTGCTCTTCATCAGTTAAAAACATATATAAGTCGCCATTCCTAGATATATAGTTTTGGTTAATTAGATGATCTAGAGATTTTTTGATTTCTTCTCTTAGTATTTTTTTGTCTACACGAATATCGTCTGCCATTAAGATTGTTAGATTTTCAACGTTTGATGGAATATCATCGATATATCTAATCAAGTATAAAAGTTTTAGTAAGTTTACATCAAATTCAACAAGGCCTTCGCCATTTTGTGCTGCACGCTCTGCTCTCTCTATAACGCTGCGTATAGCTGTATCTAAAAATCCGTGTAATGTGTCGTAGAAATAATGTAATGGCACTACAGAGAATTCGTCTTTTTGCTGAATTTTTTGTGCAGACTCTTGGAAGCCATTTAACATTGAACGTTCACCACTAGAATGGTGTTTACCAGCGTGGCCTTTTTTACGAACCTGATTAAACACTTCTTGCATGATTATAAACTGGTATGGAACAAATGGGAAAACTCTTGCAAATTGTTCTGCTGATGAATACCCTTTTAGGTCACTTTTTTGTGCCATAATTGAGTACAAATTGCTAAGAGCATTTGAGTTGTTTTCATATACCATTTTTAAATTAGAATAGGCTTCGTCTGTTTTAATCAATAGACGTTTTTCGATTACTTCGCCTACTGATGATGATGTAAGACTAAGTCTAACGCTAAAACGTGCCATAATTCTTGAAAATTCGTTTGCACGAACCTTAATAATTTCGTCTAATGCTTCCTGGCCAGTAGCAACTACCCACACTTGACCTCTACATACTGATCCAATTTTTTCGATAATTGACTGAAGATTTAAAAGTAGGCTTCCGTTAGTGCCAACATACTGTCCAGCTTCGTCTATCATAAACAAAAGTCTAAAGCCTTCGGGTTTTGTGTTTACATAATCATTTATTTCGTCTACCAGCTGTCCAATGGAAATATCTACTGTTTCTGTACCGTTAAACCAGTTTCTTGCAGCCTCTTCAGACATGCCTAAAACTTCTACAAGAGTGTCTACAATATCATCTTCCCAAAAGGCAAATTCTTTTCTTGATTCAATCCAAGTGCCGCCGTTTATCTGTTCAAAAACAGTTTTAAACTCATCCATTTTACCTTGTTTAGATACAAACTGTTCCATCTTTGCGACTTTTAAATCTGCACCGTAAAATCCTAGATGATCGTAAAAAGTCTTAGCAAATACTTTTAAAACTGCTGTAGCATCTTTGTTCATAGATCCTTCTACATCTATGTTAAAAAGAATAGTTTCTGTTGGTACTTGAGTTGATTTTTCAATATTCATAAATGATAGTTCATCATCATATTTTTCTCTAAAGTATTCAACTGTGCTTTTACCATCTATATCTTTGTTTTCTAATAAATATGATAGCATTTTAAGGAAGTGAGATTTACCACTTCCAAAGAAACCTGTTATCCATACACCTGTATTATCTGTAGGCGTATCAAAAGATGCACTGTAACTTTCGAAAAATTTGTTAAAGTGCTTTTTTAGCTCCGCTGTAACAACGTACTCGGATACTTCTTGTTTTATGACATCTATTTGTTCCTGCTCAACTTGTATAACCCCGTTGATCGGTCTGTTAATGTCCTTTTGAAACATACTGCTAATATTCATGTAAAAAATCCCCCTCTACAATGATTTAAACGCACGATAATATTCGTTTGCGCCTAGCTTATTAAATAGTTTTACATAATGACCATCAAATTCTCCTGGATAAAAGACTAGTATAGGTACATCGTTAAATAATGGCTGCATGGCTTCTAAAAGTCCATGTATTCTCATAAACGGAAATACCTTGCCTACTCCTGTTAATACAATTACATCTCCTATTTGGTGATTGTCGTATTGCATCTTATTTGCAAATGTTTTTGCATCACAACTTCTTTCCAGTTGTTTTTTTAAAGCATCTTTACCTTTGCGCTGCTCAAGTGCAGGTATTCTATCTAGTATTCTTTTATCCTTACATATTTCTAAAAACAATTCATAAAGATCGTAGTGAATTACATTACAGCTTAAACTATCTTTTTCTAATTGTTCCATAAAATATCTAACTGCCATTTCTTCTTTTGGCTCATAGCAAAATATCCTGATATTTACCTCATTGCTAAGACCTTTGCCTTCTAAAAAATCTTGATTTTGGATTAAAAGTTTTAAATTATCAAGTCTTTTAGCTATATTTTCCATACTCATACTACTCCTCTTTGAAGCAATTAAATGCTTTTAAAATATCGTACTGTCTTTTTTCTAGTAAAATTTCTTTTAAATCCAAGTCTATAAGGACTGTGTTTAAGTTTTGTGCCTTGTTGTTGTCCAAATACTTGTTTTCAACTAAAATTTGTACGATTAAACTTTTTATTCGTTTAACTGTGCTTTCTTTCCATGAGGCAACAACATCACTTTGTTCTTGAAGTCTTGTAAAAAATTCATTTACATCTTTTCTAGAAAATGAAAAATCTCTAGTTTTATATTTATCACCTATTACACCTACCATAAATTCGTATATAATCCTATATTGAATTATCATAGCGTATAGGCATACTTGTTTTGCACTATCTGATGTGCCATTTGCTATTATTTCAACTAATCTGTCATCATCTAAACGATGTATCCTCTTAAGACAAACTTTACATAAGTTAACAATCATCTTTTCAGTGGGATATTGAAATAAATTATCATCATAGACTTCTTTGACTATTTCTTCATCTGTTTTGCCCTCTAGAAGCAATTTTGCAACTATTCTCATTTCGTGAAATAAAAACTTTTCACGAGTTAAACCTGCTTTATATGGTTCTTTTGTATTCAACAATTTTTCCTCCATAATTAAAAGTTACATACTCTAACATAATACCATAAAAATGCTTAAATTTACAAATTTATAGTTCATATTTTTTCTTTTTTCGCATTAGCTGAGCTTGAGTCATATTGAGCATATCAGCCGCTTTTCTTGTGCTTCCCTCTTTTTCCAAAGCATACTCAACCAAATGTTTTTCATACTCCTGCACACTTTTATTGAAATCCAAATGATCACCTGCAATTGAGGGCTCTCTAAGAGATATAATCAAATTGTCAGTTTCACCTGCTGTTAAAATAGCATTTACATCTTTGCCAGTTATAACATAATCTTTTGTATTTATAAGTATACGCTGAACTGTATTTTCAAGCTCTCTTACATTACCTGGCCATGAATACTTCAAAAGCTCCTGGTACGCAGATGGTGCCATTTCTTTTTCAACACCATAGCTCTTACAATACTTATTCATAAAAAATTTGGCCAAAACTCCAACATCATCTATTCTATCCCTTAACGGCGGTACATTTATAGTACAAATATTAAATCTGTAATAAAGGTCTTCTCTAAATTTGCCTTCGTCCACCAGCTGCTTTAAAGGTATATTATTTGCACAAACTACTCTAACATCTACATTTATAGGTTTGACGCCACCAACTCTGTAAAACTGGTTTTCTTGTAAAACTCTTAATAGTTTTGACTGCAAAGATGGACTAAGCTGTCCCACTTCATCTAAAAACAGTACTCCGCCGTTGGCAAGTTCAAAATATCCCTTTTTACCTCCTGCTTGCGCACCTGTGAATGCCCCTTCTTCGTATCCAAAGAACTCTGCTTCAGCTAGGTTTTCTTGTATTGTAGCACAGTTGATTTTAACGCAAGGCATGGATTTTCTTTCACTGTTTTTATGTAATAAACTTAAAACTTTTTCCTTACCTGTTCCAGTTTCCCCTTGAATTATAACGTTACAATCGTATGCAGCTATATTTATAACCTCATCAACTAACGCCTCTGACGCCTTTGATCCAAAAATAAAATCTCCAGCCTTACCGTTATCATGTACTGTATTTTTATTGTCATTTACTTTGTAATGGCCTTTTACGCTTACAGTTTTATAAAGATCATCTATAGCTTTTAGCTCATCTGCCATATCGTCTAGCAATTTAACAGTAAACTCATGTTTAGCTTCATCATATTGGTCAAAGGAATGAGTCTGCAAGGATTTGCACATGCTTTCGGCTACATGAACAGCACTCACATAGCAACTTTTTGCAGTTACAAAATACACATTGCCACCTTCTTCTGTGGCAAGTACACATAAAACTTCACTACCTCGCATATCTTCACAGTTAATAGTAAAGTCGTATAAATATTTTTCCTTGTTCCATATTTTTTGAAAAGCTTCTACCGGTCTAGAAATATCGACTATAAATACGTTGTCACAAGTTTTTTCAAGGGCATCTTGTACTTGTTTTTCTTTTAATCTCCCCAAAGCATTTTGACCTAATACAACAGTTATTTTAGCTGTTTCTCTCGCTCTTCTAACTGTACTAGCAAAGAACTGAGCCGAAATCAAATCACGTGCAATTATCAATATATTTTTACTCTTTTGCGCATGAGAATATATGTTAAAAATACTACCTGCATCATCGAAAGCTTCTAAGTTATATGGCTTTCTAAGTGCCATTGGCATATGATAAAAAATAGTTTGCATAAAGGCTATAACATAGCCAGAAACGTGTATTTGACCGTAATTGTAGTCGATATCATATATTTTATCTATATGCATAGGCAGTCCTGTTAAAGTCGCCTGACACAGAACATAATCCCATTCCTTGAAGTGACTATACTTTTTATATTCACTTCCCATTTCTTCTATTGTACCGCAGCAAATCCCACCAGTTTTTGTATAAGGATTGTGCAGTTTACCTCTTTTATTTAAAATATCAAATATTTTTGCCTTTACCAAAGTGTCATCAAATCCACATTCGGAGCAAATCTGCTGAAATGAGTCGCCTTCGATATGGATTACATCAAGGGCTATCCTACATTCGTTAGGCGCTATTTCCTTTGAATTATCAAGCTTCCAAGCAGTTACAGGTGCAGTGCCTTTTGACTCGATAACTCTTGAATATCCGAAATTATCTACAAATTTACCCATATTTCATTCCCCCTTCTATATTTGATACGATTTCAAATCATACGAATCACTTTTGAGTCGAAACCATTTCGTTTATAGATAGTATACCAAAATAGTCAAAAAAATAGAAGTACTATTTTTTCGCTAAATTTAGCCATTCCTAGGCTTTAAAAAAATATTTTTAAAAAAAATTAAAAGTTGGCACGCCTTTTGCTTTATATAAGGGTGTTCGTAAATAAGAGTAATAAGAAAAAAGTTAGTAAATCAATTCAGTAAAAAAACAGAAAGGAAGTATATTATTATGACAAAGAAAATGATGGCAAATTACACAAAAGTTACAAACAACGGATTAATCGGATACCTAAACGAAAATGAAATCAGAAACTTATGCAAATCTGTTTCTAAAGATGAAAACGAATGTGAAAACCTAGCTAACAATGCTATTGCTAGATCAATGAACATTAACAATGTTACAGTTTCTCGCATTACAAAATAATTAACGCAAAACAAAAAACGAAATTTCAAAATAGTAATTTAAGTAAATAAAAAAGCAAAATTAAGTAATAAGTAATAAAATGATTTAGTTAAACAAGCACAGGTTTCTGAGCTTGTTTTTCTTTTGCCAGCATACATAAAATATAAATGTATAAACCGATTTATACTTTATACATTTTTGAAAATTTACACTATATTTTTAGCTTTTAAAACCGCTTAAAATCAATGTTTTTACAATAACCGCTTTATTAAAATAAAATTATTTTCAAAAAAGGGTTGCATTATTAATACATCTATTGTATAGTAATACACGTAAGTTACTTCAAAGCGAAGTAAAAGATATAGTTATTTCATTTTAAAGTTTATGAGAGGTTAGAAAAATGTTAAACAGAAACATCACAATTTCAAACAACATGAATATCGTCAAACCTTTCGCAGCAGCTAAAACTGTTGCTACTTTGAAATGCAAAAAATCTAAACACAAATCATTTAGATTAAATATACCTTTTACAGACCTGGTAAGTTAATTTATATCACTTATAAATGTTATATGCATTTTAAAATTAGATGTTTACGGCCACTTCTGTAAAGGAAGTGGCTTTTTTTATCGTCAATTGGAGCGGACGATAAAAAAGCGTTTCACAAATGAAAGGAGATTAATATTATGGAATTTGAAGCAATCAGCGTAGGATTTTTATCTGTCCTACCCCCAGTTATCGCCATCGCATTGGCGTTAATCACGAAGGAAGTTATTTCATCGCTATTAGTAGGTATTTTCTTTGGAACTTTTACTTACGCATTTAGCTCAGGCTTAGGATTTATGGGTGGCCTAGATACCACAATCGCACTTATGTCATCAAAAATCGGCGACAATGCCACAATGATTTTATTCTTAGTTTTATTAGGTATCTTAGTTGTACTAGTTACAGCAGGTGGCGGATCTCATGCATATGGAGTTTGGGCATCAACAAAAATTAAGAATAAGACTATGGCTCAACTAGCAACTTCTCTACTTGGATTTATCATCTTCGTAGATGACTACTTTAACTGTCTAACAGTAGGAACAGTTATGAAGCCTATCACTGACAAGTATCGTGTCCATCGTGCTAAGCTAGCATACTTAATAGACTCAACAGCAGCTCCAGTTTGTATTATCGCCCCTATTTCATCATGGGCGGCAGCAGTAGGTTCAACTCTTGCAACAGCAAAGGTATTTGACAGCGATATTTTAGCATTTGTTTCAACTATACCTTTTAACCTATATGCACTACTTACAATTTTAATGGTTATTATCGTAGCTACAACAAATCTAAGCTATGGACCTATGAGAAAGCTAGAAAACGTTGCAGCACTAAACAATGAATTAGGTGCTTTAGAGGAAACAATGGAACTAGAAGATGCAAAGGGAGAAGTTAAGGACTTAATTATCCCAATTTTATCACTAATTATTTTATCAATCCTTGCAATGCTTTACACTGGTGGATTATTCTCAGGAGAATCATCAAATCTTGTTGAAGCATTTGGTAACTGTGACTCTGCAACTTCACTAGTACTTGGTGGATTTGGTGCTATCGTTGTAACATTTATTTTATATCTACCAAGAAAGATTTTAACTTTCAAGGAATTTATGGAAAGCTTTAACGAAGGTATCAAGATGATGGTACCAGCTGTTACAATCCTTGTACTTGCTTGGACTATTTCAGGAGTATGTAGAGATCTATTATCAACAGGTGAATTTATCGGAGGACTTGTAAAGGCAAGCAGCTTCCCACTAGCAATTTTACCGTTTGTTATATTTATCGTTGCTGCATTCCTATCATTTTCAATGGGAACAGCTTGGGGAACATTTGGTATTTTAATCCCAATCGTTATTATCATTTGCGAACCAGCTCTAGCAACTACACCAGAACTAATGACTGTTACATTAGCAGCAACTCTTGGCGGATCAGTATTTGGTGACCACTGCTCACCTATTTCAGATACAACAATACTATCTTCAACAGGTGCTAACTGTAACCACTTAGATCACGTATCATCTCAGATTCCATACGCTCTTACAGTAGCAGGAGCTTGTGCTATCGGATATCTAGTATCAGCTGTAACTCACTTCAATGTTTTCACAACATTAGGTGCAGGCGTTGCAGCACTACTAATACTACTATTTGTAATCAACAAGTTTACTGCTAAAAGAAACGCTTAAATAAAAACCACTAGTGAACTAGTGGTTTTCTCAGACCCTAGAAGGGTCAGTAC
>CAUWIT010000024.1:0-16393 GCA_963558965.1 uncultured Clostridia bacterium | reverse complement strand
TTGGAAAAGTAGACTGATAATGAGGGGGCATATCTTTAACTAAGGGAAACTGGAAAAGGCTTTCCCGATATTTCATTGATTGAGCCTTTAGCTAATGTGTTACAGGTATATATACCAGAATTGTTGTCTGGAGAACAAATCATTAATACCAATCGATCAGCAAATATTTTGAAATCCAATCTTTATGTCTGCCCTATTTGTGGAAATATTTTCCACTCTACTGGATCAGCCATGATTTCGTGTTGCGGCATTACACTACCAGTTTTAGAGGCAGAGCAGGCCGACGAGGAACATCAGATAAAATGCGAAAAAATCGAAGATGAATTTTTCATATCAATGCAACACCCAATGACCAAAGAACATTATATTTCGTTTGTGGTGTACTGCACCGGAGAAAGATTTGAGTATGTAAAGCTCTACCCGGAAAGCAGTATCGAAGTGCGCTTTTTCAGTCGAGGACATGGAATGCTGTATTGGCATTGTAATCATCATGGATTGTTTAAGAAACGAATTTAGGAGGAACGATGAAGGTAACCTTGAAATCTCCCAAGATTAATGCGGAGAATGGAAATTTTGATTTGCATGATTCCAAAGCAAAAACGCAAAAGTTTGTAGTAATTTCAAATTGTGGTTTTCCTGGCGAAAACAATTTTGACGTGCTTCGTGCAGCGGTTGCATGTTGCAATCCTTCTCTTGAAATCTACCGTAATTGCGGCAAACTACTAAAAAGCAAAAAGCCGGAAATTTTCGAAACTGTTGCTCGATGGTTGAATGTAGTAGAGCAAGCAGGAAAGGAAATGACTACACAAGGAAAAATTTCAGAGATTACAGCGAAAAACTTAAATATGCCCTTCATGTCTATTCCGGATTATGTAGCTAATATTCAAATGGGATAATAGCATTGATAAAAAGTTTATAGATTTATTTTGTAATTGCCAATGACTTTGTTAAAATAGAAGTGGGAAAAAATAAATTATCAGAACAGATAAGGGAGAACACAATGAAGACTTATACATATGTTTCAAAAGGAAAATTTGAATTAAAAGAAAAGGAAAAGCCGGTTTTGAGGCACGAGCGTGATGCGATTGTCAAAGTAACTCTTGCAAGCATCTGCTCTAGCGACCTGCACATAAAACACGGCAGCGTTCCTCGTGCGGTACCCGGAATAACTGTCGGTCATGAGATGGTGGGAATCGTTGAAGAGGTTGGAAGTGCCGTAACAAAGGTGAAACCGGGAGACAGAGTGACTGTAAATGTAGAGACATTTTGCGGCGAATGCTTTTTCTGCCAGAACGGATATGTAAACAACTGTACGGACAAAAATGGTGGTTGGGCTCTAGGATGTCGCATAGATGGAGTACAGGCCGAATATGTGCGTGTACCTTTTGCCGATCAGGGACTAAACAAAATTACCGATGAAGTTACTGATAGACAGGCTTTGTTCGTTGGCGATGTACTCGCAACAGGATACTGGGCAGCTCGTATTTCTGAAATCACAGAAGATGACACTGTTTTGATTATCGGAGCAGGACCTACAGGAATCTGTACGCTGCTTTGTGCGATGCTGAAAAATCCAAAGAAAATTATCGTATGCGAAAATGATGAAAACCGTGTAAATTTTATCAATGAGCATTATCCTGATGTACTTACTGTTTCATCAGAAAATTGCAAAGAGTTTGTGGATGCTAATAGTGACCATGGCGGAGCTGACAGAGTACTCGAAGTTGCAGGAGCAGAATCAACATTCAGATTGGCATGGGAATGCGCAAGACCTAATGGGATTGTGACAGTGGTTGCACTTTATGACAAAGCACAGAGCTTACCACTTCCGGATATGTACGGCAAAAATCTTACATTCAAAACAGGAGGTGTTGACGGCTGCGACTGCGAAGAAACGCTGAGACTGATTGCAGAAGGCAAAATCAACACAGAACCGCTGATTACATACACTTACCCTCTTGACAAAATCGAAGAAGCATACGAACTTTTCGAAAACAAAAGAGATGGGGGTAATAAAAGTGGCAATAGAGTGCTGATAAGAGCTTGAATTTCATGAATTGAAGGTTGAATAGTATAGTGTGAAATTTAAAGGGTTAGAATGAGAGGTAGCGATATGTTTAAAACAAAGTCAGGACGTCCGATTTTTTACTACGGAAGCGAGTACATTTGGTACACGATATGTTCGGTGGAACTATTCACAAGATAAGAGTAAGTGGCGGAAGCACACATTATTTCAACAAAATCAATGGACATTATATCGACTTAACGCGCGATCAGTTTGACTTGTATGATATTCCAGTGGAATATGAGCCTAACGAAACTATTCCAAGAGAATACTGCGGTAAGAATGCTGATACACATAAGAGATATAAACTTTTGGTTCGTTTGATTTCTGAATGGGTGGCAAAGCAGGAATTTTATATATGAATAAAATTGATTGCAAAGTAATGACATTAGCGTTACAATTGTTTCGATAGAGGTGTAATGCAATGCAAAAAACAGCTACATTGAATTTAAGAGTAAATCCGGAAGTGAAAGAACGTGCAGAAGTAGTGTTATCAAGACTTGGCGTTCCAATGTCAACAGCAATAGATATGTATTTAAATCAGATTGCGTTGACAGGTGGTATTCCCTTCGCTGTTACATTACCAAAAGTACCAGATATAATAAATACAGATTTGATGTCTAATGAAGAAATTCATAAAAAATTGGCAAAAGGATATGATGATATTGAAAAGGGCAAAATACAAGATGCAGCTACCGCATTATACATAGACAGTAGATTGACAAAAAAATAAAATTAAAAACCTAGTAAGAGATTCAAACAGCACTAAACCTGCCATGGATCTCTTTTTTTGCAATAAAGCCACCCACTAACTTAAACAATAATAAATTAATTGGTAAGCAACATGTTTATATAGTATAATGTAAAAACAACTTACTTTAAGTTATGTGGGGAACAAATATGAAATTGAAAAAAACTGTAGATGGTGTATATTATTTTCAGGATTATATACCTGTTAGATTGAGAAGTGTTAGTGCAAAAGATAGAGAAGAATCTATTAAATTGTTAAAGTTTAAAGATTCGATTTCGAAAGAAATTGACAATTATTCATTGAAATTAATTGAAGCAATAGTTAAAATTACAAAGGATATAAACACCAAGAAAATAGCTTTAGTTGCAGTACCATCGTCAAAAGTAAATAAAAAATCTTCACTTTGTGAATGTATTAAAATTATATCAGCACTATCCAAAAGAGGTGTTATACAAGACATATGCACAGGATATAATAAACAAATACTGGACTATAGCGACTTACTGTTGAGAAAATATGATATGCAAGCTGCTCATGAAAGTAAAAAAAGACCAACCTATGAGCAACAGTTTGATTCTATTAGGTGTACAAAAGACAAGCTATCTAAGGAATGGGCTACATTTGTAATATTGGATGATGTTACTACAACAGGAACTATTATGAAAGTATGCGAAGATAAGTTGATCAAAAATGGAGCATTGAAAAAATATATTAGGAAGTTAGCAATTGCAAGGACTGTAGGTTATGATTTATTTTAAAGAACTGTTATTATTAAAAAATATTAAAGGCATAGGAAACGTAAAAATTAATAAAGAGTATGTGCCATTACTAAAGAGCGGAATGGCATACAATTCGCTGTTAGAAGTATTACATAAAAAGTATGATATTGAAATTGTAAACAATGCAGTAAAGAAAACAGCAGAAGCAGTATCCAGATTATCTGAGAGAAAAGATATTGAAATTATAACTGTTTTCGATTCTGGTTACCCAGAGAGTTTGATGGACATGGATTACAATAGACCGCCAATTCTCTATATAAAAGGCGATAGTAGTATACTAAATCAGGCAGGAATGGCTGTTGTAGGTACAAGAGAACCTTCGGAAAAAGGTATTTCGATGAGCAAAGTTATAGTAAATAAAATTATAAAAGAACATGATTTCAATGTAATCAGCGGATTGGCAATAGGATGTGATGAAATAGCTCATAAGGAAACTATAGCTAATAATGGAAAAACTTTAGCAGTATTACCAAGTGGATTCGATAATATTGTACCTGTTAAAAATAAAGAATTAGCAGAAGAAATAGTAATTAATGGTGGATGTTTAGTTTCTGAATACGAGCCTGATGTGGTTGTAAACAATTCTAACTTTATAAAAAGAGATGCACTAATAGCAACATTAGCCAATACAATTTTGGTAATAGAATGTGGGATTAAAAGCGGTACTATGCATACTGTAAAATTTGCAGATAAAATTGGAAGAACAATAGCATGTTGTTATCCAGAAAATTTAACCAGTGGGAATTTTGAAGGAAATAAATATATAGTTGAAAACTATGGAGGAATAAAAATTAGAAGAGCTACAGACCTACAAAAAGTTGTAAACTTAAAAACAAATACGACTAAAGAAGAGCAGTTAACATTTATGGAAATTTAAAAATATAAACTATTAAGAGATTCAAGCAGCATTCAAGCTGTTAAGAATCTCTTTTTTGCAATTAATAAGATGATTTTCAAAAATTAATATATGTTGTAAAATTATATTTACCAAGAGAGATTACGTTTGAAAGGTAAAGCAAAATTGTCAAGTTTGATTGGAGGTGAATTAGTGAATTTTTTTGATTATATAAATAATGATGCTTTTTTTAAACCATTAACATTAAAATATAAAAGAGTATATTATGATTGCATACAGATACTAATTGATAAGATGAAGGAAATGCCAGTATTGTATGAATCAGATGCAAAGGACAGAATTACTATTTATTTAAGAAATATTGATATAGTTGAAGAAATAGAGGATGAAGATAGCGGTGTTGAGTTACAAGCTTCAGAAATTCTTTCATTGTTTCGTGAATGCGGATGGCTACTGCCTCGAGAGATAGGTCGCAATGGTGAGTACGTTGTTAATATCTCAATTGACTGTAGACGATTTATGGATTTTTTAATAAAAATGACGGAAAAAAGTGGAGAAGGTATGATGTCAAACCATATTTTTTCTATATTGGAAATTGTAAAATCTGCATCTGAGGAAGATTCTGTTCGAAGAGAGAGACCTTATACCAATATTCTTATGCCATTAATTGATAATGAAAAAGAATTAAAAAATGAATTGGCTGATTTGAAGGATAGTATTTCAAGTATTATGAAGGCGGTTATTAATTTTCAAGACATAAATAGCTTTGGGCAATTTATAATGAGGGACGAAATGTTAAATCATTTCTTTAGTGAATATTTTTTTGTAAAAAACAAAGGCTTAATTCCATCACAGATATCGACTATAAACGACAATTTAAGGTCTTTTATGCAGGATGAAATGTATGAGAAAATAATAAATGAGTGTTCGGAAAAATTGCAATTAAATTATGAAGAGGCAAGGGAGCGTGTTGAAGGATATTTTTCAGAATTACAAAATTTCTTAGATGATGAATTCAATGATAATATGGAGCTTATAGATAGTCGTATTAATAACTATTATAATCTTGCAAATACAAGAATTATGCTAATGGCTAGTAATGGGGTAAGGTTGGAATCTGTAATTAATGACTTTTTGAATATTGTATCAAAGATGTCTGAAGAGGAACAAAATAATGCAATGAATAAAATTGCGGATTGCACACGTGTCATTAATCAAAAATATGTTGGATACAAGTCCTTTGAAAAAAATAAACGTATAAAAAATGAGGGTGAAAATATTGGGCTTCCAATTGAAGAATTATCAGAAGAAGAAAAGAGAGAGCAAACAGAAAAGCTATTTGACAGCTCTTTGAATAAATACTCTGTTGATAAGGTGAGCTCTTTTCTTAATAGACAAATGATGAATGAAGAGAAAATTAATATTAAAGAAAAAACAATTCAGACAAAAGAGGAAGCACTAATGTATGCAGCAGCAATACTTTATGCAAAAAATGAGGAGTTTCCATATGAGATTCAAATGTATGAAGAAACGGTAAAAACAGCTATTGCAGAGATTAGTGATATGACAATAATTAAGAAACAGAAGGAGTAAGCTTATGAATGATTTCGGTTTCATGAAAAGAATGAGTGAAGAAGATGCATATTTTTTTAAGAGATGTATTCGTAAAATGCTTGATACTACATTTATTGTTGCTGATAAAGACGAAAAGTTATACGATTTTATATCATCGGAATCTAATCAATATGATGTAAATACATATTTGGCGGCTATTGGTTACAAAGTTGTGGTTGAAGAAAGAATGAAGGTGGCAATGTTACAACAAGCGGATGAGGATGTTGATACAGTTGGGTTAAAGAGAATAAACTTGTATCGTTTTGATGCAAAGCAGGTAAAACTGTTAATGGTATTATGGCTTTTGTTTTTGGAACGTATGGGGTATGAAGAGTCAGTATATGTTACAGTTGGTGATATTATTGACAAATGTAAAATTTATAAAATTGATATAAGACCTGTAGAATTTAAAGAAGCATATCGCATATTTAAAAAATTCAGTTTGATAGACTATAACGACGATATATCAACTGAAGAAGGTAAAGTTCGATTGTACCCGTCATTACAATTTTGTATGGATGTAGAGCAACTGAAGCAAGTTATGGCCGAATATGCACCAGATGGAATAGATATAGAAAGTGAGGATACAGATGAATAAAACTATTTTGCGTAATGTTCATTTGGTGAACTGGTATGGATTTAATAATATAACAATTCCTATTTCTGAAAATTTAACGTTAATTTCGGGTGAAAACGAATGTGAAAAATCAACAATATTAGACGCTATTAAATATGCATATACAGGCGATACGCAATTCAATAAAGCTAACAGTGTGTATAATACCGGTGTAGGAAAACGTAATTTAGTTTCATATACGCGATGTTTAGTGGATGCCAGCGCCGGAATATATGCAAGACCTGCTGATAAGATACCCGTAGTGTATACACATATTGCATTGGAGTATTATGATCAGATAAATGAGAAGCCATTTGTGCTAGGTGTAGTGATTGAAACGGCCGTTACAGATATTAGAGGTACGCATTGGTATGCGATGGATGACAAGACCATTGAAGATATTTCATTTGTATATGAGGAAGGTTCGATTTTGAAACCTTATGATGCTTCTGGATTTCAAAAAATAAATGGAGCACAGATGAAAACTAAAAAGGATGGGATTGCTTTATTTATGCAAATGATAGGCCTTAAATTGCCTTATCATGATGTAGCTAAATATCAGAGGAAACTAAGAAATATAATGGTATATAATCCTGCTGCTAAAATTCAGGAATTTATAAAAGAATCCGTTTTAGAAGAACACAATGTTAATTTTGATAAATTAAAGGAAGCAAAGAAGAATATTGAGCAGATAAATAGCAGCCTGGAAAAAATAAAACAAGAAGGGCAAGATTTGGATTCAATATTAGCAGATTATATCGAGCATGATGAGAAGGCTTTGCAACTTAAAATAGATGATATAAAAATTAAGTATAAAGATCTATTGGAGTGTGATGAAAAGATTAGCGAAGCGGAGGAGTTTATCCTAAAGGGCGATATTGCTGTTGAAGACTTAAGTAAAAAAATTAATGATAAAAGTCAGGAAATAGAAAATCTTGATAAAGTTTATTTGGAAAAAAGAAGAGCACTTCTTGATTTAGATGCTTCAAAAGCAATAGAAACATCTAAACAATTAATGAATACATACGAAAAGCAGTATAATAAATTAAATGAAGAAAAGGAAAAATTAGAACTATTTCAGAAAAAAATTCAAGAAATGATGATTTATTTATCTGAAATAGAAGTAATAGCGCAAAATCATAACATGCTTGGAAGCTTGACATCAGAAAGTCATGAAGTAGCTGATAAACAAAGATTTATAGATTTATTAAAAGAAGGAATACAGGAAAGTCGTGATAAGTTAATTGAAAAACATACTCTACTAAAAAATAATTTGGAAAAAGTGAAGAGAGAATGTGCTAAACAAAACAGCATTATTGAAATTTGTAATAAAAATATGATTGATGACTCCAACGTTCAAGAACAGAGAGAACTTATTAAAGAAATAAATAAAGAGTTAAAAAATCAAGGGTTCAATGAAACAGCGCATATGGCTTATGAGTATGTTTCAGATTTAACGGATGAGAAGTGGAGAGATGCGATAGAGGCATTCTTGGGTGTACATCGTTATGCAGTTATTGTATCAAAAGACGCATTTGATATTGCAAATGCTGTGTTAGATAAATCAAAATATCGATATGTTGAATTAGTAAATACAAAGCGATTAATGTCAAGAAAAATTGAGTGTGAAGAAGATTCAGTTTTTAATTATCTTTCTATAAAAAATGAGACAGCGGCAAACTATTTTAAATTTTGGTTGGGAAGAATTCATGGGGTAAATATTGAAGATGTACCAAATTACGATAATGCTATGTCCATGGAAGGAAAACTGAGTCGTAATATGGCCTTAACTTATATTAATACAAGAAAAATTAAAAGTTATTGTTTGGGAAGTGAGGCAATAAAAAGAAATAGAAGCGAAGCTGAGAAAAGGCTACAAAAGTTAAAAAAAGAAGAACAAAATATACTCCTTGAACAAGGAGAAATTCAAGAAAAATCAAATAATTTAAAGGAATGCTTATCATATTTTAAAGAATATAATTTAAATGCTCATAAGGAGTGGGAAGATGTAACAGCGAATTTGAAACGTGAAAAACAGCATTATGATGAGTTGGTAGATGCACAGAAAAACAATGTGGAATGGCTGACTTTAGATAAACAAGTGTCTCAAATTGAAAAGGAATTAGCGACTAAGCGAAATGAAAGTACAAGTTTTACCAAGGAAAAGACAATATTGGAGGCCAAAATATCGGAGAAAAAGAAATCAGTTGAAGAATTTAAAGTAAAGAGAACTGCAAAACAAACAGAATTAGATAATGAGAAAATTATAAGTAATTCTGCATTTGAAAAAGCAAAAGGAGAATATGACCAATATTTAAGCGGTAAAAATCCAAATGGAGCACTTATGAGTCGTGCTGCAAAAGAAAAAATGGATCGTAGAGTGCGTGAGCTTGAAGGAAATATTAACGGAAAGCAACAAGCGTATAACAATCGAAAACAAGAAGTGGATAGATTGCCCATTGGTTTAGAATATGAAGCTCACTATCAAAATAGAAGAAAAATAATTTGGATGGAGGATTCACAAGAAATACAACAAAAATTGACTAATCAAACAATAACTTATGAGCAAATATTTAAAAGGAAATTTGTTCTTAATATATATAATACTGCGAAAGAAGCAAAAAATGATATTTCGGATATAAATAAGGAATTGCGAAAACTTCAGTTTTCTACAAAGTATCAATTTGATGTTAAAATGTTAAATGACAATTCGGATTATGCAAAAATATTAAGATATGCAAAATACTTAGAGGAAACAAACAATATGTCCGATGGACAAATGACATTTGATAGTCTTAGAGGGTATGAAAGTGGCGAAGTTGAAATAAGAGAGCGAGAAATTCGTGATATTATCAATAAGATTATTGACCATAACGATGTTGCGGAAATAAAGAAATTTGCAGATTATCGAAATTATATGAGCTACGAAATTATAATCAACAATGATGAAGGTAAGGATGGTAAGCTATCAAAGCAGGTTGGATATAATTCGGGTGCAGGAACACAAATACCATATACACTTATACTTTCTGCAGCATTGTCCATGTTATATAATGCTAGAGTAAATTCAGTGCGATTAATTTTTATAGATGAGCCTTTTGAAAAAATGAGCGATCACAATATAAAATTAATGCTAGATTTCTTTAAAAATCAAAACTTCCAGGTTATTTTTTGCGCTCCTCCTAATAAATTGGAATCCATCGGTAGTGAATGTGGTGTAATTATTCCTGTTCTTAAGATTAGCAATGATAATATGCAGATAGGATAGATTAAGTTCTATGAGCAGTAAAGAATATAAAAAGGAAATACTTGATGGATTATTAAAAAAGTATAATAGCCGTTATGCAAAGAATATTACTACCAATAGAAGAATTATCTTAAAACCAAGTGAAGTATATAAAGATTATGATAAAAACAATGCAGATATATTGGAAAAGCAGAGGATTTATGATGCTGTAAAGATATTGAAGGATAAGGATTTTATAGATGTTAAGTATTTGAAATTTAGTGATGATATAAAGCAAATATATCTTGTAGAAGAAAATTTAGATGATTTATATAAATACTTAAAGGACGAATATGGAGTTGTCCCTCAAAGCACTATTTCAAAACAAGTTCACGAAATAATAGAAAAATATATTTGTGTTGGAGGCATTGTAGAAAAATATTGCGAAGATATCCTTGTTCAAATTGAAGATCCAAGGTGCACACTTAATCCTACAAGAATTGAAGCTAACCTGAAAATGCTTAGCTTTTTAGAGCAAAACAGGGAAAACTTATATGTAAGAGAAGTTTCTATGTTGGTATATGGAGATTCAAAATGGTTTGAAAATAATAACTATGAGGAAATATGCACTTTTGTAAGAACTGCTACTGGCCGAATAAGAGAAGATGGCGAAAGAAATGATGCTATATTAAAGTTATTTGATGTTACACCAATAGACCAGGAAGTATTTATAAAAGGTAACTGGACAATTGAATGGGAGCAATATGTTTTGGATATATCAAAATTTAAAGGTGGCATAGCTATATCATCTAGTGATGTCCAATGTATAAAAAATATTAGTGTCAATTCTAAAGGTGTAATGACGATTGAAAACAAAACATCTTTTCAAAGACTAAAAAATGAAGATTTTGCTATGATGTATTTGGGTGGTTTTGCTAATAGACATCAGATAGAGTTTCTAAAAAAAGTTATCTTGGACAATCCTAATGTTAGATATTATCATTTTGGTGATATTGATGTTGGTGGATTTTTAATTCATAAGCATTTATGTCGAGAAACTGCTAAAGAGTTTGAATTATATTGTATGGGGATAGAGCAATTAAGTGACACACGATTTAGCCACTGCTTAAGAGAATTGACGGACAATGATAAGAGCAGGCTGGTGACACTAATGGAAGAACCGTATTGTGATGTGTTAGAGTATATGCAGGAGCATAATGTGAAACTCGAACAGGAAATTGTAAGTTATTATAGGGATAAGGAGAGAGCGTAAGACTTAAAAAACATTTACCAAATATGTTATAATAAAAGCCATATAGGTATTTGACAGATGAAAGGAGTAGGGGAGTATGTCACAGATTACAAAGAGAGCATTGGCGCAGTCCCTAAAAAGTTTGCTTCTCAAAAAACCCTTGAATAAAGTTACAATAAATGATATAGCCGAAGAATGCGGGATTAACCGCATGACTTTTTATTATCATTTTAAGGATATTTACGATTTAATCGAGTGGACATGTCTAGAGGATGCCAAGAGAGCATTGGAAAACAAAAAGACACATGATACATGGCAACAAGGTTTTTTACAGATAATGTATGCTGTGAGAGAGAACAAGCCATTCATCGTAAATGTATATAACTGTGTAGATAAGGCGCAAGTTGAGCAGTATTTAACTCCTCTTACAGACGATTTGATTTTAGGTGTTATCGAGGAAGAAGCGGCAAATTTCAATGTAAGCGAGGAGGATAAGGCCTTTATTGCACGTGTGTACTCTTACTGTTTTGTGGGGATTATGCTTGACTGGATCAAGGCAGATATGCAAGAGGCACCAGAACAAGTTGTAGACAAATTGGCATTGGTTCTTGATGGCAATATAACTTCGGCTCTTGAGCATTTCAGCATTTAGATTTTATCAAAATCAGCATCGTGATAAAAAAACTATCACGGTGCTTTTTTTGTTTATTGTTTACAATTTTAAAACTCCTATAATAAAGCCATAGACAAAAAGAAAATATCAAAAGGAGGAAATTGATATGTATTACGCATCAGGAACTTATGAAGCTTTTGTACATCCTGAAAAACCAAAGGGTGTGGATAATAAATCAGCATATATTATAGGAACAGGTCTTGCAGGCTTAGCAGCAGCTTTTTATCTTGTTCGTGACGGACAGATGAAAGGAGAACATATTCATCTACTAGAAAAACTTGAACTTGCAGGTGGAAGTTGCGACGGTATGAAAGACGTAACTAAAGGATTTTACATGCGTGGCGGTAGAGAAATGGATAACCATTTTGAAGTTATGTGGGATATGTTCCGTGACGTGCCATCAATCGAAACACCAGGTGTATCTGTTTTAGATGAATACTATTGGTTAAACAAACATGATCCTAACTATTCACTTTGTCGTGCATCAGTTAACAGAGGCGAGGATGCTCAGACTAACAGAGAGTTTAAGTTGGACAAGGAATCAGCTAAGGCACTTTCACAACTATTTATAACACCGGAAAAAGACCTAGAAGGAAAGAAAATCTCTGACGTGCTTCCAGAGTCATTCTGGTCTACAAACTTCTGGTTATACTGGCAGACAATGTTCGCATTTCAGCGTTGGTCAAGCGCATTGGAAATGAAGAGATACTTGTGCCGCTATGTTCACCATATTGACGGATTGCCTGATTTCAGCGCACTTCGCTTCACAAAATACAATCAGTATGACAGCATGATTTTGCCACTTGTTAAGTACCTTGAATCCCATGGCGTAAAAATCGAATTTGGCATGGATGTAAAAAATGTGGTAATTGAAACAAGGGGCGACAAAAAAATTGCAAAGGAGATTATCTACGTTAAGGACGGCCAGGAGCAGAGCATCGACCTAATCGAAGACGACCTTGTATTTATTACAAACGGTTGCTGCACAGATACATCTTGCTACGGTGACCAGCACACAGCTCCTGATTTATCAGGCATTAAGAATGGCTGCGGCGAGTCTTGGGACATGTGGAAGAGAATTGCTGTTCAGGCTCAAAATGGCGAGTTTGGCAATCCAGAAGCTTTTTGCAACAACGTAGAAGCAACGAACTGGATGAGCGCTACTGTAGAAACTTCCAACGAGGAAATCATCCAGCATATTATCAATGTTTGCAAGCGTGATCCAAGAGCTGGAAAAGTTACAACAGGCGGAATTGTAACAGTTAAGGACAGCACAGACAACTGGTATCTATCTTGGACTATCAACCGTCAGCCTCAGTTTAAATCACAGGACAAAGGTACAGTGCTAATCTGGTTGTACGCTTTAAGCACTAACAAGGAAGGCAATTACGTTAAAAAACCTATAAGAAATTGCACTGGTGAAGAGGTTTGTCGAGAATGGCTATATCATATAGGCATAGACGACAGCAAGATTAAGGACCTTGCAGCTAATGCATGCAACACTACAACATGTTACATGCCTTACATCAATGCATTTTTCCAGCCTAGAAAAGAAAGCGACAGACCAAAGGTTGTACCTGATGGCGCAGTAAACTTTGCTTTTGTTGGTCAGTTTGCTGAAACACCAAGAGATACAATTTTCACTACAGAATACTCAATTAGAACAGGTATGGAAAGTGTTTACACATTGTTAGATATAGATCGTGGCGTACCTGAAGTTTGGGGAAGTAAATACGATGTAAGAGAGTTACTTCGTGCATGCTACTACGCAATCGATAAGAAAACTATCGATGAAATCCCTCTAAGCTTTAAGGAAAAATTCTTACTTAAAAAGGTTTTGAAGTACGCAAAAGGCACAGACGTTGAACTACTTTTAAGAGAAAGTGGTTTGATTAAATAGACATCCCCCTATATACCGATAGCTCCGACTATTCTTTGTTTAAAAGAAAAGCTAGGAGCTGTCTTTTTTTTATTGCAAAAATATGTTTTAATATCATTAAAGGAGGATGGAATTATGTATACTTACAGCACGCTAGATGTACTGTTTCCTATAGTATTTATATTTATTATAGTAGTGATTATTGTCACTGTTGCAAAGGAAATAGGTACTTGGAGTAAAAACAACAACTCGCCACGAATAACAGTACAGGCAAAATTAGTAACAAAACGCCAAAATACCACATATTCGACCCATTCAAATGGTGGGGATATAACGGGGGCACTTGGTGTTTATACGGTGGCAAATACCCAATATTATGTAACTTTTCAGGTGGAGAGTGGAGATAGGATTGAAATGTCTGTATCTAGCTCAGAGTATGGCATGCTCGCAGAGGGCGACGAAGGCAAACTGACATTCCAGGGCACAAGATATATATCATTTGAGAGAGAAGTTTAAGGATTAAAATATGGACATCTATATACAAGGTTTGACCATGGGCCTGGCATATGTGGCTCCCATAGGGCTGCAAAATCTGTTCGTTATAAATACGGCCATCACCCAGCCACGATTGCGGGTATATGTTACCGCGCTGATTGTAATATTTTTCGATGTCACTCTAGGAATGGCATGTTTCTTTGGTGCAGGCGCTGTTATGGCCTCATCACCGCTACTTGAAAAAGCAGTTTTGTTAGTGGGTAGCTTGATTGTAATATGGATTGGCATAGGCCTAATAAAAGACAAAAGCACCTTGGACAACTCAACAAAAGTCGACATCCCAATATTAAAAGTTGTTACAACAGCTTGTGTTGTGACTTGGTTCAATCCTCAGGCATTAATAGATGGAACTATGATGCTTGGAGCATTTAAGGCAACATTGCCACCAGGAATGGATTTGTTTTTCGTTATAGGTTTCGCTTCGGCATCGGTAATTTGGTTTTTAGGCATATCAACTATATTATCAGTATTGAGAGGGAAGATAACAGACAAAACCTTGCGAATTATAAATATAGTATGCGGAGCAGTAATTGTATTTTATGGCTTGAAGCTGTTTTGGAGTTTTATAAAAATGATTTAACAAAAAAATGACATTTCGGGTATTTAGTTTAACTGAAATGTCATTTTGCATTTGTATTTTAAAAGTCTTCGTTTAGATCATCAAGGGCATCGTCAACTCCTCTTTCGTAGTCTCTATCGTTGCGATATTAGTCCTCACCTTCCCAAGTGTCATTGTATCCGTCATCATAGCCGTTTTCGTATCTGTGATATGGCGGTGTTAGAGAGCTGCTACCAGAAGAAGAGCCTGCATCGTCATCACTGTCATTCTCGTGATTTTTATATGAAGGAAGTTCATAAATAGACTTGACTTCTTTTGGTTTTTCTTCATTGTAAATTAACTCGTCGTCGATATATAGCTTGTTGTAGGTTGCGTCGTCTTCTATTTTGTAGCTGTGATTTTCGCTGACGATAGTTATTGTATAGTAATTTTAATCATGGGATGGTATCAATGCATGTTTATCGTCGTATTTAATATATTCTTTGTAGTAGTCCTTTGCTAGTTGATATTTGTTTTTGCTAGAGTTAACTTCAAGGATTGCGTCGTACAATTTCTTTGCTGATTTTTTGGACTTCATGGCATCATCGTAGTATTTGTCGATGCACTGGCTTGAGTACTCATATTTTGCTTTATAAAATGGAACGTCTTCCATCCACATGTTGACAAATTTAAAATCGGCTAAATCTACGGTTACATCAGGAAGTTTTTCTGTTTGGAGTTGGTCTTCCATTGTTGATAGATAATCACGCTCGTATACTTCTTCAATTTTGCTGTGGCTAAATCTATAGTAGACTTTTGTAAAATTGTCTATAAATACTCCATTAAAGGCTACGCATAAAGTCAGTGCGCTGGCAATAGTTACTACAAGAATGGCATTGCGTTTTTCTCGCCATTGTTTTTTGCTATTAGTCTCATTTGTATTAGGCTTTTCTTTTTTTTAATAGATATACCAATTGATAAGTGCGGTAATCTGCAAAAAAATAGAAGTAAAAAGTAAAAATACACAGTTAATTAGTTCATCGTCTTTTTCTTTATAGCCTTGGCTGACTAACAATGCAACAAGAAAGAGCCAAGGTAAAAGTATTAATGTAGTAATTAGTGCTCTTTTTTTTACTTTTAGATTAGATTCCCTAGGCCCGTATTTTTTATACTGTATAATAGGTCCTAAATTTAAAATAGCTGCTATACACATACATATAGATAAAATATTTATTTCTGGATGCATGTCTAATTTCCCCCTCGTATTTAATGATATATATAAATGTATCATTATTTGTAGACTTATGCAAAGACATTGAGGAGTTTTTATAAAATTTTTTAAAATTGGGTATTGATTTATGTTTTTATATATGGTAAACTAGCAAAGCTGACATCGAGTGAGGCACATTAAATCAGTGCTCACAAAACTTTTTTAAAAATAATTAAAAAAGTTGTTGACAAACGAAAAAAGTTAGCGTATAATTTATAAATGTGTTCAGCAAATGTTTGAACACAAAGATATAATATGAAAACGTGTTTGGGCGTATAGCTCAGCTGGGAGAGCATCTGCCTTACAAGCAGGGGGTCAT
>CAUWIT010000023.1:0-18407 GCA_963558965.1 uncultured Clostridia bacterium | reverse complement strand
TGGTAGTAGCACAAATAGCCGAAGTAACTGCTCTTTCAGTATCAGAAATCGAAGAGCTATAAATCATATAACTAATAATAGCAGGCGTCAAAAAGACACCTGCTATTTACGTTTTTTCGTTGCAAAATGAACAGAAAGCATAGCTGCGATAGGTATAGCGAGACATATACCAAGGCCACTAACAGTTATAGTCAAAAACTCCTGAGAAAAAGATTTTGAATTAATCATATCCACAAAAGTAAAATCCTGAACATATTGCAACATCAGAGTCATATACTCAGCAATATAAATATAAAAAATCGTATGCATAGAAGTATTTAAAATCGATGTACCCACAGAAAAAGCAGATTTAATAAGATCAGCTTTTGAAATGTTAGGTGTAGCATCTTGTATCTCATAAACTGTAGCAGTAACAGCAACTACAGCATCAACCAAAGTTCCAATAAGAGCAATCATCATAACCGAAATCTGCAAATAAAGCATATTCATTTCAATATTTCTGTCATATCCATTTGTATCAGTTATCTCATATTGTTCCCTAGAAAACCCCTCGCTACCAGAGCCAGAAGCGATAAAATAAACAAAAGGCAACAATATTAAAAACACACATAAAACAGAAAGCATAGAAACCTTCGATTTTTGATTAACCTCATTTTGATAAAACAAAATTACACATGCACACAAAATACATAAAACAAAAGTTACCAATAGAGGATTAACACCTTGATAAATCAAAAATAATCCAGTTATAAGAAAAATAAAATTAATCACAGTTGTAACAATAGACTTAGCACCCTTATCGCCACAAACGACCAAAATCAGACCAATCAAAATCGCTAAAAGAAATATTAACATTTTTTAGTCCTCCTTTTATAAAACATAATGCCAATAAACGATGCAATAGGTATTGCAAGGACAACAGCAATACTGCCAGTTAAAAATCTACCAATCTCAAAGAAATAATTGTAACGCAAGACAGTACGCATCGCAATGCCATTTCTCATAGACAAAATAAAAAATGGAATATCACTGGCTAGATTTGTAAAAAACATAATAGCGATCATAGTGCCAACAATCTCATCACCAACATTTCTGCAAGATTTAAGAACCGACCTTTTACCAATATCCGGATTAGCCAAACAGATCTCCTCAATAGTAACAATCATAGTTACCACAACATCCATTACAGCACCCAAACAACCCACTAAAATCTCCGCAAAAAAAATATTTTGAGCATCGAGAGGATCATAAGGCTGGATTAGATACTCCAAAAAATCATAATCTATATTGCCGCTAAACTTAAGTGAAATATACGCGATAACAATAGTTATAGCAGTAGTCAAAACAGTAGCACCAAAGGCCAACAACGTCTTAATATTTCGCCCATACATAAATAAAAGCAGCAATCCGGCAAACACTACAACCATAGGTATAGACATAAGAAGTATGTTATATCCCTTGAAATACAGCAGCATCACCAAATAGAAACAGCCCAGATTTAGCACCAAACTAAAAATTGTGAGCATTCCCTTGCTGCCGCCAATCAATATGAAAAATGCCAACATAGCGACCAGGGCAGTTGCCACATAAAAATCCCTTTTGGGCGAAGTTACAGTAGCCGTCACCACACTGTCATCAGTGCCGCCTTTGATTTTTTCGATAAACACATCATCGCCCTCGTGGTAGGTGATGTCGTAAACTCCTGAGCCGGTACACTTGTTAACTAGATGTACCTCCTTACCCTTAAGAATGCCATTCCTGATTGTGCCTACTAGTTCTTGAGTGTAGTAGTCTTCTTCGTAGCGTCCTTCGTATCCTGATTTTGAGCCTGTTTTGGTAGTTTCAACGGTTTTGATAGTTGCGATAGTATCGTCGTACAAAAAGTAGTCAAACTTGACAAATGTAATAGTCAGGACTGCTATGGCCAAAACGATAACAGCTCGTATTATGAAGTTTTTTGATAAGATATTTTTTTTCATAATTTTTTGTAGTTGCTCCTCTGTATCTAAAAATTTGTCCAAAATATTATAACACAAGTTGGTAAATTGGTAATAAAAAACCGGTTCATCGAAAACTTTTTAGCTAAAAAATAGCTAAAATCCCAAAGAGGGTTCACGATTTGACGAAAAAACGGTTTTTTTAGAGATAATAAAAAAACTCGTAACCGTTGAAATTTCAATGATTACGAGTTTATGTATTGGTACACCATCACGGGTTCGAACCGTGGACACCCTGATTAAGAGTCAGGTGCTCTGCCAGCTGAGCTAATGGTGCATATTATGTATCAGCGCGTTAACACAAGAATTAGTTTACCATGAGAAATGGTACTTGTCAATAAAAAATCAAAAATAATTAAAGTTTTTTTTAAAAATAAATATTTAGTATATATGGGGCCCATAAGCAAATCAATAAATAAGTTACGAACCCCATTGGAGTGCTATTTTTTAGACTGGTCAGCATTTACATTTATATCAAAATCAAATGCTCCCTCAGTTAAGCCATCTTGCTCAAGAACCGAATTAAGAACTGAAATATCAGCTGAAACATCAAAAGATGTATCCTCAAACATATCGTCAAAAATCTTTTCAAAAGCAATATTCAAAGCATCGATAGTATTTTCGATTTCCTGTTTTGACTTAATTATATTGTCACCCTGAAATGGCTGTTTGTCAAGTTCTTCATATGCAGATAACAATTTAATAGTCATAGGTAAGTAGTAATCCATAACTTTTTCAAGGTTATCCGCTGTTTCTGGATGAGCCTCAACTTGAGCGAAAATCTTTTTAACTAGACCCTCTAGCTTGTACATTTTGTTTGAAACAACTTCACCAGGAACTTCATCATTGATATGGCGAATAGTTGCAACATACTCACTGCCTTTTTCAAGTAAAGCTCTAAGCTCAGGAGACATAGACTTAGCTTTTTCTTCTTCCCTAGCTTTTTGCTCTTTGTGAGCCTGAGCGTTTTTAAGTGTTTCAAGATACTGGTTGTAACTTGCCTCAGTAGTCATAAGGCAATTGCCAGACATATCTAAATGGCCATATTTAAACCATTTTTTTCGTATAAATTTTTTCAAACTGTTAAGGGTTTTCTTTTTAGGCTCTTTTGCATAAAGAGCGATATGATCCACATCGATATAAGTTTTATCCCCAATAGCTTTTAGATATACATCGAATTTTTTAGAAAGTTTCAATCTAAATATACCGTAGCATAACAACAATACATAGATAATTGCATAAACTATAAGATTTGGATATAGGGACATATAGCTTAAACCATATCTTAGTACATTCATTAGATTTGATATAGTGCCTATAATACCGCCTACACCTAAAATTGCACAAACAAGTCCTACGCCTATACGACTTAGCTTGCTTTTGTAAATCCCAGAAGGGGCTTTAGCTTTTGTTTTAGTTTTGCCTCTGGTTGATTTTACTTTGTTAGATGCAGTATCATCATCCTGCCCACTTAGCTTAAAATCATAAGGCTGTGAAGGTGAACTACCCATAGCCTGTTTAATCGTATTATTTATATTTTGTGTAAGGTGTCCGAAGTCACCCATGCGAACGGCTGTATTTACCATGTTTTCAAGGGTTTTGCCCAGATTGTCAATCGAATTCCAATTATTGTTCATTGGAGCCTCCTTATTTAAGATAAATTCTGTATAAATTATAAACTATTGAACTTGTAAAAATCAATGGTTTTTTTATCCATTTATTTGCAATAAAAAACCGCATATAGTATAATGTTGGGTAGTATACCTACCGACAAATGACGGAAGAGAGGGATTTGTACAATGGGAAGCATAAAGCTCGTTTTAAATATAGACAGAGTTGACTTGATTATCGCAATTAGCGTTGTGACCATAGCGCTTCTTGCAATTATCGGATTGGTTGCTTGGTTTATCAAAACAAATCATCAACACAAGACCTTGGAACAGATAGATAACAAGCTAACTCCTAAAAAACCGGACATTGTTATTAGGGAAATAATTAGGAATGACATTTCTGGCGATGCTGCACCGCCGATAGATAAGGAAACGCTACGCGCTGCAATCAACGAAGATGACATTCCTGCTTCTGATGTGTCGGAAACAGATGATGACGGGCCAGATGTACTTGAAGAAATACGAAAAATGATGGTTGCACAGGAAAAAGCCTGTGATGACGATATAGTTAAAGATAATTACAATGTGGGTAAAAGTGGAAAAACCTACACTAGAGAGGAAATAGAGAAACTTATAAATGACTAAGATTTGGAGGTATTATGTACTGTAAAAAATGTGGCAAATTCTTAGCGGGAAATGAAAATTTTTGCAGTAATTGTGGTGCTAAAATCGAAGTGCCAGAAGTTACTGACGATGAAAAAATGTTTGAGACTGACAAAAAAGAAAAATCTACCGATAATATCAAGGTGATGTCACCTGTAGATGAAATGGTTTGGGATTTAAAGGAATTCCCTTCAAACAAACCGCGCAAGACTGAAGATGCAAATATTAGATGGAGGAGCGATGATATGTTCCTTCACAAGGAAATTGTTAAGCAAAATGAAGAGGCGATGCCTAGCGTAACTGAAAACGAGGAGCTAAAGGAAGAGCTTAAAAAGGATCAGGAAGCTGAGGCGGCTAAGGCTGCAAAAGAAGCTGAAGAGGCTAAGGCGGCTGAGGAAGCTAGAATAGAACAAGAGGCTGAGGAAAAGAAAAAAACTTTGGATCGTCTTGAGATACCTAATATGTTTAAGGATCACAGCTACAGCATGCCAGGGGCGCAAAACGATTTGCCAAAGAGCAGAGAGTCTGTAGTAACTAGAAATACAGCGCCTATTGATTTTACTGGATTTAAAAGCGACAAAGTTGTAGAAATCGAGCAGCCAACTGGTGGTATCGCTCTTGAGGTAACTGACTCAGGTGTCGAAAGACTAAGAGCTGATGAGCCAGAGATGACTTCGGCTATTGTTGACGATATAAAAGAGCCTGAACATGTAGAGGTTTCTGAATCGATTGAACCGACTGAAGTGGCTGAAACATCTAAGCCAGATGTTAAGTTGGATGTTAAGTCAGATGAAGATCATAAGACAGCTGTAAAAGAGGAAGAGGTGCGTCCCAGTAGACCAGAACCAAAAAAAAGCCTTTTCGACGAGATTGCGCCAAAAGCTGTCGAAACTTTGGAAGGGGCAGCAATAAACAAGGAAAAGAAAAAGATAGATAAGTTCTATACTTTTAATAGAAAAAAAGAAGAGTTCCAAAAGCTACTTGATAAAGAGTACGAACGCATTGAGAGAAAATGCGATGTAGGTGGATTTGAGGATGATATCTCAAGCTTTATGGATGTAAAAACTGGTAGAGCAGTTGAAGGTACTACTCAGCTAGAGGAAATGGTTAAAGCTAGAGAGTTGTTTTTCGATGATCCTTACTACGTACCTAAGGAAGAGCTAGAACAGAGACAGGCTGAAAAGTTGAAAGCAATGGAAGCTGAAAAAGCTGAAAAAGAAGCTATTGAACCAGTTGCTGAACCGGTTTCAGAACCAATCGCAGAACCAATTGTTGAAGAATCAGCCGAAGTTGGATTTGAATCGCTTAAGGAAGAGCCAGCTAAATACGAGATTGCTTCTGAAAAATCAATTGAAGAACCAGTTATCGATGAGGTGGAGGAACCTGCTGACATAGAAGAAGATGAACCGGAAGTTGCTAAAGTGGTTTTCGAACCAGAAAACGACGAGCCTCTTTCTGTATCATTAAAAAAGAAAGCACAGCAACAAAAAGAAGAAAAAGAAAAGGCAGAAGCTGAAGCAGCCAATGCCGAAAAATTGACAGATGATGACTCAAATTTGACATCTGATGCCAAGATTTTGACATCTGACGCCGAAACAGATGAGGAAAAATCTGAAGATGAAGAGGATAAAGAACCGGAAATAGCAAGAGTTATTATCGATCCAACTAAAAAAGAAGAAACTACTCAGGAACTTGCTAGAGAGTTTTTTGATGATGACGATGAAAAGTATAAACGTGGCAAAGGCACAAAAGTTGCTATTTGTATATTAAGCATTATAATCGTTGTGGTTGCAGCTCTTTTAGTAATTAGGATCGCATTTCCAAATACAGCTGTTTCAAGCTATATGGATAAAGTTGCAGACACTGTTATAAGCAAATTTACAAGTGATGATAAATCAAAAGAAGCATCAAATGATGACAGTGTTCGTGAAGGATTGGTAGAAGATAAATCCGGTTTAATACAGCTAGAAATTGACAACAATTATAAAAATAATATTGCCAATATTAAGTACAATGAATCAGCTAAATACGATAGCAGCAAAAGCTACAGTATAGCAAATCTAAAAGATGTAAAAGAAATCCAGACAAATGTTTGGTATCAAGATGAAGATGGCACTACTCATTACTATGATCAAGAAATAGTTGGAACAATTATCGCTTTTGAATCTCAAAAAGTAGCATTGATAAATGATAATGACCAAAAGATTTACAACATAGTAGTGGCTAATAGCAATATTTCACAGGAGTTGAAAAAAGAAGTTGATAGCAAAGCTAAAATCACAAGTTTTGAAACTCTAGAAATAGGCGATATAAAAGTCGCAGGCAATGCTTATTACGTTTGGGTTATTGAAACAATAGACGGAAAAAGCACACAAAATGTATATGAAATCAAAGAAGCAGATCAAAAATTACAGGTAAGCGACGTAAGCGAAGCTTAGTAAAACATGATTTGTTTGAGGAGGAAAAAAGTGAAAATTAAGATGAAGCCTAAAAGCGCTAAACCACCAAAAGAAAAAAAGCGCAATGACAATGGCAAGGGGAAGTATGTCCTACTTGTTATCCTTATAATTTTGGCGATATTCGTATCGCTTATAGGATACATTACGGACTTTATGTGGTTTAAAGAATTAGGATATGTTGGAGTATTTTTCAAAAAATTATTTACTCAGCTAAAAATCGGTATACCGACATTCCTAGTAATAACTATATTAGCTTATCTATACTTTAAGTTAATTAAAAAAGGTTATTACAAAAAAATCATGTCAAATGATTTAGATGAATCAAAGAGTATAAATGGAATTTCATGGGCAATGGCTGCTATTTTCGGTGCCATAGTTACATTTTTTGCAGTTAAAAACCTTTGGTTCAGCTCGCTACAATTTGCAAACAGTACAGACTTTGGATATGACGATCCTCTGTTTGGATTAGATGTATCGTTTTATGTGTTTAAACTAGACTTTTTGCATCAGTTAAACTCACTGCTTATAACAGTGCTTGCGGTATTTTTAATATTGACATTTGTTTACTACGGAGTGCTTATGTCAAAGCATACACCGCGAATGTTTAAAGATGAAACAACATCTAATGGCAGCGGCAGTAACCCATTCCGCGAGTATGATAGATTTGATAACACAACTTACGGACAGGATTATTCCCAAAGTGAAGATAGCCAATTTAACAACCAGTTTAAAGGCACACCATTTGAAAAAATGGGTCAGGTTTTTGGAAATGCTGGTAAAAAGCAAAAAACAACTTTTGATGATGAAAATGTAAAACAGTTATTTACAATTGCTTCAAAGCAGTTAATTATTGCTGGTGTATTGCTATTTATTATGATAGCTGTGCATTTTGCATTGAAGCAGTTTGAATTGTTACATGCTCACAATGGTACAGTTTACGGTGCTGGTTATACAGATGTAACTATTACTTTATGGGTTTATAGAATTTTAATAGCACTATCTATTATCGGTGCTATTACTGTAATTGTTGGTGTTAAAAAACATAAGACAAAGATGATTGCAGTAGTGCCAATCGTTATGATTTGTGTAAGTCTACTAGGTACAGGAGCTGCAATTGCAGTACAAAACTTAGTTGTTTCTCCAAATGAAATAGCAAAAGAAAGCAAGTATCTAGAAAAAAATATCGAATATACTCAAAAGGCTTATGGTCTTGACAATGTTACTACTAAATCTTTTGCAGCAAATAACGATTTGACTAGCGAAGATATTAAAAACAACGATGAGACTATTTCAAATATTCGTATCAATGACTATTCACCGACTGAAAAGTTCTACAATCAGACTCAGTCAATTAGACAGTATTATACATTTAAAGATGTTGATGTAGACAGATATATGGTAAATGGGGATTACACTCAGACATTTTTATCTGCTAGAGAAATTGATGAGGAAAAAATCAGTCAGACATGGCTAAATAAACATCTAAAATACACACATGGATACGGTGTTACTCTTTCAAGGGTTGATGAAATCACATCTAGTGGTCAGCCTGAAATGATGATTGATAATATCCCTCCAGTATCAGATGTAAAGGAAATTAAAATTAGCAGACCTGAAATCTACTTTGGTGAACTTACAAATGAGTATGCTATTGTAGGTGCTAAGGAAGATGAGTTTGACTATCCAAATGGAGATAGCAATGAATATGCTAGATATGAGGGAACTGCTGGTATTAAGCTAAACTTATTTAATAGAGTGATGTTTGCAGCTAAAGAACACAACTTAAAACTTTTAGTATCTTCAAATATTGATAGCAAATCTAAGATTATTATCAATAGAAATATTAAAAAGCGTGTTGAAACTATTATGCCTTACCTAAAATATGATAAGGATCCATATATAGTTACAGAAGGCGGCAGACTTTATTGGATGATAGACGCTTATACAACAAGTACTCAATTCCCGTATTCTGAACCGTATGATGTTGCCAACACTAAGACTAACTATGTAAGAAACTCAGTTAAGGTAGTTGTTGATGCATACAATGGAGATGTTAACTACTATGTAGTAGATGAAAAAGATCCTATTGCTATGACATTTAAAAAGATTTATCCATCTCTATTTAAGAGTAAAGATGAGATGCCTAAAGGACTTCAGGCTCATATGAGATATCCAGCTGAGCTATTTGATACTCAGGCAAAAGTTTATACTAAATATCATATGAATGATGTAAGAGTATTTTACCAAAACGAAGACCTTTGGGATATAGCTAAGGAAATCTATGGTACTGAAGAACAAGACATGGAACCTAACTACTATATTATGAATTTACCAGGTGAAAAAAATGCAGAGTTTGTAAGCTCTATACCTTTTACTACTAAGGGTAAGAAAAATATGACAGGGCTTATGATAGCTAGAAATGATGGTGAAAATTATGGTGAGTTAGTTATTTACAAGCTTCCAAAGAGCAAGGTTGTTTACGGTCCAAGACAGATAGAGGCTCAAATTGACCAGGATACTGAGATTTCAAAGGAATTTTCACTATGGAACAGTGCTGGATCTAAGTATTCTAGAGGTAATATGTTTGTAATACCTATTGAAGAGTCATTGCTATATGTTGAACCAGTTTACCTTGAAGCTGCTGAGTCTTCAATCCCAGAAGTTAAGAGAGTAATAGTTGCTTACGGCGATAAGATTGCTTACGAAAAAACTTTAGGTGAAGCTCTAAATGTATTGTTTGGCGATGGAACTTCAAAAGATAAGCCTAACTCAAGTAGTAGTTCTACAGGTAGCGATAAGCAAGCTAGTACAAAAGAGTTAATTGACAAGGCCAACGAAGCTTATCAAAGTGCTATAGATGCACAAAAAGATGGCGACTGGGCTAAATACGGTGAATACATGGATGATCTAGAAGATTATCTGAAAAAATTGAAATAATTTGATGATATTGACCGTGCAAAACAATGCACGGTCATGTCAATTACAAGAGGAGGTATAAATGTTTAACTGTGACTTAGATAAGATGCTTTATTGTATCCCACCAGAAAAACACAATAAGGAAGATTTGACCCAGATATTAAAAGCACACCCAGAGATAAAATTTGTTTCCTTTGTGGGGATAGATATGAGCGGCAATGACACAGATGAAAAAATCCCAGTGCATGCTTTTTTAGAGGATTATGAAAAGCTTATGACAACTGGGGTTCAGACTGATGGGTCATCAGTAGTCCTTCCTAACATTGCTGTTTTAAATAACGCAAAAGTTGATATCGTACCAGATAAAGATGTAAACTGGTATGTAGACCATAACTTAATACATATACATGAAAAAACTAATTTACCAATAGGCACATTGAGAATACCATCGTTTCTAATTCACAACGATGTTGCCGAGGTAGGTTCGAGAGTAATTTTAAGAGATAGCATCAAATACTTTGAAGAGGAAATGTATAAAATACTAAAAGAAAATCCTTACGTATTTGAAAATCTTGATTTTGACAGTGTTGATGAAATAGATAAATTTGTTTTAACATCAGCTACTGAACTTGAATTTTGGGTAAAAACTCCAGATGATCAAACAGATAGAGAAGAACTATCCACTGCACAGGTGTTAAAAGAACAGTACTGGAAGAGAACAGTCGGACCAGTTAGAACTGCTCTTGAAAAAACACTTATCGTTTTAGATAAATACGGTTTCGAAGTAGAAATGGGCCATAAAGAAGTTGGTGGAGTTAAGGCGAAGATGAGCAATGCGGGCACTTACGACCATATTATGGAACAGCTTGAAATCGACTGGAAATATTCAACTGCACTACAGGCAGCTGACAATGAAAACATGGTTAAATACATCGTTAGAGACGTATTTAGAGTACATGGACTAGAAGTTACATTTGCAGCAAAACCATTACCTGGCATTGCAGGCAGTGGTGAACACACTCACCTAGGTGTTGCAGTTAAACTAAAAAATGGCAAGTTGGTAAACTTGTTTAGCCCTAAGGATATGACAAAAGATTTTGCAAGTCCAATAGGATTTGGAGCACTTATGGGACTGTTGAAAAACTACGAAGCAGTAAATCCATTTGTAGCACCAAACAACGATGCATTTAACAGATTGAAGCCAGGTTACGAAGCACCAGTTTGCGTAGTAACTTCACTAGGCCACAATCCAAACTTACCATCAAGAAACAGAACAGTTTTAGTTGGTTTGATTAGAGATATTAACAACAAGTTAGCTACAAGATTTGAGTTAAGAGGACCTTGTCCAACAGCAAACACTTACCTAATCGTAGCGGCAGCTTATATGGCTATGTTAGATGGTATCAGACATGCACTAGAAAATGGTAAAACATCAGAAGAACTAGAAAAATCAATCTCCAAGAAAATGGGAGAAGAAGATTTCTATTTGGAAACAGATCGTATTTACAGAAGTGAAGAAAACGTTTATGAAAGCTATACTCCAGCAGAACGTGATGTATTTTTCGGCAGAGCCCCAAGAACAGTTTGGGAAAACATCTGTGCATTTGAAGACGATGCAGACAAATTGCATATATTAAACAGCGGTAACGTTATGAATGACTTAACACTTGAGTCATACAGACAGGCAATGCTAAATCAATGGGCAGTCGAACTTCACGACAGAATCATTCCTAACAACATGGACTTAATCAGAACTATGACTAAACAGCATGTTGATGGAGACTGTGCAGACTACGACGTAGCTTACTGGACAAAAATAGATAAGCTAAGAAACTATCTAGGCAGAAACACATTGACAGAACCATGTCTATTAGCACGTATAATCAACTCACTAGATGCAGGGGATTATCAAAAAGCATCTGACCTACAGATAGAAATGAACGAAAAAGTTGAAGAACTTGCATATCTATACATGATGTATAAGAGAAACTTATTTTAAATATTAATATATAAAAAGGAGAGCGCAATAAAATGCTAGATATTAAAAGAATAAGAGAAGATTTTGATGGTGTAAAAGCAGCAGTAGAAAGAAGACTTCAGGGAGATTATGGTATTGATAGAATCCCTGAATTAGACAAAAAAAGAAGAGAACTTTTAGGCGTTGTTGAACAGATGAAAAACCAGCAGTCAACAGCATCAAAAGAAATCCCTAAAATGAAAAAAGAAGGTAAAGATACAACAGAACTAATGGCTGAACTTAAAAAGCTATCTGATGAAATCAAAGTTTTAGACGCACAGGTTTCAGAAGTAGAAGCAGATTTAAGAGAAGCATTGCTAAATGTACCTAATACACCAAACGAAAGTGTACCAACAGGTAAAGACGACAGCGACAACGTAGAGGTAAGAAAAGTTGGAGAACCAACTCAGTTTGATTTCGACTTCAAAGCACACTGGGATATTGGAACAGACCTAGACATCCTAGATTTTGAAAGAGCTTCAAAAATCGCTGGAACAAGATTTACAGTATACAAAGGCAAGGGTGCAAGACTAGAAAGAGCAGTAGCAAACTTTATGCTTAACCTACATACTGAAGAACATGGATTTACAGAAATCCTACCACCATACATGGTAAATAGAGATGCTATGACAGGAACAGGTCAGTTACCTAAATTTGAAGACGATATGTTCCACGTACCTGCAAAAGATTTCTTTATGATTCCAACAGCAGAAGTACCAGTAACAAACCTAAGAAGCAATGAAATCATCGACGAAGCTGAACTTCCAATTTACTACACAGCTCATACACCATGTTGGAGAAAAGAAGCTGGTTCAGCTGGTAGAGACACAAGAGGTCTTATTAGACAGCACCAGTTTAACAAAGTAGAACTAGTTAAATTCGTTAAACCGGAAACATCATACGATGAACTAGAAACATTGGTAAATGCAGCAGAAACAGTACTACAGAAACTAGAAATCCCTTACAGAGTAGTAGTTTTAAGTACTGGTGACTTAGGATTTTCATCAGCTAAAACATACGATATCGAAGTTTGGATGCCAAGTTACGGTAGATATGTTGAAATTTCATCATGTTCAAACTTTGAAGACTACCAGGCAAGAAGAGCAAACATCAGATTTAGACAAGATGGTAAAGGCAAACCAGAATTCGTACATACACTAAACGGTTCAGGTCTTGCAGTTGGTAGAACAGTTGCAGCAATCCTAGAAAACTATCAGCAGGCTGACGGTTCTGTTAAAGTGCCAGAAGTACTAAGACCATTTATGGGTTGCGATGTAATCACAAAATAATTTAAAATAATTAGAAACTTATGGCGGGATGGATTATTCCCGCCTGTGTTATATACAAAAGCAAGGGATGAGATGAGAGAGTATTTAGTAAATCATGCAAATAAAAACAGGGTATCATTTCATATGCCAGGTCACAAAGGCTCAGCTATATACAGGATGTATGGATATGATGACTTTTTGGAAAGAATGATGGAATGCGATATAACTGAGATTATCGGTGCAGATAATTTGTATCATCCAGAAGGTATAATAAAAGAAGCACAAGAGCTTTATGCAAAACTGTATGGCGCAAAAGAGTCATTCCTGTTGGTAAATGGCACAACTGGTGGTATTTTGGCAGCAGTTATGTCATCTGTAAAATCAGGGAAAAAACTTTTGATGTCAAGAGGTTGCCACAAATCCGTTTACAACGCTTTGAAATTGGGGCGTATAAAACCGGTGTACTTGCAGCCTAAAACCGTTGAAAATGTAGGGATTATTGGAGGCATAGATCCGGCTGATGTGGAAAAAGCATTGGCGTCAGATAAAGATATCGAGGCGGTGATTTTGCCAAGTCCAAACTACTACGGCATATGCAGTGATATTAAGGAAATTGCTAGGGTAGTCCATAAGCATAAAAAAATATTGATCGTTGATCAGGCACATGGGGCTCATTTAAAATTTTTCCATAAATTCGGCTTCGGCGAAGGGATGCCAATGGCAGCGGAAGATTGCGGAGCTGATATAGTTATAAACAGCATCCATAAAACACTTGCTAGTTTCACACAAAGCGCAGTACTAAATGTTATGACAGATAGAGTCGACCTTGTGGATTTGTTTGAAAAAATACAGCTGGTGCAGACTACAAGCCCGTCTTATTTACTGATGGCCTCACTTGCTATAAACGCTGAAATCATCAAAAGACACGGCGAAGAGCAGTTTAGAAAATGGAAAAATGATATCGACTGGTTTTACGAGGAGGCGAAAACTATCGAAGGCTTTGTTTTGGTAGATTGTCCAGGCCTTGATAAAACCAAGTTAAATATGTCCCTTGAAGCTTATGGGATTGACGGGTACTCATTTGAGCAGTACCTTTACAAGAAAAAAGTCTTAGTTGAGCTTGTTACAGGCAATATTGTTATGGCCATGACAGGTATTGGAAATGTCAGATTTGATTATCAAAAACTTTACGACAGCATCGTGCAGTGCATCGAGTCAGTAAAAGAAGCTGGTAGTACCATAGATGCCAAGGAAAAGCTAATTGCAAATAAGCGATGTAAAGCCGAGAATAGCCGATTTGTCATTCCTAAACCTGGCAAGGTAAAACACCACGGGGAAGCAAAAGAGGCGGTGGCCCTTGAAAATGCAAAGGGCAGAGTGTGCGCAACTAACATTACGCCATACCCACCCGGCATACCATTTGCGTGTCCCGGCGAAGAGCTAACAAGCGAAATTATAGATGAAATCATCAGACTTAGAAATGAACACAAACTGATATATGGGGTATCAGACAGCGGCCAAATACATGTGTACAAGTAAATGATGCAAATCGTAAACACCATATTTGACGTACTGGTACTGGCGCTTATGGCGGTAGGTGCCCTAGTGGATATCAAGGAAAAAATCATACCCGACTGGATCAACGGTGCAATTTTCGTTATAGGAATGACAGCAGGGGTTGTTTTAGACACAGTGGCGTGGCCAGATAGGATTTTTGGCATGCTTGTTGTAGCAACATTTATGACATTGGTAAACTTGATAATCAAAGACGCCTTTGGGGGCGGAGATATAAAACTGCTAATGGCGACTGGTATGTACTACGGATTAAAAATAGTCTTATACGGAGCTATTTATGGTATCATTTTATCCGGCATTTATGGTATTATATTATTGACAAGTAAAAAGAAAAACTTAAAAGATAGATTTGCCCTTGGACCATTTTTAGTAGTGGGTATTATCTTCACATGGGCAACAGAAATCTTTGTTTAGGCATAGTAGATAACAACGTAGATTTTGGGTAAAATTGAAAAAATGTAGAAAAGAGGTGAAAACCGTGAGCGTATATAAAGTAGGAAGCGTAATTTTAATAGCAGTAGGCGTAGGTACTCTAATTTGGTACTTTTGGAACAAGAAAAAAAATAAAGACAGCGGAAATGATTTTAACAGATTAGATCCTAGATAAAAAAACAAGGCTGTGTGACATCAGCTAGATTAGTGGTGTCACAAGCCTTTTTTAAAATATTTGAAAAAATTAAAAATAATAGGCTAAGTGTGTTGAAAAATAGCGCAATTTAATATAGAATAAATTATTAAAAGCAGAAGAAAAAATTAGATAGAATTTGTTATTGTATAGAGAAAAAAAGGAGGACACATGGCACAGTATTATAACGAACCTTCAAGAACTTTTAATGAGTACCTACTAGTTCCAGGATACTCATCAAAAGAGTGCAGAGTTGAAAACGTATCATTAAAAACACCATTAACTAAATTTAAAAAAGGTGAAGAACCAGCATTATCAATGAATATCCCATTGGTATCAGCAGTAATGCAGGCTGTTTCAGATGATAAAATGGCAGTAGCTCTAGCTAAAGAAGGTGGCGTATCATTTATTTACGGCTCTCAGACAATCGAAAGCCAGGCAGAAATGGTAAAAAGAGCAAAGGCTACAAAAGCAGGCTTTGTAACTTCAGACGCAAATATCAAACCTGATCAGACATTGAGAGAATTGCTAGAACTAAAAGAAAGAACAGGTCATAGTACTACAGCTGTAACAGAAGACGGAACAGCAGAAGGCAAACTAGTAGGTCTTGTAACATCAAGAGACTACAGAGTAAGCCGTATGGATCCTGAAACAAAAATTTCAGAATTCATGACACCATTTGATAAACTAATCTATGCAAAAGCAGGGGCAACACTAAGTGAAGCAAATGATATCCTATGGGATAACAAGCTAAACTCACTACCTGTAATCGATGAAAACCAGAGATTAACTCACTTCGTATTTAGAAAAGACTACGATAGCCACAAAGCAAATCCAAACGAATTACTAGACGAACATAAGAGATATATTGTAGGTGCAGGCGTAAACACAAGAGACTTCGAAGAAAGAATCCCAGCACTAGTTGAAGCAGGCGCAGATATACTATGTATCGACTCATCAGAAGGATATTCAGAATGGCAGTCAGACACTCTAAAATTCGTTAGAGAAAAATACGGCGACACAGTAAAAATCGGTGCAGGAAACGTAGTAGACGGAGACGGATTTAGATACCTAGCAGAAGCAGGCGCAGACTTTATTAAAATCGGTATCGGCGGTGGTTCAATTTGTATCACAAGAGAACAAAAAGGTATCGGTAGAGGACAGGCTTCAGCAGTACAGGAAGTAGCAAAAGCTAGAGACGAATACTACGAAGAAACAGGTATATACATTCCTATCTGTTCTGACGGTGGTATCGTATACGACTACCATATGACACTTGCACTAGCAATGGGTGCAGACTTCATCATGCTAGGTAGATACTTTGCAAGATTTGACGAAGCTCCAGGACAGAAAATCAACTTAAACGGAAGCTACGTAAAAGAATACTGGGGCGAAGGTTCAGCAAGAGCTAGAAACTGGCAGCGTTACGATATGGGCGGAGACAAAAAGCTAAGCTTCGAAGAAGGCGTAGATTCATACGTACCATATGCAGGTAAGCTAAGCGATAACGTAAGACAATCACTACAAAAAGTTAAATCAACAATGTGTAACTGCGGACTACTAACAATACCAGAACTACAGAAAAATGCAAAGATGACATTGGTATCAGCAACTTCAATCGTAGAAGGCGGAGCACATGACGTAATTGCAAAAGATACTTCAGGAACTTCAAATAGATAAGAGGAAACATAAATGAAACATGAAAAAATATTGGTAATGGACTTCGGTGGCCAGTACAACCAGCTTATCGCACGTAGAGTTCGTGAGCTAAACGTATTTGCCGAAATCCAGCCACATACATATAGCATTGAAAAAATCAAGGAAATGGCACCAAAGGGAATTATCTTCACTGGCGGTCCTAACAGCGTTTACGGCGAAAGCGCCCTTGAATACAACAAGGAATTATTTGAATTAGGTATTCCTATTTTAGGTATTTGCTACGGAGCACAGCTAATGGCACACGCACTAGGCGGCAAAGTAGAAACAGCACCAGTAAGCGAATACGGAAAAACAACAGTAGAAGTAGATCAGGATGCAACACTATTCAAAAAAGTTTCAAAAGAAACAATCCTATGGATGAGCCATACTGACTACATCTCAGAAGCACCAGCAGGATTTAAAGTAACTGCACATACTCCAGTTTGCCCAGTAGCAGCAATGGAATGTCCAGAAAAAGGATTTTATGCAGTTCAGTTCCATCCAGAAGTAATGCACTCTGTACAGGGTACAGAAATAATTGAAGCATTTGTAAAAGATGCTTGCGGATGTTCAGGCGACTGGAAAATGGACTCATTTGTAGAAGAATCAATAGCAAAAATTAGAGATAAAGTAGGTAATGGTAGAGTGCTATGTGCCTTATCAGGTGGAGTAGACTCATCAGTTGCAGCAGTAATGATGAGTAAAGCAGTAGGCAAACAGCTTACTTGCGTATTTGTAGACCACGGCCTACTAAGAAAAGATGAAGGCGACCAGGTAGAAGCAGTATTTGGTCCAGAGGGTAACTACGACCTAAACTTTATCAGAGTAAATGCACAGGATAGATTTTACGATGCTTTAGCTGGCGTTGACGATCCAGAAAAGAAGAGAAAAATCATAGGCGAACTTTTCATCAGAGTATTTGAAGAGGAAGCTAAAAAAATCGGTGCAGTTGATTTCTTAGTACAGGGTACTATCTATCCAGATATCGTAGAAAGTGGTCTTGGAAACAGTGCAACTATTAAGAGTCATCACAATGTAGGAGGACTACCTGATCACGTTGATTTCAAGGAAATCATCGAACCACTTCGTGACCTATTTAAAGACGAGGTTAGAAAATCTGGTCTAGAATTAGGTATCCCAGAATACCTAGTATACAGACAGCCATTCCCAGGTCCTGGTCTAGCTGTTCGTATTATCGGCGAAGTTACTCCTGAAAAAGTTAAAATTGTTCAGGAAGCTGATGCTATTTATAGAGAAGAAGTTGAAAAGGCTGGTATCTCAAGAGATATTGGTCAGTACTTTGCAGCTTTAACTAATATGCGTTCTGTAGGCGTAATGGGTGATTTTAGAACTTACGACTATGCTATCGCTTTGAGAGCTGTATTGACTTCTGACTTTATGACAGCAGAGGCTGCTAAACTTCCATGGGATGTACTTGAAAAGACAACTACTCGTATTGTAAATGAAGTAGAACATGTAAACAGAGTACTGTATGATTGCACAGGTAAGCCACCTGGAACAATTGAGTTTGAATAATATATTAGAGCCAAGAAATGCCTATTTTACGGGCTTTCTTGGC
>CAUWIT010000022.1:0-19394 GCA_963558965.1 uncultured Clostridia bacterium | reverse complement strand
TGGAGTAAAAGTAAACTACGAAAAATTTAACGGACTTATGGCGAAGATAAAATAAAAGAATAAAAAATCAAGCAATAGAAAAACCGCTACATATTGAAAAATAGCGGTTTTTCAAGGTTAATTATAATGGTGAGAGACGAGGGATTCGAACCCCCAACCGACAGATTCGAAGTCTGCGACTCTATCCATTGAGCTAGTCTCCCACAACAAATTAATTATACTACAAAAAATAAAATTTTACTACCATAAAGTTATATATTAAAATTAACGACTGTGATATAATACAAGGACGGTAAAAGATAGGAGAAAAAACACATGAAAAAAGATTACATTTTGTTTGTAGCTATAATGATACTTGTAATAGTCAATCTAGTTCTTTCAAGAACAGGCGGCGACTCAACAGTAGTAAAAGCCATTTTGATTGTAGGTATCTTAGTTATAACAGGAGTTTTTGTAATAAGCAATTTTATAGAAAGCAGACGTGAAAAAAAAGCTAAAAGAGCGGAAATCAGAGAAAAAATAGAAAAAGCGAAACAATGCGAAAAGAAATAATCTTAAAACTAAAGAAAATGCAGGACACAAAGTATAAGTCATTCCAAAGTGGACTTATACCAAACATAGACGAAAATAAGATTATGGGAGTGAGACTGCCTCGGCTTAGAAAATTATCAAAGGAAATTGCAAACAAGTGGGGCTTGGAGTACTTTGATGAGGTGGTAAAAACGCCAAAAGATGATCTTTACTATGAAGAGAAAATGCTAGCTGGCATGGTGGCGGGCAACACGAAGATGGATTTTGACACATGGCAAAAGTGCATGGAACAGTACGTGCCATTCATCGATAACTGGGCAGTTTGTGACAGCATTTGTTCGTCAATGAAAATCGCCAATAAGTACCAGGAGGAAACATGGCGCTACTTGCAAAAATTTTTAGATGATAGCAGGGAGTTTTACATAAGGTTTGGCGTGGTTATGGCTATGGACTATTTTTTAAACGACGAGTATATCGATAAAGTTTTGGCCAAATTGCCAGAGGTGAAAACCGATGATTACTACGCTATGATGGCGGTGGCTTGGACTGTGTCTGTCGCTTTTGTAAAGTATGAAAACAAGAGTATGGAGCTAATTAAATCAGCAAATCTTGATATTGTTACACATAACAAATCGATTCAAAAAATTAGAGAGTCAAATAGGGTGAATAAGGAGAAAAAATCGTTATTGTTACAATTTAAAAGAAAGGAATAGGTGAAGAAATATGAAGTTGTTGGCGCTTTATATATTTTTTTGCATTGTTGGTGGATTTATAGGCGCGAAGATTCGCAAAAGTGGAAAAGAGGCTACGTGGACGGGTAAGGCCCAAACAGTGTTGCTTATTGTTTTATTGGTAACTATGGGAAGCCGTCTTGGAGCTAACAAAGATGTAGTGTCTTCTCTTGGTTCTATAGGCATATCAGCGTTTGTTATAACAATCTGTTGTATGGCAGGAAGCGTTATTGCAGTTTTTATTGCACGAAAACTTATGAAGTTCAACAAGGAAGGAGTTAAGACAAATGACTAAAATTGTAGTAGGTTCGGTTGGAATTGGTGCACTTTTAGGATATTTCTTACTTCCAGAGAGTTTTTTGCCGATTTCTGAGTATATAATTATCGTTGGTCTGTCCGGCCTTTTATTTTTTGTGGGCATGGATATCGGGATGCAGGGCACTGTTATAAAAAATATTAAAAAAGCTGGGGCGAGGATTTTGATGTTTCCAGTGGCGGCAATCGTTGGAACTTTAGGCGGAGCGGCATTTGCAAGCCTTATACTGCCTATTAATTTATTCGAAAGTTTAGCTGTTGGTTCAGGAATGGGTTGGTATTCTTTGGCACCACTTCTTATCGATCAGTACAGTGCGTCATTATCAGCTGTATCGTTTTTACACAATGTTATGAGAGAGCTACTTGGTATAATTACTATTCCAATAGTTGCAAAATATATTGGGCATATTGAAACAATTTCATTACCTGGCGCTGCCGCTATGGATGTATGCCTGCCAATCGTTGAAAAATCAACATCAGCGGAAGTTGCGATTTATTCGTTTATAGCTGGGATTACATTGAGCGCATCAGTGCCGATTTTGGTACCGTTGTTTTTAGGTTTATAAAAAAGGAGAAATTTAAATGTTGAAGTTTGAAGGAAATGATAAATATGTTGTAACAGAAGAGCTGCAAAATGCAGTAAATGTTGCAATTGCACTTGAAAAGCCATTATTGATTAAAGGTGAGCCAGGCACAGGTAAGACAATGCTTGCAGAAGCAATCGCAGAGTCACTAGATATGGAGCTATTGGTTTGGAGTATTAAGTCTACAACTAAGGCGCAAGAAGGGCTTTATGTATATGACACAGTACAGAGACTTTATGACTCTCAGTTCGGTGAAGGTGATGTAGCGGATATCAAGCAGTATATTAAACTTGGTAAATTAGGCGAAGCTTTTTCATCAGACAAACAAGTAGTTTTGCTAATTGACGAAATCGACAAAGCTGACTTAGAGTTTCCAAATGACTTGCTTTGGGAGCTTGATAAAATGGAGTTTTACATAAATGAAACTAAGGAAACTATTAAAACTAAACATAGACCTATAGTTATAATTACATCAAATGCCGAAAAAGAATTACCTGACGCATTTTTAAGAAGATGTATTTTCCACTATATTGAGTTTCCTACAATTGGCAAAATGGAAGAAATCATAAGAGTTCATTTTAAGGATATCGACAAAAAACTTTGTGAAAATGCAACTGAGGCATTTTACAAATTGAGAAAAGTAAGAGATTTACAAAAGAAACCAAGTACGTCTGAACTACTTGACTGGATACAGGCACTTATGATTAGCGGTATAGATCCAAAAGTTTTACAGCATCGTATTCCATTTATTGGCGTTTTGCTTAAGAAAAACCAAGATATTGAGTTAACAGAAAGTGGCAAAAGATGTTTTTAGGATTTTTTAATTTGTTGCGTTCATACGGTCTAAAAGTTTCTATGCAGGAATGGATGACTCTTATGCAGGCATTGGAGATGGATTTAGGTAATTCTACTCTTACAGGTTTTTATCACTTATGTAGATCAATTCTTGTAAAAAGCGAGGCTGACTACGATACGCTGGACAAAGTCTTTGCTTTGTATTTTAAAAATATAAAAGAGTTTGAGGATTTACCAGAGGAAGTATGGCAGTGGCTTGAAAACGGTGAGCTTGAAAGAGCATTAGAGGATATACCTGATATAGATTTTGACGATTTAAGTATTGCTGAGCTTATGAAGATGTTTCAAGAACGCTTGGAAGAACAAAATGAGGAACATCACGGTGGCAACAGATGGATTGGAACAGGTGGCACATCACCATTTGGTCGTGGCGGATACAATCCTAAGGGCATCCGCATAGGTGGCAAAAGCCGTCATCAATCAGCAGTTAAGGTAGCCAGCGAAAGAAGATTTATCGACTTTAGAGAAGATCACGAGCTTGACTCTAGAGATTTTCAGGTGGCTTTTAGAAGATTGCGCCAGTATTCTACAAGGGTAGATGGAGCAAAAACCGAATTAGATGTGGAAGGCACTGTAAAAGCAACTGGGGACAATGCAGGTCTTTTATCTTTGGTTTACGAAAAGCCTAGAAAAAATACTGTAAAAGTGTTGCTGCTAATGGATAGCGATGGTTCTATGATGAGGTACAGCGACCTTTGCAATACACTGTTTCAGGCTCTTAGAAAATCAAATCACTTTAAAGATTTGCAAGTATATTATTTCCATAATTGCATATATGATCATCTGTACAAAAATCCTACATGCCAATATGGTGACTGGGTAGAAACTAAATGGCTTATGCAAAAGCTTGACAGCGAATACAAAGTCATTTTTGTAGGAGATGGTGCAATGGCGCCTTATGAGCTTTTAAGCATTGGCGGCATCAATGATATGCGACTTTACAATAATGAGCCGGGGATTGAATGGCTTAGAAAATTAAATAGAAAATTCAAGAAAAAAATTTGGTTAAATCCAATATCTAAATCAAAATGGAATTATGCTTGGGGTTCTTATACTATCAATGTTTTGTGTGATGAGTTTGATATGTTCGAGCTGTCATTGGCAGGACTTGAAGAGGGTATAAAAAAACTACTAGTAAGATAAGAAAAATGGATGTCACACTAACAGAAAAAGATTGTAGGTGTGGCACCCTATTTTTTTATGCAAAACTTTTTAGCTGATTAAATATATTGTGATACTCCTCAGCAAAAAGGCTATTTTTACGCCATATAAAAGTGATATTGTGGGAAATATAAAAATCGGAAATTTCAATTTTGCAAAGTTCCTTTTTTTCGATAGCTTCTTCTAAGGCAGCCTGATACATAAATGTTATACCCAAATCAGCTTTGACCAATTTTTTTATGGCATTTAAGTTGCTTATCTCCATAACATCGGCAAAATCGTTGATTGTAAAATTTCTATCTTCCAAAGAACGCTGTAAAATTTCTCTAGTGCCAGAGCCAGGCTCCCTAGTTATTACAGTGGTTTCAAACAATTCATCAATAGTGAAGTTCCCATGGGCATATTTTGAATCTGTGGCACAAGCACCTATGTATTTTTCATGACTAAAAATCAAATAATCGTACTCGTTTTGCGGGAAGTACCCCTCCACAATAGCAAAATCAATAGCTCCCTTATTTAAATCCTCCAAAAGATTAAAAGTATTAGAAACCTTCATTTTTAGCTGTTTATCCTTATTGTTTTTCAAAAATTTCGCCAGGGGCCCCGGGATTATATACTCTCCAACCGTCAAAGTTACCCCAAATTTAAGCAACCTATTTCTCTCATCATGTTTTTTAAGCTCAGTTCTAAGATGCTCCAAATCCAGAGACATAGTTGTAAGAGCATTTTGCAGGAATGACCCTTCTTTTGTTAAAAACGTTTTTTTACCCTTGTTGTAAAACAGCTTAACATTGTAGTAATTTTCAATAAACTTAATGTGCTGAGAAACTGCCGGTTGAGTTATACAAAGCTCCTCAGCGGTTTTAGTAAAATTCAATGTTTTACAAGCATTTAAAAATGTTTCAATTCTAAAGTCCAACATAACTTAATCATCTCCTTTAACTATAAGATATTTTTATTATAACATATATATTTATTATTTTTAATTATTTATTTTTCGTGATAATATTAACTTAACAAAAACGAGGAGGTATTAGTCATGAAAGGAAAGATTAAAGGAATTTTGTTTTGTATTTTAATTGCTATACCAGCATGGTTGCTAGGAAAATGGATGCCAGTTATCGGTGGCCCTGTATTTGCAATAATAATTGGTATGATTTTAACATTGATAATCAAAGATAAATCAAGTTTAGATGAAGGGATTAAATACACATCAAAAAAAGTTTTACAATACGCAGTTGTCCTATTAGGATTTGGTATGAACTTTTACGAAATTTTGGCACAAGGCAAACAGTCATTACCAATAATAGTAAGTACAATTACAACATCTTTAGTAGTTTCATTTTTACTATATAAGGTTATGAAGATGGATGGCAAAGTTTCAACACTTATAGGAGTTGGATCTTCTATTTGCGGAGGCTCAGCTATCGCAGCAACTGCTCCAGTAATCAATGCAGACGATGAAGAAATCGCACAGTCAATTTCAGTAATATTTTTATTCAATGTTTTAGCAGCTTTGATATTTCCTACACTTGGCGGTATGTTAGGCTTTTCAAATGAAGGATTTGGATTATTTGCTGGTACTGCTGTAAATGATACTTCTTCAGTAACAGCAGCTGCAACTGCTTGGGATGGTATACATGGTTCAAATACTCTTGATATTGCAACAATCGTTAAACTAACAAGAACTCTAGCTATTATCCCAATTACTCTTGTACTTGCATTTTGGACTGCTAAAAAGGAAAAAACATCAAATAACTTTAGCCTAAAAAAAGCTTTTCCAATGTTTATCGTTTTCTTCTTACTAGCAGCAGTAATTACAACTGTATTTAACTTGTCACCAGCAGTTACTGGCCCTATTAAAGAACTAAGCAAATTCTTTATCGTAATGGCTATGGCGGCTATCGGTATGAATACAAATATTGTTAAGTTAGTAAAAACTGGTGGTAAACCAATCTTTATGGGATTTTGTTGCTGGATTGCAATTTCATTGGTAAGCATAGGTATGCAACATGTACTAGGCATGATTTAATAGACAAAAAAGGCATCTTTTCGCTTGAAAGATGCCTTTTAAAATATTAATATTGTGATTTACAATGATCTAAAAACTCCAGTGACTTTTCCTAAGATTTGTACGTTATTAACGATAATAGGACTCATTGCAGAGTTTTCTGGTTGCAATCTTATATGATCTTTTTCTTTGTAAAATGTTTTTACTGTAGCTTCGCTTTCGTATCCATCAAGCATAGCTACTACTATATCTCCATTGTTAGCAGTATTTTGTTTTCTAACGATTATATAATCTCCGTCCATAATACCAGCTTCAATCATACTTTCGCCTCTAACTGTTAACATGTAGTTTTCATTTCCTTTTAAAAATCTTGCAGGGATAGGGAATGAGTCTTCGATATTTTGTTCAGCTAAAATAGGTGTGCCTGCTGCAATACGACCTACTACAGGAACTTCAACAACTTCTGAAATTGGAGCGAAGTCCGACTTGTTTATTGGCTCAGGTTGTTTAGTTTGTTTAGGTTCATCGTGATTTACAACCATAAGAGCTCTAGGTTTTGATGGATCTTTAATAATAAATCCGTATTTAACTAAAGCTGCAATATCGTTGTGAACTGTAGATGTAGATTTTATACCTAAGGCTGAACAAATCTCTCTAACTGTTGGAGGATATCCTTTTTCTTTTATCTCTTGCTTCATAAAATTTAATATCTTTTTTTGTCTATCTTTTAGTCTATCCATATTATAATCACCTCATAAATGTGTTAAGTTCATTTGATTTCTCAAATTAATAATAGCATAAAAATTTTAAGATGTAAACAAATGTTCGCATAAATTAGGCTATATTATAACATTTACGTAATAAAGTAAATTATTATGTTTAAATCTAATGTTTTTGTAGTATAATATAGGTATGACAAACGAAAATTGATTAAACGGATTTAGGAGGAAATAGATCATGAAAAAATTTTTAAGATGTGACCATTGCGGAAACTTAGTAGGCGTTATAAATGATGCAGGCGTACCAATGATGTGCTGCGGACAGAAAATGACAGAGTTAGTACCAAACACAACTGATGCTGCAAATGAAAAACATGTACCTGTAGTAACAGCAGAAGGAGATGTACTAAAAGCAGTAGTTGGTAGCGTTGAACATCCAATGGAAGAAGCTCATTACATTCAGTGGATCTTTGTAGAAACTGACAAGGGTGGTCATAAGAGAACATTTAAACCAGGTGAAAAACCAGAAGCAGTATTTAACCTACAGGGAGAAAAACCAGTAGCAGTATACGAATACTGTAACCTACATGGACTATGGAAAGCAGAAGTTAAATAATAAAATATATAAATGCTAATATAAAGAGAGTTGTTATAACAAAATGTATTGTTATAACGGCTCTCTTTTTACGTGTGAAATTTTTAAATTTTTTTTATAAATAGTAGGAATATTCATCTAATACTAAAGCACCCTGTTTAAAAAGTATAATTATAACTATGTATTTGTAAGATTTTACAGATTAGACAGTGAAAAATTGTAAAATTTAATAAAAAGCGAAATTTGAGATATATTCTAAATATATAAATATGCGAGAGAATGCATATATATAGGCATTTTGGTTCATACATGTACATTTTTACCTACTTTATACATAAAGTACTACAGGGGGGGTTATGATGTAAACATTAGGTTGTACAACATGTATTAAGTAAAGTATAATTGCAAGACTACTTTTGTTAATATTCTGTCAATTATGACAAATATGTAATATAAAGGATTTTGTATATGTATTAAGAGGTGAGGGCAAATGAGTAAAAAGAAAAGACTTATTAGCTTGATGCTTGTCATGGTTATGGTTATAACCATTTTCCCTTTTAGTGCTTCTTTTGGAGAAGAAACACAGACAGGAGATGTTACGCAGCAAAATGAGATTACCGCAGAAGGAACAGAAGTTGTGGATTCTCAAACAGATGAAAATGGCGTAATTGACAATTCTCAAACTGATAAGACAAATGATGAGGCATCATCGGAAGTTATAGAAAATAAAACCGATGATAAACAAACTGCTGACGTTGATAATCAAAAAAATGAACAATCAACTGATAAAGACAAAACTGTAGAAAAAACAGAAAAAGAAAAGTATGTAGATTGGCCACAGGCTCCATCATGGATGGACAAATCCATTAAAAAATGGAAAAAGCCAGATGTTAAAAACGGCAAAGTCGTTGAAAAAGTTTACGGCGAATCTACAGAAAAGATGACAGAAGACAAACTTGAAACTGTAAAAGAAGCTTCAAGTGTTGCAAAAACTCCAAAGATGACTAAAGGTCATGAGATTACAGAAAAAGATCTTGACTTCAATGTAGCTGTTTATATAAATGGTAAGCTATATCAAGGAGGAGATATAACAGTACAAAAAAAAGGATAACTTTGCATACTCTGTAACATGGGCACCATCAAAAAATGCCGAAGAACATTTCCACAATGGAGATTGGTTTGAGCGTGTCCTATTTAAGTGCCTGGATTAAATCTGCCAACAAGTGCAACTAGAAAACTAACTATAAATGGTATATATATCGCAGATAGAACTATGACTTATAACAAGTCTACAGGCGAGATGAAATACAAGGTAGTTTTCAATAAATACGTACAAGTTTTTGACAGTAAAACTATAGAAGCTATGGTTCAGGGAAGTGGAGTATTTGACGATACACTAAACGGTAAACCTTTAGAGCTTGGCAACTTCACAGGTACCTTAACTGTTGTAGCTCCACCAGAAAAACCAACTATTCCAACAGTACCAACTGGAAATGGATGGGTTGCACCAAAACCAGATGATTTTTCAGATAGAGTATATCAGTTTGGTAAAGGTACAAAGTGGAACAACAGCGACACTACTAATACACCACAAATCGAATATCGTTTAGTATTTTTAAACGAGCTTCAAAAAAAGCAACAGGAATTTTTAAAGGATAAAAAAGTAACTGTTGGAGGGAACTATATTATAGAAGATACATTAGATGAAAACCAGCAATTTTACAATCAGGACTCAGCTTATGGTAAATACACAAACGGAGCACCATTTTATGTAGAATTACCAGCTTTATCAGTTGGAACAGGTAGTATTATAAATGGTGGCGTAGGTGGTCCACTATATAATGGAAATGGCGAAATAAATTCAATTGTAACAGGTGATTATTTTACAGAGGTTACTTCTAAGACAGCAGGTGTAAATATATCATCTTCTATGTCACAAAAGGAAAAAAATGAAGCTATTACATCATATGTTAAAAAGCATACTCTAACTTGGTCAGTAACTACTGATCCTGACACAAATAAGCAAACACTTACTATCAATATGGGTAAACTTGATGGTACAGACGGCACACTTAAATGGGATATGTGCCAAAATAAAAACTATCCAATAAAATGGTTTGAAAACAAGATAAATGAGTGTGACCAAAAAATAAAAGCTATTACCAGTGGGGAAAACTCTCCAATAACACTTTTGGATACACGCAGACAAAATGTAGTAAACCTACTTGCAGACGCTGTAAAGGATGACGCAGAGAAAAAAGCCATTCTTGAAGAGTGGAGAGACACATACCACACATGGCGTAACCAGCCAAATGTAGGTGCAAACCAGCCAATAGATGATGGAAACTTGCCAGATTGTACAGCGCTAAATAAATTGTTAGATGTACCAGTTGGCGGTAATAAAACTCCATTTAAAAATACACAGCAATACAAGGACTTTGAAAAATCTTTAAACAATCTTGTAACAGACCAGGCCGTATTTTTGGCTAATAGAGCTCAGTATGCTGTTCAGTGGAATGCAGCTAAACAGGTATACCAAAATTCTTTAGATTTTTATAAGGAAGGATACATATTTAGATTTTCACTAAAATACATGGTAACTTCTATAAATACATCAGCGACAACTTATACAAACAGCGCAAAAGTTTCTATGGACGATGCTACATGGAATGCAAGCAGCAGTACAGAAGTGCATTTCAAAAGCGGTATAAAAGGAAACTTCAACTTAGGTTCAATAGTTGTTCAAAAGGCAGATGAAGCATACAGCACAGATGCAAATGATGTGGACGATATAAAAAAGGTTGAAACAGACAAAGCTGGACTAGGGGGAGCCCATTTTAAAGTTTACTGTGCAGATGGTAAAACTGATGAATTTTTAGAAAATGATGAACAGCTTTCATGGTTTGTTAACAAAGATGGAAGTGAAGACGGCAAAACTTACACTTATGTATATACTGGTGGCGATAACGAAGCCAACGATATGGTAACATCTGATTTTGTTTCAGATGATGAGGGTAAATTGATACTAGGTAAATTGACTGCATCACACAGTCACTATTTAATTGAAACTAAAGCTCCAGATGGCTATTACTTAGATACTACACCAACAAAGATTGGAAGTTCAAAAAATGCTGTAACTTATAAGCTTAAAGGAAATGTTTCACGCTCTATTAAGCTTTACAAAAAAGACTCATACAGCGGCAACCCAGTTGAAGGCGCAACATTTACAATTTACAAAAAAGATGGCACAGAAGTAACAGGTTTTGAAAAGAAATCTATAAACGGCCATGAAACTTTTGTAAAGAAGAATGGCGGTAGCGCGGTGCTAAAAACTGATAAGGATGGTGAGCTATGCGTACACGGTTTAGATGCAGGCTCATATATTATCAGAGAAACTGAAGAGGCAGCTGGATATAAATCAGTATCTAAACAAAATGTTGTAGAATACGAATTTACTTTAGACGAAAAATTGCCGGACAAAGATAAAGATAAGGATAAATACGATGATAATTATCACTTGCTTTTAAATAGCTCAGATAAACCGGCTACAAATGATCCAGGAGTTGCAACTTTATCATTTACAAAAACTGATGGTAAAACAGGTGAAAAACTAGAAAATGCTAAGTTTGGATTATTCCGTTTTACTGGTACAGAAGAAGAGTGGAAAGAAAATCCAGACAATCCATCTAAATGGGAAGTCGTAGATTTAACTGATACAAAAGATGGATATTTCCATACGGAAAACACTACAGCAGATGTAAAATTGAATTTTAAATTCCCAGGTGCTGAAGATGGCAACTTCCCTACAGTAGTAACAAATGATAAAGGTGAAGTTAATATTGAGGATATACCACTAGGTCATTATTCACTTTCAGAATTAAAAGCTCCTGCTGATTACGAAAGAGATATGCACAGCGCATACTTTGATGTAAATGAAAAAACTGTAGATAAGAGCTTACAACTATACAGTGAAGTAAATGGTACAAATGATTCAGAATTAAAGGACAACGAGCTACGTAATTACAAATATTTAGCAAAATTAAAACTAGTTAAATATGCAACTGAAAATGGAAAACCGGAAATTGAAGGTACTAAATACCAAGATGGATGGCTTTACAGCGATGCTCAAATTAAGTCAAAAGGACTTGCAGGTGCAACATACAAACTATTTATGCAAACTGGTGGTAGACCAAATGTTACAAATCCAAATCCTGAAGAACTTAAGTCAAAGGATATGTCTATAGTAAATTCAAGTAAGTACGACGATTGTATCGGTATAGGTACTACAGATGAAAATGGCGTGCTAGATATATCTCAGTTTAAAGATAAAAATGGAAACTTATCATTTAAAGATGGTATCCATATGGAAGAATACTATTTAGTAGAAGTTGAAGCGCCGACAGGGTATAAACTTGACCAAACACCTATAATGTATTCTTTAACAGAACAGACATTCCCAAAAGATAATGAGGGCAATATTATTAAGGGTAAGGTGCCAGGTTTAGTTAAAGTTGCTTCAAATATGGAATACAGATATGGTATTAAGTTAATTAAACAGGATGCTACAGATGGCAGTCATTTAGGCGGCGTTGGTTTCACTATATCTAAGGCTGATGGAACTCCTGTAAAAGTGAGAAGTAACAATGTAGATGGATATTATGTGGCTGCAGAAGAAGATAAAGATTTAGTTGATATTATGTATACAAGTAAATCTGAAGGTAAGATAGCTATCAATGGATTAGAACCAAATACAGAGTACAAATTTACAGAAGTCGATCCTGCGACAGGATATGAAAAACCAAAAGATAGTTATACATTTAAAACACCAGCTTCACCTGATGAAGATGGAGTAGTTCAAAAAGGTAACTTGCTATATACTTCAAATATAGTTGCAAATGCAAGACTAAAAGGTAAGGTTGAGCTTCACAAGGAAGATGGTGAATCTCAGGCGGATTTGGCAGGTGCTAAATTTAAGTTATTTAAAGTAACTACAGAAAAAATAAATGAAGGCGACTCTGATTACGATCAAAATAATCCAGATGCAGTTCGTACAGTTGAAACTTTAGTAAGTGAAAAAACAACTGACACTGATGGTAATGTATCTTGGGACGGATTGGAATGGGGCGATTACTATCTAATAGAATCAAAAGCTCCAGAGGGATACGTACTTGACCAAAGACACTTCGAATTTGAAGTAGGGGAAGAATGTTTCACAGAAAGTGGAGATGTAGTTTCTGTAGTATTCCCTTATATACGTAATAGACATGGAATTAGTGCAAAAATGGTTATTACTAAGGAAGACGCTGCGGACAGTTCTGTAAAACTATCAGGTGCACAGTTTATGCTTTTCAAAAAAATCCACGATGCTGTAGCAGATGTAGATTATGAAGTGCTTTACGGCAAGGGAATTTACGAAACTGGCAAAGATGGCACTATGGAAATATATTTACCACAGGGTGAGTATATGCTAAAAGAAATAAAAGCACCAGCTGGATACGAATTGCCAGAAGGAGATGCAAGTAGAATTAGGTTTACTGTAGATCCTGCAACAGATGATAATATTGTAACAGTACCAATGACTATTACAAATATAAAACATATCGACAGATATGGACAAATTGATCTAACTAAAAAAGACAAGGATACAGATAAAGTTCTCGAGGGTGCAAGATTCCAGTTATACACTGTTGAAAATGTTGATGGACATGAAGTAGAAACACCTACAGGCAGTCCAAAATCAACCGATGAAAACGGTAAGGTAACTTTTGATAAACTGGATTTAACTAAGACTTACAGAGTTAAGGAAATAAAAGCACCAAATGGCTATATTTTAGATGAAACAGCTCACGAGGTTGTATTTAATCGTGAAAATATAGATCAGACAGCGGAACTTACAGTATACAATAGTCAAATAGAGGGTAGCGTTAAGTTAACTAAGGTAGATGATACCGAAGAGGCAAAAGGACTTGAAGGTGCAGAGTTTGATCTTTATAAACTTTCAAAAGAAGCAGATGAAAAAAATCCAGCTGTTTGGGAACCTTATGGAGAACAGACTTATACTACAGATAAAAATGGTGAAATCAATATTGATTTGCCATATGGTAAATATTATTTTGTAGAAACAAAAGCGCCACAAGGATATTTGTTAGGTACTCAGGATAAGATTGAATTTTCAATAGAAAATGACAAGGAAACTATAACTCTTGATCCTATAGTTAATAAAAAGATACCTGAAGAAAAAACTCAAGATGTTAAGGTGATTAAAACATGGAAAAACCATCCGGATACTACATTGAGAGGAGCTAAATTCCAGCTTTACACAATGGGTGAAAGTGGAAAATATGCTTTGTACAGCGATGAAGTTTACAAGACAGATGGTGATGGTACATTTACTGTAAGCAATCTTCCAAAGGGTAATTATGCATTTAAGGAAATAGATGCACCATTTGGATATGAGCTTTCTGATGAATACTATTGCTTTGCTATTTCAGAAGAATCACTTGATAAACAGGAAACTATCAGTGTTGAAATAGAAAACATTAAAAAGTCAGAAGTTCCAGAAGAACCAGAAGTACCAAGTACACCAGATACACCGGATACACCGGATGAACCAAGTACACCGGATACACCTGTAGATACTGATCACAGCAATGATAATAATACTGATAATAATATTAATAGCAGCACTGATCACTCACAGATACAGATAGTAGAGACAAATAAAACAGCACAAACAGGTGATAACGTGGCTGTAGGTCTAATCTTAATAGTGTTAATTGCATCTTTAGGTGGAATATGTGTATTTAATCGCAAAGGCAAGAAAAAATAAATAGTTAGACATTTAACTAATCTTAGCAAAAGGCTCTAGAAATCCAAAAGAATATTGGATTTTCTAGGGCCTTTTTTAGTGGAATAAAATGGTAAAATATTGGCATTTGTTTCCTTTTTTTTAAAATAATTAACAGAAAATTTAAAAAATATGTTGAAATTAAAAGGGTATGATAGTAAAATTTATGTACGGAATAATTTTTATATATATTATATACAGGTTATAATATATATGTATATTTAGTTATGTTTTGTTAATACAAAATAGGGGAAGGTGATAATATGTCAATGATAGAAAGTATTAACAGTGCAATTAATAGTGTAGTATGGGGCGTTCCTATGCTAGTACTATTAGTAGGCGTAGGTATTTTGTTAACTGTTCGTACTGCTGGACTTCAGTTTAGAAAATTTGGCTATGCTATGAAAAATACTATAGGCAAGATTTTTAAGAAGTCAGAAGCTGGTGAAGGCGAGATTACGCCATTCCAGGCTATGAGTACGGCGTTAGCTGCAACTGTAGGTACTGGTAATATAGCTGGTATTACAGCTGCTATCACACTAGGGGGTCCTGGAACAATCTTTTGGCTTTGGGTAACTTCACTTATAGGTATGTGTACTAAGTATTCAGAAGTACTACTAGCTGTAAAGTTCCGTGAAAGAAATGCTCAAGGTGACTGGGTAGGCGGACCTATGTACTATATTAAAAATGGCTTAGGCAAAAATTGGAAATGGCTTGGTGCTATCTTCTGTATCTTTGCAGCATTAGCTACATTTGGTATTGGTAATGCAGTACAGGTTGGAAACATTGTTGATTCTGTAAATACTGTAATTACTGAGTTTGATCCTAATTTCGGTGGACAGCAAATCGTAAACGTTGTACTTGGAATCATCTTGATGATACTTGTAGGTATTGTTTTATTTGGTGGTATCAAACGTCTAGGTGCTGTAACTGAAAGACTTGTACCAGTTATGGCTCTTGTATATGTAATTACAAGTCTAATTGTAGTAATCTACTATGCAAAATATGTTCCTAGCGTATTTGCTGATATCTTTGAAGGAGCTTTTTCTCCTAGAGGAGTTACTGGTGGAGCAGTTGGTTCTATAGTATTAGTTATCACTTGGGGAGTTAAAAGAGGCGTATTTTCAAATGAAGCTGGTCTAGGTTCTGCACCTATGGCACATGCAGCTACATCTGAAACAGAACCTGTAAAACAGGGTCTATACGGTATATTCGAAGTATTTATGGATACTATCGTTATCTGTACTCTAACTGGATTAACAGTTTTACTAGCTGCAAAAGCTGGAACAATTGATTTCGTTATCGGCGTACAGGGAACAACAGAATTAAATGCAGCTGCACTTGGTACAGTATTTACTTCTAAAGGCGGAGCTTTGATTATAGCTATTTGTTTGGCTCTATTTGCTTTTTCAACTGTACTAAGCTGGGCTCTATATGGAAGCCGTTGTATTGAATTCTTATTTGGTCCAAAAGCTGTAAAACCTTACCAGATTCTATTTATAATCGTTGTATTTATAGGCGCAACAATTAAACTAGATTTGGCTTGGTCAATCGCAGATACTCTAAACGGTTTAATGGCAATACCTAACTTAATTGCATTAGTTGCTCTATCAGGTGTTGTTGTAAAAGAAACAAAACGTTTCTTCAATGAAAAAAATAAGATTGAATTACCAGAAAAATAGACTTTAAATAATCGTACTAAAAAACAGGTCTTTTAGGAGACCTGTTTATACTGCTATCCTGATATAGAAAGTATTATAAAAATAGGTGATACATTTAATATATCTTTAGAAAAACTTTTAAGTAAAAAAAGAGTTGATTGAAAAACATTAAAAAATAAAGATAAAAACCAAGGAAACTCAAAATTATATATTTTTATTTGTATCATTGATTTCATTACTGACATAATTAGGAATTTTGATAGTCAGTTTTGTTTTAACAAGAAATAGAAAATGTTTTAAGGTTAAGAAAAGTGGTGAACAAAATGTTAGCAAAATATAATAAGAAACATGTTTCGATGATATTAGTCATTGTGATGTGTGTGGTATCTATTGTGATTCCATCACAAACGGCTTTTGCGGCAAATTCTGAAATTATTATAGGTAATGAAAAAATTGAATTAAAATCAATAGGCTATAATTCTGTATTGATTAAAAGCGAAAATGGCATAGGTACAATTGAAATTATAAAGGATAATGCAGAGTATAGAGAAGTATTAGTAAATAGTAAAGAAGATGGCAATATTAAATTTATATATGATAAAAATAAAGGGTCAGTTTATTCTACAAAAACAGGAAATCAAATTAAAGTTTCTAATGATAATTTAACATTGAATAGTTCAGTACCTAATAAAGTAAAAGTAGGAGATAAAAAAACAAAATATATATCTTATTATGAAATAAAAAGGGCAGTAGGAGCTACTGGAACTATAGCATCAATAGCAGGTTTTATTGTAAGCTTTTTTCCTGGAGCAAGTGCAGCGCTAGTAGGGGTTATAATAACTAGATTAGGAGGAATAACAGGTCTTATAAGTTTAGTTTCAAAAGGAAGCAAAGACCATGGAATAAAAATTACATCGGTGTATTTTATAAGAAGGGTCACTAAAAATGGAAAAGTATATAAGTTTGGTGACTGGAAATTGCAGAGTATTACTACTTATTAAATCCTAACAGAAAAGAGATTACATTATGAAAAATATAAGTTTTAGAAAAGTAATTCTAATATATCAGCGCTTGTATATTCTTTTGATAGCTATATATGCATTATTAGATATACAGGATATTAATCCATTTGTTGAAATACCGAGAATTATTCAGTATACATTAGCGATATTGTCTATACTGTCCATAATATATGTAGTTATTGATTGTTTAAAAAATAAAGAAGATTATGAAGGTAAGAGAATAGGGATAGGGATAGATATAATATTAATTGTAATATTCAATATAGTAATATTTATTAATTTATAGAACTAGTAAACTTTCTGTTAGCAGCAGCTTTTACATGAGTTGCATCATGCCTAAAACAAGAGAAAGCCCACAATTTTACATATGAACATTGTCTATAATCTGAAAACAGGTCTTTTAGGAGACCTGTTTTTTCTGTTATAATTCTATTAATTAGTAAGCCATAGGTAATACGTAAATACTTATACATAGAAAATGAAGTATACTTCCAGCTAGTACAAATATGTGCCAAACTCCATGCATGTAATTTACTTTTTTCATAGCATAAAAGATTATTCCAACTGTGTAAGCTAAACCGCCAGTTAATAGTAGCCAAAATGCAGGAGTAGGTAGAGCAGCGACAATATCTTTAATAGCTGCTACAATTGACCATCCCATAATTACATATAGGACTATACCTAATTTTTCAGTCTTTTTAAGATCTATAGCATTTAGAATTACACCTATAATTGCACATATCCAAACGCAAGCAGCAATTAGCAGGCCTTTGTAGTTACCCTGTAAAGCAATTAGGCAAAATGGAGTATAGCTACCGGCTATAAGTAAAAATATTGAAGTGTGATCGAAAATCCTCAATATTTCTTTTGCTCTTGTATTTGTAATTGCATGATACATAGTTGACATAGTATAAAGGAGTATCAACGATATACCGTATATTAGACTGTTGACTAGAGCTGATGTGCTGTTGTGGTTTACGGACTGAACTATCATAAGTATAGTTCCACAAATTGCAAGCACAGCGCCTAGACCATGAGTTATACTATTTAATATTTCTTCCTTTAGTGTGTATCGACTTATAGTTGCTGTTGTCATAGTATTACCTTCTTTCTTATATTAATTTAATATTGCTTTATATAATATTTATATTGCAATAAATGGTTTTAAATACCATATTATATTACATCTAAAAACCGAGATAGTCAAGGGAGTGTTAAAAATAAATGATAAATATTACACAATATGTAAAAGACGAATTACATACTTTTGATGAAAAGCCATTTAATCCTGTTGATAGCTTGATTTTGGCCTGGATGTCCTATATTAAATACCCTTATAGCATAGTTGTGCCAAATAGTTTTAATGGAATAAAGATTAAGGATTTATATTTGGCTGAGCATTTTGATGTTATGTTTAAAAGAGTTTACGATGAACCTGCTAGTAGAGAAATTTTTTCTTATTTAGCATGTAATCCAAGATATAGGAACATAGAAGTAAAAGGATACAGGGTTACTTTTGATAAAGATGAAGAAAAACAATTTGCTGCGGCTACTTTTAAATTAAAAGAAGGGCTTCACTACGTTTCATTTAGAGGCACAGATGCTACTATTGTAGGATGGAAAGAAGATTTTAATATGGCGTATTCTTATGCTGTGCCGGCGCAAGTTGAAGCAGCTAATTATCTAAATGACGTTATGAAACAAATAAAAGGTGATATATTGATAGGCGGTCATTCCAAAGGCGGCAATCTAGCAGTTTATGCAGCAATTAACTGCGACGACAAATACAAAAGCAGAATTAAAAAAATTTATTCTCACGATGGACCAGGTTTTCATAAGGAAGTTTTAGAGAGCGAAGACTTTTTGAAGATTGGCGATAAAATTGAAAAAACAGTGCCCCAGTCATCAGTTTTCGGTATGATACTTGAAAGTCAGGAAAATTTTAATATAGTTAAAAGCAATAAGATGAGTTTTTGGCAACACAATCCGTTTTCATGGATGATTGAGGGAGACGACTTTGTAAAGGTAGATAGTTTAGCAGCGGGAGCTAGATATTTTGATTCGACTATAAGCGACTGGATGTATTCAAAGACAAGGGAAGAGCGTGAACTTTTTATCGATACATTATTTGAAATTATCGAAACTACAGATGCAAAGACTTTTAAAGATATATCAAATCAGTGGTCAAAAAATGCTCCACTAATATTTAATACAGCAGCAAATGTGGATGATGAAACGAAAAGCTTTATAAAAAGCACAGTAGTTGAACTTATAAAAACAGCATTTAAAAATGTGCCGGAACTATTTAGAGACTGTGAAGTTTTTTCTGTAAATTAACCTTCTGTGGTTTAGTAGTAACTGA
>CAUWIT010000021.1:0-19438 GCA_963558965.1 uncultured Clostridia bacterium | reverse complement strand
ACTGAAAATCCCCGTGTCCTTGGTTCGATTCCGAGTCTGGGCACCATTTTTTTTTGTTTTCAGCTGTTGTATCAAAGCGATTTGATACAACAGCTTTTTCTATTAGTCTATTGGTTTTCTTCTTCTTTGTGATAGTTGTCGATTATATGTTGTAGTGAGATGTCTTCCATTGCAACACGCAAAGCTTCACCTACTTCTACATATGGCTCTTCTAAGACTGTGCGTATTTTATTTCCTACAGGACATTTTTCAGATGGATTTGGATGTAATCCTATTAGATTTTTCAGACCGTTTGGTTCAATAGCTTTATATATTTCCCAAATGTTTAAATCACGTGGATCACGATTTAGATAGGCTCCGCCTACTCCTCGTTTTACTGAAATAATATCAGCTTTTTGGAGTGTATTTAATATGGCTCTAATTGCAGATGAGTTGCAGCCAGTGCTTTTTGCTAAAAGTTCACTTGTAACTTTAGTTTTTGATTGGTATTCTTCTATAAATATTAAACAGTGAAGTGCTATAGAATATTTTGTATTTAATCGCATTTGTTTTTCTCCTTTACAGTTTGATATTATACTCCAGTTTATTGTCGTTGTAAATATTGACAATACAACGGGAAAAGGGTATAATTTCCGTTGTAAAAAATAAAAATACAACGGATGTATAAATTGTATTTGGGAGGTAGATTGATGATTAATCAGGTAGAATTATATTATTTTAGCCCAACTGGTGGCACTAAAAAAGCTGCAAATATCTTTTGCGAAGGTATGGCTGAAAATGTTAAGTTAATTGATTTAGGTGTAAAAGAGGAAACAAGACAGCCTGAGGGAGATGTAGTTGTTATAGCTGCACCTGTTTTCGGAGGCAGAATCCCAGGGGTTGTTTCTGAAAAAATTAGTAAGATCGATGGCAAAGGTAAAAAGGTTGTTACTCTAGTTGTTTTTGGTAACAGAGCTTATGAAGATGCTTTGCTTGAGCTAAATGATGTAAGTGAAAAATGTGGATTTCAGGTTATTGCATCTGCGGCATTGATTGCACAGCACTCTATGGCGCCAGAAGTTGGCAAAGGTAGACCAGACGCAAAAGACGAAGAAGTCATTCTTGATTTTGCTAAAAAGGTACTTGATAAAATTGAAAATGGTAGCGGAGATAAAGTTGAAGTGCCTGGCAATAGACCTTACAAAGATGAGATGAATATGCCAGCAGCCCCTATTTCACTTGATGCTTGCAATCACTGCGGTGTATGTGCAAGCTATTGTCCAGTGGATGCTATAAAAATTGATGGGAACAATGTATCTACTGATATTGGAAAATGCATTTTGTGTATGGCTTGTGTGGCACAGTGTCCAGCACATGCTCGTATTTTACCACCACCTTTGGAAGAAAAAATGGAACAGCTTTTAGGACCACTTAAAGGCGTTCGCAATGAAAATGAATTTTTTATATAGAAAGATGATTAGATAGTAAATATCGCCCTAACTGTAAAAGTTAAGGCGATATTTTTTATATGTTTATTTGTTCGGAAGTTAATTATTATGTTTTTCTTTTTTTAGACTTACAAGGCCGACGCCAGCAAGTGAGATTAGGCAAATTAAGCTGATTAGGGCTACATTTACTTGATCTCCTGTCTGAACTTCGCTGGATACACTAGCTTTTGAACTAGATTTTGTATCTTTTTTAGTGCTAGATGAAGTAGCGTCAGTGTTGTTATCTTTATTTGTACTTGTGTTTATATTGTTGATATTTTCATTATTAGGTACTTCAGAAGTTCCAGGATTTTCGGGTACAGTTGGAGTATCCGGAGTATTAGGAGTTTCTGGGTCTTCCGGTACAGTTGGAGTTTCCGGTACTACTGGAGCATCTGTTGTTTCAAATAGATCTAGGTTTGGTGTTTTATCAATTCCAGCTGTCCAGTATAGAGGAGCAAGTGAATCGTCTGCTCCAGTTTCACCAAGAGTTCCGTCTCCTTTATATATTTTTTTGCTTGTTACATTGATGTCTCCAAAGACTGCTTTTCCAGGAGTTGCATTTTGTAATTTGCTACCTGTAGCGCCTTGAAGAAATGCTTCGTAAGCAGAAATAGTGCCAGAGCCAGAAACAGCCATTCCGCCGTTACCCCACATCGTCTGACCTGCAATAGCTACAAGTTTTCCATCTCCTGTAATTGTACCGTTATCAAGCTGTAGGGCGTTACCGCTTTTAGCAAATAGCTGGACTTTGCCGTTGCCGCCGTATGTTACAAGAGTTGATCCTGATGTTATATTTACAGTGCCATTTGTCACTTTTAGACCTGTCTGACCGATGTTGTCAGCACCTGCTTCATCACCTTTGATAAACACTTTACCATTTACAGTTACATTGCCTGTTGCTGCTACAACTGCATCGCTGTTTGTACGATCTGCAAGATCTCCGTTAGCAAGGTAGTTAGTGTTAGAGTAGATTGAAGCATTTTCTAGGATAGCTCCATCAGCTAGACGAAGCTGGCCACAAATCGATGAGCCTGTTAAAAATTCGTTGCTGTAACTATCGTAGTTCATTGAAAAAGTACCGCCATTTTCAACGTCGATAATTCCTTGAACAACTGAGTCTCTCAAGTTTAGAGTGCCGCCGTTTTCAACTACGATGTGCACGCTGCTTAAAATTTCCATGTTTACAAATGTTAGATTACATCCTGATGGGATATAAAGGGTCTGCGGTATGTTTCCTGATTTTACATCAGTCCAAGGAATATCATATCCAAGGTACCCGTATGTGCCGCTTTCGTGAGAACCGTACCAAGCTTTTAAATCCACTGGAGCTCTAACTGAATTATCTTGACCATTAACATTGCTGCCAAAGTTTTTAATTGCCCAAGGTTCCATAATATCCCAAAGGTATTTGCCGTCTTGAGTCTCTTTGAAGTTAGATGTTACCAGCTGATCCGCTAGTTTTTCTTCTCCTGAGTAGATTTTAAAATCCAATGTGTTACTTGTTGCTGTGCGTCCCTGATCATCTGTAATTTTAATGGAAATTAGATAACTTCCAGGATCCTTAGGAGTGCCGTTTAATGTAAGTGCACTGCTAATTGTTGAAAATACACCAGTCATACCGCTGTCTGCTGATGAAGAAGTACCTGCTTCTGTATTTGGAACAATAGAAACTGAGCATTTGCTTCCTTCAAGTTTGATATTTGAAGAAGTTGAGCCAAGTTCTTCCCAGTCATTATCTGTAGGAGAAGCATCTTTGTCTGTAAGAGCTCCGTAGACAGTTACATTGCTGTTTTTGTTTGATGAAGCTGAACCTGTTGCACCAGAGACTCCATCGTAATTTTTTTGTCCTGTAATGGCAGCTTCAAAAGATCCTTCGATTTTTGCGTGTAGCTGGTATACATCGCCTTTTTCATCTCCATATGTTACATAAGGGTTTTCACCGTTTTTATCTAGTACAAATTTAAATGTTAAGTCGTTGTAGCCATCTGCTTTGATATTTATAATATCTCCGCTTTTTATAGTTTCTTTGGAGCCGTAGTTCTTAATGCTAAATACAAGTCTGTTGTTGTCTTTGTCTGCAAAATATGCGCCTCCGGCTGATGGGCTAAAGTTTTTTCCTTCCCAAGTTTCATCGTTAACAGTTACTTCTGTTACATTGGCTACAAAATCTTCTGCGTCGTCAAAAGTGAAGTACCAGCTTGTAGCTGCTAAAATCCCGCCGTTATCTGAAATCTTTATCTTATCTAAAGAAATAGTCTTTGGTTCTTCTTTATCGCTATCAACATCATTATCTGAAGTTACTATTTCAGGAATGTATTGTTGGTTGCTTTTAGTGATTTTTACTGTCAGGTCTTCGTATCCTGTTGCACTTATAACTACAGTTGCAGCGCCATCTTTTGTATCTACTTCTGATAAATCAACTCCAGCGTAAGAACCGTATGCACCTGATAATCTAGTGCTGGATTTGAAATATGGTGAAGCAGGGAAAAAAGAGTCATTGCCATTTGTGTACTCTTTTTCATTGACTGTAACTTTTGTAATGGCATTGATCCAACTAGCGTTTTCGCTGCCAAAGTCAAGGCCAACTGCTCCAGCTGATGAGTTAGCACTTATTGCATAACTCACTGAAGTAGGTGGTTTTTCAGCCGCAAAAGCAGTTTTTGTTATGCCTGTAGACATGGTAAGAACCATGGCAAAAACCAAAAATAGCGATGTGGCTTTTTTGAAAGTTTTTTTCATTGAGATTCCCTCCGTAATATTAATTTACAAGTAGCATTTGCATTCTCATTCACATATATGCTACAATACGAACTGGTTAGCAAAGACTAACTAAGCAGTCTTAAAAAAACTGTTAAGATTGATAGACGGTATATCAATCAATAACAGTAAGTCAAGACTAACCAACTAGAAATATATCAAAAAGTTGTAGCAGTGTCAACTAATGAACACATAAGCATTAAGGAGTTTTTATGAAAAAAATTTTGAGTTTTATTTTGGCGGTGATAATTATACCAAGCGTACTTACTAGTTGTGGGAGCAATTTAGACGCGAAGGCAAATGGTGATACAGATAAAGTTGAGTCCAGTTTTTTTGCAATGGATACATCTATGGAATTTTCTATTTATGGTGATGAAAAATTGCTGGATGAAGGAGAGAAAATATTAAAAGATTTAGCTGATCAAGTTTCGGTTACTGATGAAAATAGTGAAATATATAAAATTAATAAGGAGGGAAAAGGTAAGATAACTGGTAAGGGAGCAGAGCTTATGGAAAAATCTTTGGAGCTTTGTAAGGTTACTGATGGTGCTCTTGATATTTCCATATATCCTATAGTTCGTCAATGGGGCTTTACTACTGATAATTACAAAGTTCCCACAGATGAAAGTATAAAAAAGATATTACAAAGTGTTTCATATAAAAAAATCAAATATAATAAAAAGAGTAAAACTGTTACACTGGATAAAAATATGGAAATAGATTTGGGCAGTGTTGCAAAAGGATATGGAGGAAAATTAGTTGCAGATTATTTTCGTGAAAAAGGTGTAACTTCTGGGATTTTAAATTTAGGTGGCAATGTGCAAACTATCGGTGCAAAACCTGATGGAAGTCCGTGGAAGGTGGCTATAAAAGATCCACAGGACCAGTCAAATATGGCGGTTTTATCTGTAAAGGACAAATGCGTTATAACTTCTGGTGGTTACGAAAGATATTTTGAAGAGGATGGTAAAACTTATTGGCATATTATGGATCCAGCCACAGGCAAGCCGGCAAACAGCGGATTGTTGTCAGTTACAATAGTTGGAGATGACGGTCTTGTATGCGATGGGCTTTCTACTTCATTGTTTATTATGGGGCTTGATAAGGCTGTGGAGTTTTGGAAACAAAATGGCAATTTTGAGGCGGTTTTTGTGGACACAAAAGGTGAAATTTATATAACGGAGGGCTTAAAAGAGACCTTTGCACTGACACAGAGTCATTCTCATAAAAAAGTATCGGTAATATCATAATTAACTTAGCAAGAAATCCAATTTAGGGTTTCTTGTTTTGTGTTTATAGGGTAAAATAGAGAGATAGTTAAAGACAAATAAATTTTAAAAATTAAGGAGGACAGATGACTGAATTATTAGCTCCAGCAGGTAATATGGAAGCGTTAAAGGCAGCAGTATCAAACGGTTGTGATGCTGTTTATTTAGGTATGCAAAAATTTGGTGCACGTGCGTATTCGTGCAACTTTGATATAGATTCGTTAAAAGAAGTAGTTTCTTATGCTCATCTAAGAGATGTAAAGATATATGTAACTATGAACACTATCGTATTTGAAGATGAGATTGATGATATGGTAAGACAGTTACATCAACTAAACGAAATAGGTGTAGACGGCGTTATAGTTCAAGATTTGGCTGTATTTGATTACATCGTGAGAAATTTCAAGGATATGGAAGCTCATTGCTCAACGCAGATGGGTATCGACGACTTAGATGGAACACTGTTATTTAAGGAAATGGGTGCAAAGCGAGTTGTACTATCTCGTGAAGTTCCTATTGAAAAGGTAAAGGAAATAAAGAGAATGGCAAAAATTCCTCTTGAGATTTTTGTCCATGGAGCGTTGTGTGTTTCCTATTCGGGCAATTGTCTAATATCAGGACTTATTGGATACAGAAGCGGCAACAGAGGTAGATGTGTTGGTTCATGTCGTAAGCCTTACGAGTTAATCGATACTACTACAGGTAAATCTTTAGGCAACAGCTATATTTTATCTACTAAGGATTTAAATACAATAGACTATATTGACGAGCTTAAGGAAATTGATTCCCTAAAAATCGAAGGTCGTATGAAAGAGCCAGCTTATGTTGCAAATGTTGTTTCTAAGTACAGAGCAGCTCTTGATGGCAATCTTACTTTAAATGACAAAGAAGAATTAAAAAAGACTTTCAATAGAACTTTTACAAAAGGTTATCTATTTCACGAGGATCCAAAAGATCTTACAAATATACAAAAACCAAATAATTTCGGTTATAAAATTGGTAAAGTTACAGGTCAGTATTGCGGTATGTACGAAATAACATTGGAGAAACGATTAAATCAAAATGATATTATTCGCATCGACCACAACAATGAAGATGTAAATTTATCAGTTGTTAAACTATATGACAGAGATGGCAAACTTATGAACAAGGCAGATGAAATCTGTTATATAAAAATCAAGGAAAAGCTATCTGTGGGAGATATAGTTTATAAGACAAAAGATTATTTGTTTTACAAAGATCTTGAAAACAATTTGGAAAAAGAGTTTAAGAGATTTAGACTTGATTACAAAGTTTACGCATATCCAGGTGCAAATCTAGTAATAGATGCAGAAGGGTGTGGCATAAATTATTTGTACGAAAGCGATGAAATCCTTGAAGAGGCTATTAACAATCCTACTTCAAAAGAACAGGTTGAAAAACAGCTAAGCAAGCTAAACGACACAATCTTCAAAGCAGGAGATATCGAATTTGAAGAGTATGGAGCGTTTATACCAGTTAAGCTACTTAACAACGCAAGGAGAACTATTGTTGAAGCTATTTACAAACAAAAAATAGACAGCAAAAAAAGAGAAACTAAGATTGCTGAGCCGAGAGAAAAAATATCATTTGAGCCAAAAAGCCCACGAATTACAGCTTCAGTTGCGACAAAGGAACAGTACGAGGCGTGTAAAAAAGCAGGTATTGAGGAAATCTATTTTGAAAATATCGTAAGAAGAAATCAAGTGGATTACACACCTCAAGAAGGCGAGCTTCTAATTGGAGGATACGGCGGCATTCATTACTACAAGGACACAAATCCGTTTGTTACCGACTATTCTCTAAATGTTGTAAATGCCGAAAGCTGCTACCAGCTACACAAACTTGGCGCTAAGCGTGTCACTATTTCATACGAGTTAAACAAGCGTCAAATTTCACAAATGATAGATGCATATCAAAGGAAGAATGACGGGTTGCCGGCTCTTGAGATGATTGTCTACGGCAGGGCTCCCCTGTTGTTTACAAAATACTGTCCTCTAAAAAAGATGGGACAATGTGGCATATGCAAAACTAAACAGTACGAAATAAAAGATGAATACGGTAGTTTCCCTATTGTGTCTAACTTTGATTGCACTACAACAATTTTAAATGGTAAAATACTAAACTTACTTGATGAAATGACTTCAATAGAAGGCATCGAAGCGTTTAGATTAAACTTTACTATAGAGTCACCAAAAGAAGTTTATCAAATAGCTAAAGATGCAATAGCAAAATTAAATGGACAAGAAAAAAGGTCACTTTTCAATCAAGAAACAGATACAAGAGGTCACTTTAACAAGGAAATAATTTAAGGATACAAGGAGAAAAATTAATGATACAAGTAGAAAAACTTTCACATGGTTTTCCTGCAAAAGACTTATACAATGAGATTTCATTTACACTTGAAACTGGTGTACATTGCGCTTTGATTGGCAGCAATGGCACTGGTAAATCTACTTTGGTAGATATGATTATAAATCCAGATGATTATCTTTTTGATGGTAAAATTATAAAAGATGAAAGCTGTCGCATAGGGTATGCAAGTCAGTTTTCAGTTAGAGATAAATTGCAGGAGTATACAGTTTTCGAATTTTTAAGTCAGAGATTTTTAAATGTGCAAAAGGATATTGCAGAGGCTTGTGATGAAATGGCAACTGCAGAGGATATGAAAGCAGCATTTGAAAAATATCAAAATTTACTAGACTTAAATGAAGCCATGGACGGAGATAATTACGAAAGCAATATTCGCAAAAATCTTAATATTGCCGGTATGGGACATCTGGAAAATACAAAGGTTTCACAGATAAGTGGCGGCGAATACAAACTGTTACAGATTATGAGAGAGATGCTTTTAGCTCCAAATTTATTGATATTAGACGAGCCAGATGTATTTCTTGACTTTGCAAATTTAAACAGTCTATGCCAGCTAATCAATGGATACAAGGGAACAATGTTAGTTGTTACTCACAACCGATATTTGTTAAATCATTGTTTCAATAAAATCTTGCATTTGGAAAATGGAGATTTGCAGGAATTTGATGGAACTTATACAGAATATCGTTGTTCTATTTTGCGTGAAAAACTTATGTTAAAACTTCAAAATATAGAAGAACAAAAAGAAATAGAACGTACACAGGAAATGGTAAATATACTTCGTAAAAGGGCTACTTTGCTAGTAAATCCAACTATAGGTAGAGCTGTAAATGCTAAGCAAACTCAGCTTGATCGTCTTCGTGTTAGACAAATTAAAGCTCCATTTATCGAAGTGCGTGAGCCGGAAATAGCTTTTCCTGTTGTGGATATTGAAAATACTGATGACAATGACAATGAGCCTAAAACTATTTTAAGTATAAAGGATTATCAGGTTTCTTTTGATGAGGACTTATTGCAAGATGTAAATTTCGATGTTTTGCAAGGTGAAAAGGTAGCTATAGTTGGAGCAAATGGTACAGGGAAAACAACTCTAATAAGAGATATACTTGCAAACAAAAATCCTGCCATTCATATAGATGAAGATACAAAATTTGCAAGTCTTTCACAGCTACAAGGCGAGTCTATGGATGAGGACAAGACAGTTTACCAAGTTATGCAAGACCATGGATTTGGCGACAGAACAAGCATAAAAGCCCATCTTGCTAAATACTGTTTAGAGCCGGATTTCATAGATCAAAAGGTTGGACAGCTTAGCGGCGGAGAGCAAAATATATTGCAAATTGCAATTATCGCCAATAGCGATGCGGAGTTTTTAATATTGGATGAGCCAACAAGCCATTTGGATTTGTATGCGCAGATTGCCCTTGAAAACGCTCTAGGGGAGTACAAGGGAACTGTGTTAATGGTAAGTCATGACTTTTATTTAGTTGCAAATTGCGCTGATTACGTGCTTTTAGTTGACGATAATACAGTTAGAAGAATACGCAGTAGAAAATTTAGAAAAATGGTTTACGATAAGTATTTTGATAGTCAGTATCTTGAGCTAGATAGGAAAAAACAGGAAATAGAGTCCAACATAACTGAAGCATTTAAGAAAAACGACCTCGTAAAAGTAGACAAGTTGTGCCAAGAACTAGAAGAATTGTGTGAAACTAAATAATAGGGATAAAAATAGGCTAAAAGTCTCTTGAATAGCAATGATATGCTATATACAAGAGACTTTATTTTTTAGTAGATATAAAGATGATAATTGTACTTTTAATTTTAAAAATAAGTAGTATAATTTACATATTAGATATTTAAGAAATTTAGGTAAATGGAGGGGAAATTTATGTTATTTGTACAGTATCCAAAATGCAGCACATGCAAAAAAGCAAAGAAATGGCTTGATGACAACAATATTGAGTATACAGACAGACACATTGTAGAAGACAATCCTACATATGAGGAACTAAAAAAATGGTACGAAATGAGCGGGATGCCACTAAAGAAATTTTTCAATACAAGTGGTATGATTTACCGCGAAATGCAGCTTAAAGACAAACTAAAAACTATGACTGAAGAGGAACAACTAGAGTTATTAGCATCAAATGGCATGCTTGTAAAACGTCCTGTTGTAGTTAAAGGCGATATAGTTTTAACAGGTTTTAAAGAGGCGGAATGGTCTGAGAAGTTGCTTTAAGTTGTTATCGAGGAAGGGGAGATTTTTCGTTATGGGGGCTTTAAAATATGCAATTTTAGGGTTACTAAACAGAGAAAATATGACAGGTTATGATTTGACAAAGTATTTTAATAACGACTTATTTGAATGTTGGCATGCAAACCACAGTCAAATTTATCCTGAACTTAAAAAATTAACTAAATTGGGACTTGTAGATTATGAAATAAAAATTTCGGGAAATTCACTTGAAAAAAAGGTGTATTCCCTTACACCACAAGGTAAAGAAGGGTTTGATAGCTGGGTAAAATCAGATCACCAAACTAAAGGAACATCTAAAGACGAATTTAGATTGCAATTATATTTTTCAGACTATGTTACAAAAGAAGAGCAGCTAGAAATTTTAAATAAACAATTGGATATTCATAAAAATCGTTTAAAGGCGATTTCGGAAAAACAAAATAAATTTGGCACAATACCACCTGAAAATCAAAGAGAACTTAGTGATTATATGGTTATGTTAGGGGCGATTATGCAAGAAAAATATTTGTGTAATTGGTTGGAACAATGTATAGAATTAAATCAACATAACTAAAAAAGAGCTAACTCATTTGAGGGGGTAGGCGTTAGCTCTCTCTTTAAATCTAAATATATTTTTCAAGGTGAGAAAATATATTTTGTAATGATTTACTGGTATATTGTACCAGTTTATAGATAATATGTCAATAATTATATGTTACAATATACAGTGTATGTTTAAATGAGTTAGTGCGATAGAAAAAATAAAAAAGGTGGTGCAATTTTGCCAACAAATGATATGAAACGAAAAATAAGCCAAGCATATAAGGAACTTTTATCTAAAAAAGACAGCGATAAAATAACTGTAAAAGACCTTATTTCAGCTTGCGAGATTTCGAGACAAACTTTTTACTACCATTTCAAAGATATAATGGATGTACTCGAATGGACAATGAATGATGCTATGGATACAATTTTGTCCTATAGCAATAAAATTACAGATCCAGAAAAATTTATACTTTGGATGATAGAAGACATGTACGAAAATAGAAATGTGGTTCTAAAAATATGCGAGTCAAAGAGAATAATGATGATGCAAGATAAGATGATAGAAGCATTTATGCATCTACTTGCAATGTTATTAAAGGAAAAAAACAAGTCTACAAATATAAATATAGAAGATATGGAAACCGTATTGAGATTTTACGCATCAGGAGCAACTATGCTTATGTTGCACAAATGTATAGAAGGAAATGTAGACAAAGAAAAACTTGCTCACCAGCTATACCAAATAGCAAAAGGTCAGCTAAAATTAATACAAGATTAGCAAAAAGAGAAAATGTGTCCTTACATTTTCTCTTTTTTGTAAGGACATATTTTAAATACTGACCGTTTTAAAAATAATACAATTTGTATATAATAACCTCATGGAAAAAAGCTCGTAAGTATATGGAGAAAAAAAGAAGAGAAAGAAAGGAAAGCTTATGTGCAAAAACAATGAGGCATCAATCAAGCAACAACAAATTCAAGAGTTGCTTGAAATAGCCAAATCCATAAACACTTACAAAGTTATGGACAAAAGACAAGATGTGCTTGATCAGTTAAGAAATCAATCTGAAAAATATTTAGAAAACTTAAAAGATAAAGCACAAAATGGCAGATCTATTGCAATTAGAGATTTGGCACAAGAACAGTACAAATATTTAACAGAGTGTGAGTTTATGGTGCGAGATAAACTGCCAACCTATCTTCATTGTGACGATACTACAACTCAAGAAGATAAGGAAGAAACAGCATACCTATTTAAAGAGTTTGTATGGGATTTAGTAGCAGAGCTAATAAGAAAATCTTTAATTGCAGAAATAGAAGCTGCAGATTTTGGAAATGTGAAATAGTAGGAGGAAAAGAATGAAAGAGGTAAAAAACCCAAGGAAACCACTGCTTTATTACTATGTGATAGTAATGGTTGTATTAATATTGATAAATTTAATCGTGGCTCCCATGATTGAAAAAGGCAAAATCGAGGAAGTCGACTATGGCAAATTTATGACAGCTATTAATAACAAAAAAATAGAAAAAGTACAAATAGAAGACAACCAAATAATGTTTACTCAAAAGGGCAACGAAACTGTATATAAAACAGGACTTATGGATGACCCGACTTTGACACAGAGACTATATGATAGCGGTGCGAAATTTTCAAAAGATATAACAGAAGAAACTTCCCCAGTACTTAGCGCTATTTTAAGCTTTGTAATACCGTTGCTAATATTTATATGGCTAGGTAGGTATATGAGTAAAAAGTTAGTTGAAAAAACAGGCGGTAAAAACTCAATGGCCTTTGGTATGGGAAAAAGCAATGCAAAAGTTTATGTGCCATCAACAGAAGGAGATATAAAATTTGACGATGTTGCAGGTGAGGAAGAAGCAAAAGAAAACTTGCAGGAAATCGTAGACTATTTGCACAATCCAGCTAAATACTCAGAAGTAGGTGCTTCAATGCCAAAAGGTGTATTGCTTGTAGGCCCTCCGGGAACAGGTAAAACTATGTTAGCAAAAGCAGTTGCAGGAGAAGCCAACGTGCCATTCTTCTCTATATCTGGCTCAGAGTTTGTTGAGATGTTTGTAGGAATGGGTGCTTCTAAGGTTAGAGACTTGTTCTCACAGGCTAAGGAGAAGTCTCCATGCATAGTCTTTATAGATGAAATCGATGCCATTGGTAAAAAGCGTGACAACCAGTTAAGCACAAATGACGAGCGCGAACAGACATTAAACCAGCTATTAACTGAAATGGATGGATTTGGTGGAAACAACGGTGTAATTATCCTTGCGGCAACAAACCGTCCCGAATCACTGGACCCAGCTTTAACAAGACCTGGTCGTTTCGACAGAAGAGTGCCAGTTGAGCTACCTGATTTAAAGGGCAGAGAAGATATACTTAGAGTACATGCGAAGAAAATTAAACTAGCTGATAATGTTGATTTTCACACTATCGCTCGTATGGCAGCCGGCGCTTCAGGTGCAGAACTAGCAAATATTATAAATGAAGCGGCTCTTCGTGCAGTTCGTCAAAAGAGAAGAGCAGTTACTCAGGCGGATTTGGAAGAGAGTATAGAAGTTGTAATTGCAGGATATCAAAAGAAAAATGCAGTGCTTTCTGACAAAGAAAAATGCGTAGTAGCTTACCATGAAATAGGTCATGCTTTGGTGGCTGCGTTACAAACAAACAGTGCGCCTGTACAAAAGATAACAATCATTCCTCGTACTTCTGGAGCATTGGGATATACTATGCAAGTTGAACAAGGTGATAAATACTTGATGACAAAAGAGGAAATCGAAAACAAGATTTGCACATTTACTGGTGGTCGTGCCGCTGAAGAAATTATCTTCAATGAGATTACTACTGGTGCATCAAATGATATAGAGCAGGCTACAAAACTTGCAAGAGCAATGATAACTCGCTACGGTATGAGTGATGATTTTGATATGGTAGCTATGGAAACAGTAACAAATCAGTACCTTGGCGGAGATAGTTCACTTGCTTGTTCAGCCGATACTCAAAATGAAATCGATAAAAAAGTTATCGAATTAGTTAAGACACAACACGAAAAAGCTAAGAAAATCTTAGAAGAAAACAAGGCTGCGTTAAACAAATTGGCTCAGTATTTATATGAAAAAGAAACTATTACTGGAGATGAATTTATGAAGATTTTCAATGAATTAGTACCAGTAGAGTAAAATAACTAAAGTGTAACATTTTCTGAATATTACAATTTTGAAATACTATTTGTAGTCATAATGAGTTATAATAACATTGTGATAAGAAATAGGAAGAAAAAACGATAAAAATGTTAATCCCCCTCATCGGTGTCTCTTTAATTAGGGATGCCGTTTTTTTTGCCTTTTTAAACCTTTTTGATTAAATATAAAAATAAGATGTACTTAAATCTAAAGTAAAAATTAGACTTAGTACATCTTTTTTGTTATTACATTATTTCATATTTGCAAGGAAGGCTTTGTAACCTTTGTAAGCCTCATATATATCAGCTTTACTTGAAACTTCCCATGGGGCGTGCATATTTAAAACTGCAATACCGCTGTCGATAACATTCATGCCGTAATTTGCAAGGATGTATGCAATAGTGCCACCGCCACCTTTGTCAACTTTGCCAAGTTCGGCAGTTTGAAAAGCTATATTTGCTTCATCAAAAATATTTCTAAGAGAAGCCATGTATTCGGCGTTGGCATCATTAGAACCAGATTTGCCACGAGAACCAGTGTACTTATTAAATACTATGCCTTTTCCAAAGAAAGCGGCATTCTTAGGATCAAAAGCTGCTGCGTAAGTTGGATCAAAAGCTGCGCTAACATCAGAAGATAGCATAAATGAATTTTTTAAGCTGCGTCGTAGTTTTAATTCTGAATAATCAGAGCAAAGGTTCATAATTTCGGCAACTGTATTTTCGAAAAAGCGAGATTGCATACCTGTTGCCCCAACACTGCCTATTTCTTCCTTGTCAACTAGCAAGCAAACTGATGTGCGCTGTGGAGCTGAAGTTTCAAGGATGGCCATTAGTGAAGGATATGCGCAAACGCGGTCGTCCTGTCCGTAGCCGATAACCATACTTCTGTCAAAACCACAATCACGAGCTGCACCAGCTGGTACTACTTCGATTTCTGCTGATAAAAAGTCGTCTTCTTCTATATCGTATTTGTCCTTTAGAAGTTTTAAAATATTAGCTTTTACAAGAGTCTTTTCTTTTTCGTCAGCATCTTTTAGAGGAGTGCTTCCAAACAAGATATCCAGATTTTCACCTTCAATAACTGTGGCAGCCTTTTTTGCCATCTGCTCACCAGCTAGATGAACTAGCAAATCAGTAACGCAAAAAACTGGATCAGCTGGATCTTCACCAATAGAAACATTTACCTTAGTGCCATCTTTTTTTACAATTACCCCATGTAGCGCAAGAGGCAATGTAACCCACTGATATTTTTTAATGCCACCGTAGTAATGAGTGTCAAGATAAGCAAGCTCATTTGCTTCGTAAAGTGGATTTTGTTTTAAGTCCATACGAGGTGAATCAATGTGAGCGCCTAGGATATTCATACCATCGCTAATTGGCGATGTTCCAATAACTGCAAGGAATAGAGCCTTGCCCATACATGAGGCGTAAACTTTGTCACCTGCTTTTAAAGGAGTTTCAGTTTCGATTAATTCCTCAAGATTTTTAAATCCGAAACCTTCGGCTAGCTGTATTGATAAGTCTACGCAAAGGCGTTCTGTTTTACCTTGTGTAATATACTGCTTGTATTTTTCTGAAAAAGCCATTACCTGGTCAATAGTAGACTGGTCGTAACTAGTCCATACATTTTTCTTTTCCATGTGTATTTACTTCCTTTCTTTCTTTCTATATTTGTTTTCTATATCTGTTTAAAGTCCGGTGATTTAATGATACTATATTATGGAGAATAAATCAAAGGAGGACAAAATTATGAAATGTTATGAGTTGGTATTTAGCCCAACAGGTGGTACAAAAAAAATTGCCGATATTGTGGCAAATCAATGGAAATTTGACAAGGAATTAGTAGACTTAACTAAGCCTGACCTTGATGTTAGCACTGTTAAAATAGGAGAGAATGACATTTGTATCGTTGCAGTACCTTCTTTTGCAGGAAGGGTGCCTGCCGTTGCAGCAGATAAGATTAAAAAGATAATAGGAAATAAAGCTAAAGCTGTAGCCATTTGTGTTTACGGCAATAGAGCGTATGATGATACATTGTTAGAACTGATGGACCTTTGCAAAGAGGCTAATTTGCAAGTAATTGCAGCAGAGGCGGCTGTTTCAGAACACAGTATTATGAGACAGTTTGCAAGTGGTAGACCAGACCAAGAAGATATGGTACTCTTACAGCGATTTGCCGAAGAAATAAAAGCAAAAGCCGATAGCGACCGTATTGCAATTGATATTAAAATACCAGGAAATCGCCCATATATAGAACCTAAGCCAATTCCTATGGTTCCAAAAGCTACAGCAACTTGTAACGGTTGTGGACTTTGTGCAACCGAATGTCCAGTAGGAGCTATTTCAATTGATAGTCCAAGAAATACTGACAAACAAAAATGTATAACATGTATGAAGTGTGTTAATATTTGCCCACAGCACGCTCGTAAATTAAGTAAGCTAATGTTAAAGATGGCATCTAAAAAAATGGCAAAAGCATTTGCAGATAGAAAAGAAAGCGAGTTATTTATATGAAAATAGTTACATATGTATTAAAAAATCAGTTAGCTGAGAATTCTTTACCAAGTACTTTGGAAAATATGGAGCATATAGGATTTTTAGCTGACGGAGATAAAAAAGTTATACCTTTTGAAAATATAGGAGTTAAAGCTACAGCCTAGAAGAATTAATCGACATCGTTAAGTCATATGATAAAAATGTAGAAGCTATAGATTTAGAAAAAGTTAAACTATGTGCGCCTATACCACGCCCAAAACAAGATGTAATTTGTTTAGGCATAAATTATTTGGCCCACGCAGAAGAATCAGCTAGATACAAAAAAGAGGCCTTTGAAAGAGAAAGAGTCTATCCAATTTATTTCTCAAAAAGAGTTAATCTAGCAGTGGCAGATGGAGATCCAGTTGATAGCCACAGAGATATGTTTGAAAATCTGGATTACGAAGCCGAGTTAGCAGTAATCATAGGCAAAACAAGCAAAAATCTAACAAAAGAAAATGCTAAATCCCATATCTTTGGATATACGATTTTAAATGATATAAGCGCTCGTGAAATTCAGACAAGACATAAGCAATGGTACTTTGGTAAAAGCCTAGATCAGTTTACTCCAATGGGCCCATGTATTTTAACAGCAGACGAGGTGCAATATCCACCTGCCCTAAATATTAAATCCTATGTAAATGGAGAATTACGCCAAAACAGCAACACAAATCTATTGATAAATGATATCGACTATATTTTGTGTGAGCTTACTCAAGGAATGACACTTCTGCCTGGCACAATTATTTCTACAGGCACACCTGCTGGCGTTGGCATGGGTTTTGAACCTCCAAAATTTTTAAAACCGGGAGACGAGGTTTGCTGTGAAATCGAAGGCATAGGTAAATTAATAAATCCAATTGACTAACACAAATATGCATAAATTTTCTCTGTTTAAGTTTTTTTTAAAGAACAACAGCTAATATAAGTTATAAGTTAAATGAAATTAAAACTAAATAGAGAAAGGAAGGCATTAAAGGTGAATAGAAAGAAGAAAAATATACTTATGGGTGTTGTGATTGCGCTTATATGTGTGGCTATGGTTTTGACTGGATATGCTGCGACGCAAAATACTACATCATCAAGTGTAGGTAGTCCACCAAGTCAGTCACAAAGTAGTAGTTCTCAAAGCGATAGCTCACAGAGTAACAATTCACAAAGTGATAGCTCATAGAGCAACAATTCACAAAGTGATAGCTCACAAAGCGATAGCTCACAGGGCAACAGTTCCCAAAGTGATAATTCACAAAGCGATAATTCACAGAGTGACAACTCACAGGGCAACAATTCCCAAAATGGTCAATCACAGGATAATCAATCACAAAGTGGAGGACCGTCTCAAGGTGGACAGTCTCAAAGTGGAGGTCAATCACAAGGAGGTCAATCTCAAAGTGGGAGCCAGCCTCCATCTATGCCAGGTGGTAACAGTCAGCAACAACCAGGACAAATGGGCGGTAGCCAAGGTATAGGCACAGTATACTTAATACTATTTATACTTGAAGGCTTAGGCTTATCATTGGTGGCTCTATACTTAATTATGTCAAAGGGAAACAAAAAGAGTTTCAGAGAAACATTTAGAAATGGCGATAAAATAGCGATTTATCTAATGGCAACAATTATAGCAACATCAGTAGTGACATTTGTAGCAGACCAGTCAACAGTAGCTTTAACAAGCGGTGGCAGTCAGACTCAAAGTCAGCAAAGTGGCAATAGTACCCAAGTAAGTTATGACGCAACTGAAACCATAGATGAAGATACAACATTAACTGGTGAAACTGTAAAGTCAACAACATCAGACCAAAATGCTATATTGGTAACTGGTGATATCGAAGCAGTTTTAAAAAATATGACAGTTAATAAAACTGGTGATACCGCTAGTGGAGATAATAGTAACTTTTACGGTAACAATTCAGGGATTACTGCAAAAGATGGAGCAAATCTAACTGTTACAGGAGGTACAATTACAACAGACGCGGATGGTGCTAATGGGCTTTTTAGCTTTGGTGGATCTGCTACCACAGAAAATACCAGCAGTGACGGTACAACAGTAACAGTATCGGATACAAAGATTACAACTACAGGTGATAACGCAGGTGGTATTATGACTACAGGCGGTGGCATTATGAAAGCATCTAACTTAACTATAAATACTGCTGGCACATCAAGTGCTGCCATTCGTACAGACAGAGGTGGCGGAACAGTTTCAGTAGATGGCGGTAGCTATACAACTACAGGAGCAGGTTCTCCGGCAGTTTATTCAACAGCTGATATTACAGTTAAAGATGCAGAGCTTACAGCAAAAGCTTCAGAAGGGGTTGTAATCGAAGGTAAAAACACTGTAACCCTTGAAAATTGCACATTGACAGATAGCAATACAAAGTTAAATGGACAGTCAACTACATATAAAAATATCTTCTTATATCAGTCTATGAGTGGAGATGCTTCTGATGGTACTTCAGAATTTACAGCTAAAGACAGCGATATAACTACAAATAATGGCGATTCATTTTACGTTACAAATACTTCAGCAACTATAAATATTGAAAATAACAAAATCGTTAACAATGATGAAGATGGATATTTCTTACGTATCCAAAAAGATTCATGGGGCAATGAAGGTTCAAATGGTGGTACAGTTACTATGAACTTAACTAATCAAGATGCAAGTGGAGATATATATGTTGACGAAATTTCTACTTTAACATTAAATCTTGAAGATGGTTCTAGTTATGAAGGTGCTATAAACAGCAAAAATACTGCTAAGTCTATTAAGCTAACTCTTAGCAAGGACTCTAAGATTACTCTAACTGGTGATACTTATGTTAGTGAACTTGAGGATGCTGATAGCGATTATAGCAACATTGATTTCAACGGATATACATTATATGTAGACGGTGAAGCGATAAACTAACAAACTCCATATATAAAAAGAGACAAAGCTCACATATGCGAAATTGCAAAATGTGGACTTTGTCCTTTTTTAGTTGAGACTGTGAAGTTTTTTCTGTAAATTAACCTTCTGTGGTTTAGTAGTAACTG
>CAUWIT010000020.1:0-22914 GCA_963558965.1 uncultured Clostridia bacterium | reverse complement strand
GAACCTTTTAAGAAGTGGACAACTGATGTATCTCAATTTAAGTTTTCATGGGGAAGAAACACAATATTGTTCAATCTATGTCCAGAAAAGGTAATTGCTTTGATAACTCAATAATGGAGACTTTCTTTGGTAGACTTAAGAATGAACTCTACTATGGTCACGAAAAAGATTATGATTCCTTTGAAGAATTTTCAAAAGCCATAGATGAATATATTTATTACTACAACAATGAACGGATTCAAGCAAAAACAAAATGGATGCCTCCCACTAAATATAGGGAAGCATCCATGAACTAGACTTGCATCCTAAATGACATGTGTCCAGTTTTATGGGTACATATCATAATTGTAATAATCCTTTTATTGTATCAAATACTTTTATTCCAACGAAATAAGTACCTAGCTCACCACAAGTGAACCAGGTACTTTTCAATACTTATTCAATTAGCTAATTTTATTTAAAACATTTATTTAGAAAGAAATTCGTGAATTCCCTTAGCGCCAGCTTTACCAGCTCCCATAGCTAGGATAACTGTAGCTGCACCAGTTACAGCATCTCCTCCAGCAAATACACATGCTTTTGAAGTCTGTCCGTTTTCTTCTTCTGCTACGATACATTTTCTCTTGTTTGTTTCCAAACCTTCTGTTGTAGAAGCGATAAGTGGATTTGGAGATGTACCTAGAGACATAATAACTGTATCTACTTCAATTTCGTACTCTGAACCTTCTATTTCAACTGGTCTTCTTCTGCCAGATGCATCAGGCTCTCCAAGTTCCATCTTAATAACCTTCATACCTTTTACCCAGCCCTCTTCATCAACTAGGATTTCTTTTGGATTAGTTAAAAGATTGAAAATAACACCTTCTTCTTTTGCATGATGTACTTCTTCAACTCTTGCAGGTAGTTCAGCTTCACTTCTTCTGTATACGATATGAACTTCTGCTCCAAGTCTTAAAGCCGTTCTTGCTGCGTCCATTGCAACATTACCGCCACCAACTACTGCAACTTTTTTACCAGCAGCTATTGGTGTATCATATGAATCATCAAAAGCTTTCATTAGATTACTTCTTGTTAAATATTCGTTAGCTGAGAAAACGCCATTTGCTGTTTCTCCTGGAATACCCATAAACATTGGAAGTCCAGCACCAGAACCGATAAATACCGCTTCAAAGTCTTCTTCTTCCATAAGCTGATCTATAGTTGTTGATTTACCAATAACTACATTTGTTTCAAACTTAACACCTAATTCTTTAACTTTTTCAATTTCTTTTTTTACTACTTTTTCTTTTGGTAGACGGAATTCAGGAATACCATATACCAATACTCCACCAAGTTCATGAAGTGCTTCAAATACAGTTACTTCATAACCTAATTTTGCAAGATCCCCTGCACAAGTTAGACCTGAAGGACCAGAACCGATAACAGCAACCTTATGGCCATTCATCTTTTCAGCCTTTACAGGTTTAATATCGTTTTCTAGGGCGTAGTCTGCAACAAATCTTTCTAGCTTACCAATTGATACAGCATCTCCTTTAAAACCTCTTACACATTTGCTTTCGCACTGAGATTCCTGAGGACATACACGACCACAAATTGCTGGTAACGCTGATGATTCACCGATAACCTGATATGCTCCTTCAATATCCCCTTCTTTTACCTTTTCAATAAATCCTGGGATATTAATTGATACAGGGCAACCTTCTATACATTTTGCATTTTTACAAGTTAAGCAACGACTTGCTTCTTCCATTGCTTCTTCCATATTGTATCCATAACAAACTTCTTCAAAGTTTGTAGCTCTTTCCTTTGCATCCTGCTCTCTTACAGGCACTCTCTTTAACATATCAGTCATTATTCGTCACCTCCGCAATGGCCACATCCACCGTGATGTGTATCTCCTTCTTGTTGTTTCAACATAGCTCTACCTTCAGCTGTTTTATACATCTGCTGACGTTTCATAGCTTCATCAAAGTTTACAAGATGTCCATCAAATTCAGGACCATCAACACAAGCAAATTTTATTTCATCACCAACATGAAGACGACAAGCTCCACACATGCCTGTTCCATCAACCATAATTGGGTTCATACTTACAATTGTAGGTATATCATACTTTTTAGTTGTTAGACATGCGAATTTCATCATAATCATAGGTCCAATTGCTACGCATAAATCATACTTGTTACCATCTTCTACAAGCTGATCAATCTTTGTAGTAACCATGCCAGCATGACCATAAGAACCATCATCTGTACAAGGATAATAGTTTCCTGCAACTGCTTCCATTTCTTTTTCTAAGATAAGCAAGTCTTTAGTTTTAGAACCGACAATAACATCAACATCGATGCCATGTTCCTTCATCCATTTAACCTGAGGATATACTGGGGCAGCACCAACACCACCTGCAACAAACAGAATTTTTTTCTGTTTTAAGCTTTCAAGATCCTCGTTAACAAACTCAGATGGACATCCAAGAGGACCTGTAAAATCTCGGAAGCTATCTCCAACTTTTAAGTCCGCCATCTTTGCTGTTGATGCACCAACAGTCTGGAAAACGATTGTAATTGTGCCTGCTTCTCTGTCATAGTCACAGATAGTTAAAGGAATTCTTTCCCCTTTTTCATCTAACTTAACAATGACAAACTGTCCTGGCTCACAATGTTTTGCAACACGTGGAGCTTCAACATCCATAAGATAAATTTTTTCAGCCAACTTTTCGGCTCTAACTATCTTGTACATCATCTTTTTCCTTTCTCTTTTATAACATTAAAATATTTTACATCAATTTAATAATAATATATTGATGTTATAAGTTCAAGTAATAACGACTAATTTTTGTTAAATAATTAACATTTTTTATTTTTATACTTAGAAAAATCAATTTCCATTATAAACAAACTTAAAATTAATATTACAGCACCAAGATATGCTCTAGGTGTTAATACCTCTCCTGCTACAAAAAAAGCAATTATACCTGCAAAAACCGGCTCAAGTGTAAATATCACCCCAACATGACTTGCTGTAGTATACTGCTGGGCGATAGACTGAACTACAAAAGCTATACCTGTGCAAAAAATAGCTAAAAATACTGTAGAACCAATTACTCGCGGTTGTGTAGGAATGGCAAATTCGTTCATTGCCACTGAAAATACTATGCAGTAAATCGCTGTAAATCCAAGCTGAAAAACTCCCAATTGAAAAGCATCGACATCTTCATGGGATACTGCTGTCTCAGTGATATTTAAATCAACTCCATATGCAACAGCTGCAAGTATACAAAGCAAATCACCTGATGCTACTTTAAACTCTCCATTTAAAGTAAGCAATCCTATACCTATAACACTAGTGCAAAGCACTAGTTTAAATTTTCTATCAGGCTTAATACCTTTAAAAATATATGCGATTATAGGGGTAGTCACAACAGGCAATGCAACTAAAAATCCAGCATTTGAAAGACTTGTATACAGTATGCCATAAGTACAACCAAAATAAACTACAAAAAGTGCCGTACCGATGAAAAAACTGTATTTTAAAGTTTTTCTATTTACATTTTTCAGCTTATTAAATCCTATAATCACAGCTACTATAAAAGCTCCTCCAAAGCGGTAAGCATTTAAAGTAAACGGTGTTAACTCTACCAAAGCCCAATCAGTTGTAATATACGAAACACCCCAGCTAAGTGTTACAAAAAGAAGCATCATATCCGCTTCAAACTGTTTTTTCTTTGTAATTTCCATAACTAAATCTCCGCAATTAACATTTCAAGTGCCATTTTTGAACTTAATATACCTCTTTTAATTTTGCAGTCAGTATCATAAGCTTTTTTAAGCATTTCTTTAATATCATCACTGCTGCGTCTCTTAGTAAAATCAAGAGCTTTTTTTACTCTAAATTCATGTATTTTCATGGTTTTGCTTATATCGGAAGCAAATTTTCCATCTTCTGCAAACTGCTTACTTTGAAGCATTACTTCAAGCTGTGAAATTATGGATCCTAAAATACTGTGTTCTTTTTCACCAGATAAAAGCATCTGATGTAGTAAATCAAAAGCTATACTTTTTTTGTTTCCGCTAATGGCATCTAAAAGTGCAAAACTACCGTGCTCTAAGTTGTCCGAAATAGCCAATCTAATATTTGTATGCTTTATTTCTTCTTCATCATTTAATGCAATTAATTTTTGAATATCTCCTTCCAGATTATATAAATTGTAATCCGAATCTTTGTTATAATATCCTGTCTCAGATATTATGGTATTTATTACACTCCTTGTTGCCACCTTACCAGCTTTTTTAAATCTTTTATTTATAAAACTTACAAGTTGTGGATGGTTTAAAGGTTCAAAGTCATAAATATTGTCAACGATTTTTAATTTTTTATCAATCTCTTTTGCCGTCACTATAAGCAATGTCATCTCTGGTAGATTTTTTGCATAATTAACCAAGTCATTCCCAAACTCATCGTTATAATTTTTTAAAATAACAACTTTTTTTTGTGAAAACATAGGAGCTGTTTCACAGCTGGCAATAACATCATCTATTTCGGCTGTCTCTAAGTTAACTATATCGCAATCTAAACTTTTAGTAACTTCATTTACATATTTTGAGATGCACATATCAACCGCCCAGTTTACAAGGAAATCTTCAACACCACAAAGAAGAACAAGACTGTTTATCTTGTCCTCTTTTATGTCTTTTTGAAACACTTTAAAGGCATGCTCATTTTTATCATTAGATTTTTTAGCCATATTTATTCTTCCTCAATCATCTCGACAGTTTTATATCCATCATCATAAAACAAAAACCCAATAGCTCCTTGAATATCGTTTCTTTTTATAATTATACCAGAATTTCGATATTTTTCAATTATATCAGGACTAGGATGACCATAATTATTTTTCCCCACTTGAAACACAGCGATCTTTGCTTTTGCATTAGTTAGCAAATAATCAGAAGAGCTGTCCTTGCTACCGTGATGAGGAACTTGTATAACATCGCATTTCAAATTTCCCATAAGTTTTTCTTCTGTATCACTATCGATATCACCAGTTATCAAATAAACCAAGTTGTTTAAAAAAACTTTTACCACAAGACTTCTGCTATTTTCATCTCCACCTTCAAGTTCATCTTGATATTGAGTATCCACTTTTGGAAATGGAGCTACCACTTGCACAAATAGGTTTTCGTCGATTTTAATCTTATCTCCTCTAGCTAAATACAGGAGATTTTCTCTATTTAATCCGCATTCAGAAGCAATCTTATTTTCTAACAACTTATTTCCCTTATAAAGACCTAACTGCTTTATTTTTCCATCTTGTGCCAACTCCTTTATACCTAAATAATGATCGTTATCTAAGTGAGTTGCCATAGCTAGATCAACACCTTTTATGCCGTTTTTAAGCAGGAATGGCTTTACGGTTTTTTCACCAATGCTGTAGTTTACATTGCCGCCGCCATCTATCATAATCACTTTGCCATTTTTCCCTTTAAATACCATACAACAACCTTGTCCCACATCTACAAAAAACATTTCAGCTTTTTCAAATCCTGATTTTTCATTATATGAAACAAAAGCTACTGCCATCATACTAAAACAAACTGCCATAGCAACGATTTCGTATTTTTTTCGAACTATATGTATAATTATTTCTTCATTTGTAAGTATAAAAAATAGCCCATAAAATCCAAGTACTACAAATAGTGGTGGACTTACCACATCGAAAGAAAACCTACCTTTTACATAAGTTAATTCATTTATGCTAATTAAAAATTTAGTCAATAACTCTAAGCCGTAAGTATAGATAGAAGGTACAAAGCCAATAAACTTAAAAATAGCCATAGCACCCATTCCTATAGGAAGTAAATATGATGCTAAAAATGTGACCGGTATATTTGCTAAAAATGATGTCAAAGACATATAGTTGAAATTATACATAGTATAGGGCATCATTACTAACTGAATAGTTATAACAGGCAGCATATCTTTTATCTTTGCACTTTTAAAATAGCTATTTTTGTATCTAGGCATGGTAACCCCTAAGATAAATACAGCTAAAAATGACATCTGAAATCCAGCATTAAATACGGCCATAGGGCTAAATATCATCAACAATATTCCAGCCAGTGATAGAGAAGTTAAAAGATCTCCTTTGCGATGAAGCAATTTGCCTCCCATAGATATAATTATCAATATTACTGCTCTCATAACGGAAAAACAGCAATCAGCCATTATTGCATATACGATGAAAAATACACCTGTCAACAAACACCTGAACTTGTTTCGACCTATATGAAAAGCTTTTGCGAAAAAAGCGTAAATTATGCCTATGTGCAAGCCTGATGTTGCTAATATATGAGCCGTACCATTTCGCTGAAAAGCCTCATAAGTTTCATCATCTAAGTTGTCCTTGATACCAAACATCATAGCCTTTATAAATCCTGTAGTTTCTTCACCTGAGAGATTTTCCATATATCTTATAAACTTATCTCTAAAACTACAAATTGAATTTTCAAATCTTAAATATGGATTTTTAAACCCAGCTTTTACCTCTATTTTTGAAGCTTTCAACTGATAGCCTATATTGTTAGTATATAAATATTTCCTGTAGTCAAAACAGTTTGGATTTCGAGCAGTTATCGGCTTTGTCAGCTCACCATAAACAGTCGCAGATTGCCCGTTTAAATTTAAATCGTTAAATTCGTTACCATAATATGTTACTAATAAATCTCCGCAGTTTTCTATTTTCAGTGTAAATCTAACTTGATTTTTATTAAATTGGCCTGGTTTTACAGACATGGATGATATGATGCCATCATAACTTTTTTCTTGATTTAATTGATCGTCCAGCTTCGTTAGGTAAATTGTTTGACAAGCTAAGGTAATCATCCCTATCACAAAGATTAGCGAGAAACACATGTAGCGGTTACGAAACAGCAAAAGCAAAGAAAATGACATTCCTAAACATAAAAATAAAAGAAATTTAATGGATAAATCCATATAAAATTGTGCTACTATGCCGCTTGCCAATGATAAAAAAGCAATCATCAATGGTCGTCTCAAAATACCTCCCCATCTTTTCCTATTTACATGCTATAGCTATTTCCATTTTTTGTCAATATTTAATGTGTTATATGTGAAAAAAACCTTAAAAAAGTGTAAAAACATAGGTCTATATGGTATAATGTTAGATAAAGTTTTGTAGGGAAAGGAATTATTTTATGATAAAAAAGATATTTAAAGGGTTTTTAGGTATCTGCGTGGCTATGGCTGTATTTGTAGCTATTTACGGTTTTACAGTTATCGCAAACACTCCTAAAATCGATCCAGATAACATCTATGATTATCTAAGTGAAAGTTCAGTGCTACTTGATGACGAAGGCAATGAAATTGAAAGTATATACTTAGATAGTGGTAACAGAACAAATATCGATTACAAGGATATGCCTGAAGACTTGGTAAATGCAGTTGTTGCAATTGAAGATAAAACCTTTTGGAAACATCATGGTTTTAACTTTTGGCGTATGATGGGTGCTGTTAAAAACAGTATTTTTTCTGGAGACAGCATCAGTGGTACAAGTACAATTACGCAACAATTGGCTAGAAATGTATACTTGTCCGAAACAAAAAGTGTAAGATCATTGGCACGTAAAATTTCCGAAGCGTATTATACTGTAATAATCGAAAAAAATATGACTAAAAAGGAAATTATGGAAGCCTACTTAAATACAATCTATTTAGGCAATAATGCCTACGGTATTGAGTCAGCTGCAAAGGCTTATTTTAACAAAGACGCAAAAGATTTGGATTTAGCCGAATGTGCAGCTCTAGCAGCTCTTCCTAAGGCACCAGATAGTTATGCTCTTGTAAAGAAAAAAGATGCTTCAGAAGGCACAACTGGATTATCTAAATCCCAAGTTGTAATTTACGAAAACGCTGATTATATTTACTATTACAACGGCGATGTTTCAAAGAACAGACGAGAAACAACTCTTAAATTTATGAAAGAGCAAGGTTATATAACAGCTAAAGAACAAAAAGCTGCATTGAAAGTTAATCTTGCTAAAAGACTGGATGTTTCTGCATCGGGAGCTTCTAGCGGTACATCTTATTTCGTAGATTACATGATAGATGAACTTGCAGAAGATCTAATGGATAAATACAATTACACAAAAGCTGAAGCCCGTGAAAAAATTTATTCAGGTGGACTTACAATCCAAACTACACTTAATAAAAAAGCTCAAAATGCAATAGAAGAAGAGTTCGCAAAAAGTTCTAACTTCCCTTCTGTTTCAAATATACGCTATGATAGCAATGGCAATATTTTAAACGAAGGTGGTTCAATTACACTTTACAAATACGGCAATTACTTTAACGATAATGGAGATTTTGTATTAAATGAAAACGAATACAAAGTTAAAGATGGCAACATAGTTTTATTAAAAGGCAAGCGACTTAACTTCTATAAAACAACTGTAAATGGTACAACTGATTACAGCGTTGAATTTAAAAACTTATACCAGTTTAAAGAAGGTGTATTTTACAGTATCGAAGGTGGCGTCATCAATATCCCTCAAAAATACAAGAGTTTAGATAATGATGGCAACCTGGTTATAGATAAATCATTTTTTGATGATGAAAGTATAAAACAAAAAACACCAGAATTCTTAAAGAAGTCGGGTTCAAACTATGTGGTTCCTAAAACTTGTTACACACTTCGTTCAAGTGTAAGACAGCCACAAGCTGCAATGGTTATTACTGACTACACAAATGGTCAAATAAAAGCAATGGTCGGCGGTAGAGATGTTACTGGTAGAAAACTATACAATAGAGCCATAAACCCAAGACAGCCTGGATCTGCTATTAAGCCATTATCCGTATATTCAGCAGCTTTGCAAAAAGGTAAAGAAGACTACGACGATAATAATAAAAAGAACTTTAAAAATTATAGCGATGGTGAAAATGTAAAATACTACGGTGATTATTGGACTGCTTCTAGCGGTATAAACGACAAACCTATAAACTTAAATGGTACATCTTGGCCTAAAAACTTCTACAGTGGCTACAAAGGCGAAATGACTATGAGAAAAGGTATTGAACAGTCTGTAAACACAGTTGCAGTACGTATATTCCGTCAGTTAGGTGCAGATTATTCACTAAAACAATTAAAGAAATTTGGAATAACAAGTGTAGTTGAAGAAGGCAATACAAATGATTTAAATGCTTCTGCACTAGCCCTTGGTGGTATGACTAAAGGTATTTCTCCTCTAGAAATGAGTGCAGCCTTTGGTACTATTCCTAACAAAGGAGTAAGAGTTGACTCAGTATCTTACACAAGCGTTAAGGACAAAAAAGGAGATACTATACTTAAGAGCAAATCAAAAGAAACTAAAGTTTTAGATGAAGGTGTTGCATTTATAACACAAGATATGTTAAGAACTACTGTAACAAATGGACTTGCTGGTAAAGCCCAAGTTTCAGGTCAGACTACAGGTGGTAAAACAGGTACTACAACTGATGTAATGGATATTTGGTTCTGTGGATTTACTCCTCAGTACTCAGCTGCTATATGGATTGGTAATGACATTAATATAGAAATCAACGCCAACTCAGGATTAGCTGCAAGCTTATGGTCAAAAATTATGACTAAAGCTACATCAGGAATGTCAGGTAGTTTACCTTCAGCTCCTTCTAATGTCACAAGGAAAAACGGTGAGTACTTCATCAGTGGTACAGAAAATGGCGTAACATTTAATTCTTCTATGAGCGGCGAAGCTAAGAAGAAAAAAGAGGAAGCTGAAAAGAAGAAAAAAGAAGCAGAAGCTAAAAAGAAAAAAGAAGAAGCTGAAAAGAAAAAGGCTGAACAGGAAAAAGCTGAGCAGCAACAAAATCAGCAGCAGAACAACACTGACACAAATACGGACACAAACAACAACTCAAATACCGACTCCGGTACTGATACAAATAACTCAACAAATTCAGATGTGATTGTTCCAACAGCATCAGCTTATAATATTTTCAGAACACATTACAAAACAACAGCCTAAACCTTGAAGCTGGAGATGAAAACGAATTTCATCTCCAGCCTCTTTTTTTATTAGCAAAAAAAGAGATCCACAGCAACTTAATCGCTGCCTGAATCTCTATAATTTCAAGTTATACAATTAACATTTACATCTCAAGTTCATACATAACCATTGAAATAGCCACAATACCCGCAGTTTCAGTTCTTAAAATAGTTTTTCCTAGAGAAACACAACTTGTATCATGCTGTTTTAAAATCTCTGCTTCACTATCTGAAAATCCACCTTCTGGCCCTATAATAACCGCTACAGATTTAGGTATTTCATCAAGATTTCTAAGCACATCTTTCATCGATGTTTTGCTTTCATTTTCATATGGGAAAAGAACTAAATCAAAGTTTTCTAGCTCTTCTACCATATTAGAAAACTCCAATGGAGATGTTACCAGCGGCAAAGTTCCTCTCTGACACTGCTTAGCTGCTTCTGCTCCAATAGTATTATATCTTTCGATTTTTTTATCTATTTTTCCTTTATCGGAAATTACTGTTCTGTCCATAAAAACAGGTACTACCTTACTAACTCCAAGTTCTACTGTTTTTTGGACTATTAAATCCATTTTAGATTGTTTAGGTACACCCTGGAATAAAGTCACCTTTACTGCAGGCTCTCTGGCAAATTTTTGCTTGTCTAAAATAACAGCTTCTACTTCATTTTTATCCATATATTCTATACGACATTTGTATTCCCAAGCTTCAGAGTCAGAAATATCTATTTCTGCTCCTTCTCTTAGCCTTAATACTTTTGTCATATGCTGAATATCAGACTTTGATGTAATAAGTATTGACTTATCGCCAACCATATCTGGTGTTACAAAAAATCTACTCATTATCTTGCCGCTATGGCGCTCCAATCGCCTTTGTCAATTACTTTTATAGGTTCTAATCCAACTTCTTTTAGCGCTTCTATAACCATATCTTTTTTCTCAACCAAGATACCTGATGAGATAAACACAGCTCCTGGTTTCATATGATTTTTTACAGCCTTAGTCAACATAACAACCATTTCAGCCATTAGATTGGCAACTACTATATCTGCCTTAAAGTCGATACCCTTTGTTAAATCTCCTTCGATAAATTTAACATTATCGCCGCAATTATTTATTTTGCCATTTTCTATAGCTACTTCTACTGCAATTGAGTCAATATCAACGCCTAAAATTTGATTTGCACCAAGTAAATCAGCTGCAATAGCAAGTATACCAGAACCTGTACCTACATCTAATACATCTTTACCTTGGCATCCTACTTCGTCCATTAATACAGCACACATTGATGTTGTTTCGTGATCGCCTGTACCAAATGCCATTCCTGGATCTAATTCCAACACTTGTTTAGTATTTCCAGCTGGTACTTCCTCCCATGAAGGCTTAACTATAATATGTTCTGTTAAATCAATAGTTTTAAAATGATCCTTATAAGAATTCATCCAGTCTTCATCGTCTATAACTTCTTTAGTTATTTCAAGTGTACCTAATTGATTACTTTGATCTTCATCTTTTAATTTTTTAAGATTTGCTTCAATTTCATCAATTAATTTATCTGCATTTTCATCTTGCTCTAGATAAAAAGTGATTGTTGGTTCTGCATCTTTATCTACAAAATCTTCTGATACATAATCCCAATCGTAGTCGTTTTTCTTTTCAAGTAGCTCAATAGCAGTCTGTGGATCATCGACTACAGTTTCATCGATGCCCATAGACATAAGCATACCTGTAAGTTCTTCTAGTGCATATTCTGATGTATTAATCGTAACTTGTATATATTTCATAATTATTTTCCTTATTTTAATTCTTCATAATTATCAGCAATAGATGTATGTGTTGCATCAGTAGCATGCTGATCAATTATTACTCTATGCTTATCAGTATGTGATAGACATCCTGTACCACCGATACATCCACCGTTACAAGCCATACCTTCAATTAGGTTGTTCTTTAGTACGTTTTTAGATGCTCTTAATAGTGCTGTCTTACATTTATCAAGGCCTTCACAAGCTATTGGATCAGCTACAAAGTCTGAACCCTGTTCTTTTAAAGCTTCAACTACAGCTGCAGCTACACCACCTGATCTTGCAAACTGTCTACCAAATCCAGTAGCATCATCAAGTGTTGTTTCTTCTAACTGCTCAACTTCAATATCTCTACTGTCGATAAGCGCCTGTAGTTCTTCAAAAGTAATTACGCTATCGATAAAGTCTTTAACTGTATCTTTTTTCATTTCAGCTTTTTTAGCTGTACAAGGTCCGATAAAGATATTTACACATTCTGGATCTTTTTCCTTTAAAATCTTACCTAGTTCAGCCATTGGTGATAAGTTATGAGAAATATGCTGTGATACTTCTGGGAAGTTAATGTTAGTGTAGCTTACAAAAGCAGGACAACATGAAGTTGTTAAAAATCCTTTTTCTTCAAGTTCTTTTGCTTCGTTGTATGCAACTACATCGGCACCCTGAGCCGCTTCGTATACATTTGTAAATCCTAGTTCTTTAATTGCAGTAACAACCTGTCCTAGTTTTGCATAATCAAACTGAGCAGCAAATGCAGGTGCAATCAAAGCATTAACTTTGTAGTTTTTACCACCTTCGCTCTTCTTAATGAATTTAATAACATCTGTAATATATGATTTATCAACAGTAGCTCCAAATGGGCACTGGGTTACGCAAGCTCCACATGATACACATTTTTCGTAATCGATTTCTGCCTCACCTGTTTCAGACATGTGTATAGCATCTGCTTTACAAGCTTTTTCACAAGGTCTCTTAAAGTTATTTATTGCTGAATATGGACATGCTTCTGCGCACTTACCACATTCTACACATTTTGTTTTATCAATTTTAGCTTTGTTGTCTTTTCCAAATGTAATCGCACCAATTCTACATGCAGCTGCACATTTGTGAGCTAGACAACCTCTACATAAGTCTGTAACAACATGACCTGCTTCAGGACATTCGTCACAAACTAAGTCAATTACTTCAATAATATTTGGGTTGTTTTTATTGCCACCCAAAGCAATTCTGATTCTTTCTGCTACTTTAGCTCTATCTTTATAGATACAACAACTTGTTGAAGGTTCACCCTTCTTTACTATTTGCTTTGCAATATCGTCAAATACTGAAAAGATTTCTTCATCTTTCCAAGAATGTCTAGCAACTTCTCTCAATACCTTATACTTTAATACTTGAACATTAGAATCAAATTTTCTCATTAGTACTCCTTATAAAACACACAAAATATATATATCTTTTAAAAAGGGCGCAAATTAAATCTGCGCCCTGATTTGTTAAATTAAAGATTTAAAAATCTTATTTTGTTGAAGCGTCAAATAGAGCTTCTGCGTCATCCCATTCTTCGATTAGTAATGGAACGATCTTGTATAGGTCTCCTACGATACCGTAGTCAGCGATTTCGAAGATAGGAGCGTCAGCATCTTTATTGATAGCAACGATCATATCTGAAGTCTGCATACCAGCTAAGTGCTGGATAGCGCCTGAAATACCGCAAGCGAAGTAGATTTTAGGTTTAACAGTTGTACCTGTCTGACCTACCTGGTGAGAATGATCAATCCAACCAGCGTCTACAGCTGCTCTTGAAGCACCTACAACACCGCCAACTTTATCAGCGAATTCCTTCATTAGTTTGAAACCATCTTCGTTTCCTAGACCTCTACCACCTGATACGATGATTTCAGCGTCTGTTAGAGAAACCATTTCCTTAGCAGATTTAACTACTTCAACTACTTCAGTTCTGATATCAGAAGCTGCGATTGTTGGTTTGTATTCTACTAATTCACCAGTTGCTCCTTCGATAGGTTCTCTCTTCTGCATTACGCCAGGTCTTACAGTTGACATCTGAGGTCTTGTCTTAGGACAAATGATTGTAGCCATTAGGTTACCACCAAATGCTGGACGAGTCTGTTTGATACCTGTGCTTGGATCGTTAGGATCTAGTGTAGAAGTATCTAGAGTAGTGTTCTTCTTAGCATATTCGATGTAGCTTGATACTCTTACGTCAAGTCTTGTACAGTCAGCTGTTAGACCTGTGTTGCATCTAGCTGCGATTCTTGGAGCTAAGTCTCTACCGATGTGAGTAGCACCGTATAGAACGATTTCTGGTTTGTATTCATGGATAGCATCAGTAATTACTTTTGCATAACCATCAGTTGTGAAGTTCTTTAGTAATGGATCTTCGATCATGATTACTCTTTCAGCACCGTAAGCATAGCATTCGTCAGCTAGGTGTTTAACATTGTCACCAACTACTACAGCGCATACTTTTGTATCTTCACTGATTTCTTTAGCTAGTCTGTAGCCTTCGCCGATAAGTTCTAGAGCAACGTTCATTAATTTTCCGTCTCTCTGTTCAGCGAATACCCAAATGTCTTTGTAAGCACTTAGGTCTACTACGTTTTCATCTTCAGTTTTTTCGATTGCATCGAATGGGCACTTGCTTACGCAAACTCCGCAAGCAGTACATGCTGTTCCGATTTCAGCAACCTTGTCATTCATTGTGATTGCACCAAATGGACATGATTTAACGCAGATAGAACAACCTTTACATTTATCTTTTAAAACTTTAATTGCCATTTTAAATTACTCCTCCTTCTAATTAAATTACATGCTTTCCTTTTAGGCCGATAAGAAGTTTTTCAACGATTTCCTTATCAGAATTACCTTCTAGCATTTCTCCTTTTCCCTTTGGAGCTGGAGTGAATGAACGGAATACGTTTGTTGGAGAAGCTTCTAGACCTACAGTTGATAGATCTACTTCTACATCAGCAGCACTCCAAACGTGCATTGGTTTTTCTTTTGCTGAGAAGATACCTTTAATTGACATGTATCTTGGAGTATTTAATTCCTTGATAGCTGTTAGCATGCAAGGAGTCTTAACTTTGATGATTTCGTAACCATCTTCAAGATTTCTCTTAACAGTTACTTCATTCATTTCTGCATTTAAAGTACATTCTTCAACGTAAGTTACCTGAGGAAGATCTAATTTTTCAGCGATCTGTGGTCCTACCTGAGCAGTATCTCCGTCGATAGCCTGTCTACCAGCGAATACTAGGTCAAATTTTTTGCCAAGTTTTTCTTCTGCTTTTTTGATAGTTGCTACTAGAGCGTTTGAAGTAGCCTGAGTATCAGAACCACCAACTGCTCTGTCACTGATTAGGATACTTTCGTCAGCACCCATTGCGATACATTCCATAAGCATATCCTGAGCCTGTGGAGGTCCCATTGAAACTACTGTTACATGAACATCATCAAACTCGTCTTTGATTTTTAATGCTTCTTCTAGAGCGTTAGCATCGTCGTTGTTTAGGATGCTTGGTACTCCGTCTCTGATTAATGTGCCAGTTTTAGGGTTGATTTTGATAACATTTGTATCAGGAACCTGCTTTGCACATACTAAAATATTAAATGCCATTTTTTTCCTCCTTTTATTTGCCAATTACCGCTGCAGATATTACCATCTTCTGAACTTCTGAAGTTCCTTCATAAATTTCAGTGATTTTAGCATCTCTCATCATTCTTTCTACAGGGTAGTCTTTTGTGTAACCATATCCACCGTGTAACTGAACGGCTTTTGTAGTTACATACATTGCAGTTTCAGCTGCAAATAATTTAGCCATTGCAGCATTTTTACCATAAGGTAAATGCTTATCTTTCATATCAGCTGCCTTGTAAACAAGCAATCTTGCAGCTTCAATCTGTGTAGCCATATTTGCAATCTCAAACTGTAAAGCCTGGAACTGTGAAATTTTCTTTCCAAACTGTTTACGAGCTTTCATATACTCAACTGTTACATCTAGCGCACCTTGAGCAATACCCAATGCCTGAGAAGCGATACCAATTCTACCACCATCAAGTGTAGACATCGCAACTTTAAATCCTTCACCTACAGCTCCTAAAAGTCTGTCTTTTGGAATCTTGCAGTTAGTGAAGATAAGTTCTGTTGTTGATGAAGCACAAATACCCATTTTGTCTTCAGTCTTACCGATTGAAAATCCTTCGTCGTTCTTTTCAACGATAAATGCGCTAATACCACCACGAGTACCTTTAGACTTATCAGTCATAGCCATAACTACGAAAACATCTGCATAACCACCGTTAGTAATGAACACTTTGGCGCCGTTCAATAACCAGTAGTCGCCCATGTCTTCAGCTCTTGTCTGCTGTCCAGCTGCGTCTGTACCTGCGTTAGGTTCAGTTAGACCAAATGCCCCAAGAGATTTACCAGCCAATAAATCTGGCAAATACTTTGCTTTCTGTTCATCTGTTCCGTAATTGTAAATTGGCCAACAGCATAGAGATGTATGTGCTGAACAGATAACGCCTGTTGAAGCGCACACTCTTGATAATTCTTCTACTGCGATAGCGTATGAGATATGGTCTCCTCCCATTCCACCAACTTCTTCTGGGAATGGAATACCCATAATGCCATACTTGCCCATTTTTTCAACATTTTCGATTGGAAATCTATGTTCTTGATCGATTTCTGCTGCGATAGGTTCAACTTCTGCTTTGGCAAACTCATTGACCATCTTCTTTACAGCTTCTTGCTCTTTAGTCAGTTGAAAGTTCATATGAATGCCTCCTCTTTTTTAATTAATAAATATTTTACGGTACTTAATATATACCAACTTTTACGTCAGTATTTTGAGTGTTGTTATTTTTGTAACAAGCTCAATAATAGTAAACCATTTTTTCACACAAAATGCAACCCCTTTTTCCGTTAATTTCAACAAAAAATAATAAAAAGACTAATTATGGTATCTCTAACACAATTAGTCTTATTTAACACACAATTTATTAAAATTAAGCAGATTGTTAATTTTTCAACAACCTAGGCATTTATCTTGGATAAATATCAACTGTTTCCACTGAATTTACGGCATCATTAACTAATTTTTCCACGTCCAATTTACTTTCGGATTCTAGGATTTTTTCTAGCTTAGGTTTAGTAACAGGATGTTTTGGCAAGAATACTGTACAACAGTCTTCATATGGCTGTATAGATATATCATATGTGTCAATTTCTTTTGCAATATCCATTATATCAACTTTATCCATTGCAATAAGCGGTCTCATAACAGGCATCCCTACAGCGTTGTCTGTACAAACGAGTGATTCGGCTGTTTGACTTGCTACCTGACCTAAACTTTCTCCAGTAATTAACATGTTACATCCATTTTCTTTTGCCACCTGTTCTGCGATTTTCATCATAAATCTACGAACTAAAATTGTAGTTTCATCCTCTGAACAATTTTGCACAATCTGTTCCTGTATTGGCAAAAGATTAACAATGTGCATTTTAAATCTGCTACAGTAAATAGCAATTTGACTTGCAAGTTCTTCAACTTTTTCACGTGCTCTTTCACTAGTATAAGGGTAGCTGTGAAAATGTATAGCTTCGATCATCATGCCTCTTTTAGCCATCATCCAAGCTGCAACTGGTGAGTCGATACCGCCTGATAGAAGTATCATACCTTTTCCATTTGTTCCTAGAGGCAGACCTCCAAAGCCTTTTATCTTTTGCTGATAAATATATGTTTTATCCCTTCTAACATCTACATATAGATGTATCTGTGGATCGTGAACATCTACTTTTAAAACTTTACATCCCTTTAGTACAGCAGCTCCAACTTGGCGAGCAATGTCCGGAGATTTTACAGGGAAATTTTTGTCTGCTCTCTTTGCTTCAACCTTAAAAGTTTCAATACCATCTTCTTCAATTAACTTTAACATATAGTTAACTGCCGCCTCAAAAATATCCTCCATATTTGAATTAGTTTCAACAGCAGGACTAATTGATGCAACACCGAAAACTTTTGAGATTTCCTTAATTATATCTTTTGAAGGTATTTCCTTTGAAGCTCTAACGAAAATCAATCCTTCTTCTCTTCTAACTGAAACTCCATCAAATTTTTTCAACAGTCTTCTAATACGCTCTACAAGCATCTTTTCAAAATATGATTTATTTTGACCCTTAAGAGCTACTTCTCCACATCTAACGATAAAAATATTTTGATCTGTCACCTTAATTCCTCCTAAAATCTATCTAAAACTACCGAGTTTTCTAAATCTATTAACAGCATTCTTCAACTTATCCAAGCAATAATCCATCTCTTCAATAGTGTTAAATCTATTAAAGCTAAATCTAATTGCCCCTTCTATTTCTGCGTCTTTTAATCCCATGGCCTCAAGGACATGGCTTCTTCCCTTTTTATTTGAAGAACATGCAGATCCAGCTGAAACATAAATATCATCCATCTCCAATGTGTGAAGTATAACCTCACTTCTAGTACCTAAAAATGAGATATTTAAAACTGAGTCCACTGAATCTTCAGGTGAGTTGATTTTAATATCCTTGATTTCAGCTTTTATTCCTTCAAGTAAATATTTTTTCACCTCTGCCATATTTCCGTTGTCCTTGTTCATCTCAGCTGCCATTCCCAAGCCAGCTATTGCCGGTACATTTTCAGTGCCTGACCTGAAATGCTTTTCCTGTCCACCACCAACTAAAAACGGCTTTATAGTCATTCCGCGCTTAACATATAGTGCCCCTATGCCCTTTGGACCGTGAATTTTATGGCCGCTTAAGCTTATTAGGTCTACTTTAGGAATGTCAGTCTTGCAAAATGCCTGCACGCCATCGGTGTGAAAGATACTTTGCTTAGGTTTTGCTTTGTATAACTGGGCTATTGGCTGAATAGTTCCAACTTCATTGTTAACTGTCATGACAGAAGTAAAAATAGTCTTATCATCAACTGCATTTTTATAATCTTCTACAGACACTTTACAATTTTCATCCACTGGCAAATACACAACTTCAAATCCTTCACTTTCAAGCTTTTTCATAGCTTCTAAAACTGCTGGATGTTCTACCTTTGTTGTGATAATTTTATTTCCCTGTCTCTTTTTACTGTAAGCACTTCCGAAAATTGCTGTATTGTCAGACTCTGTGCCTCCTGATGCAAAATATACTTCTTCACTATTTACACCTAACTTATCAGCCACTTGTTTTCTAGCATTTTTTATAATTTTTTCTGTATCAATACCTAGCTTATGCATTGATGATGGATTGCCAAAGTGGTTTTCCATAATATCGTACATGTATTTTGATACTTCACTAAATTGCTTAGTTGTTGAGCTGTTATCTAAATATACAAACATTTTATTTCTCCTAAAACACAAACGGGATGACAGTGTCACCCCGTATAATACAAATTATTTAGCGTAATCTACTGCACGTGTTTCACGAACAATATTTACTTTTATCTGGCCTGGATAGTTTAATTCGGCCTCTATTTTCTTTGCAATTTCCCTTGCTAGATATGGCATTTCCTCATCTTTAACTTTATCAGGTTTAGCAACGATTCGAATTTCTCTACCTGCCTGAATAGCAAATGATTTTTCTACGCCTTCTGTTGTATTAGCTATTTCTTCTAATGTTTCTAGTCTCTTAATGTAAGTTTCTAGTGTTTCTCTTCTAGCTCCTGGTCTAGCTGCTGATAATGCGTCTGCTGCAGCAATTAGAACAGCTTCCATAGAAGTTGGTTCATAGTCACCGTGATGTGAACGCATAGCTTCAATAACCACAGGAGACTCTTTGTATTTCTTAAGTACTTCCATACCAATTTCTACGTGAGTACCTTCTTTTTCGTGATCCAAAGCTTTACCAATGTCGTGAAGCAAACCAGCTCTCTTTGCTAGATTTACATCTAAGCCTAGCTCTCCTGCCATTAGACCAGCTAACTGTGCAACTTCTTCACTGTGTTTTAAAACATTTTGTCCATAAGAAGTTCTGTATTTTAGTCTACCTAACAATTTAACCAACTCTGGATGTAAATTGTGTATACCTAAATCAAAAGTAACTTGTTCACCTGCGTCCTTAATAACAGACTTAACTTCTTTTTCAGCCTTTGCAACCATTTCTTCAATTCTAGCTGGATGAATACGGCCGTCTACAATTAATTTTTCAAGTGTAATTCTAGCAACTTCTCTTCTTACTGGATCAAATCCAGATAGGATTACTGCTTCTGGTGTATCGTCGATAATTAGTTCTATACCAGTTGCTGTTTCAATAGCTCTAATATTTCTACCTTCTCTACCGATAATACGACCTTTCATTTCCTCATTTGGAAGAGGTACTACTGATACTGTGCTTTCAGCTACATGATCTGCTGCACATCTCTGAATAGCTCCAGTAATAATGTTTTTAGCTCTCTTATCCGCTTCTTCTTTTGCTCTTGTTTCAGCGTCTTTAATAATCATAGACGCTTCAACTTTTACATCGTTTTCAATGCTTGCAAGTAAAATTTCTTTGGCTTCTTCTTTTGTATAGCCTGAAATTTTTTCAAGCTCTTGTACCTGCTTCTGATGAAGTAACTCCAAGTCTTTTCTTTTTTTGTTCAGATCTTCCTCTTTATCTGTAATGCTTTGTTCTTTTCTTTCAATGTTTTCAAGTTTTCTGTCCATAGCTTCTTCTTTTTGAATAAGTCTATTTTCAGATTTTGAGATTTCATTTCTTCTTTCTTTTATTTCTTTTTCAGCTTCATTTTTAAGCTTTAAAGCTTCTTCTTTAGCTTCTAAAAGATGTTCTTTTTTTATAGTTTCTGATTTATGTTCAGCATCTAAAATTAGATTTTTTGCTTTTTGTTCCGCACTGCCAATAGCTTTTTCGCCAACAGTTTTTCTAATTATGTAGCCAGCTAAAATACCAACTATTACAGCAATTATAGCTACAATAACAACTAGAAATCCATTTCCCATATTATTTCCTCCTTTCATTATATTTTTTTAAATTAACTCATTTTCAAATTTCATTAAAACAGAAGCCCACATATATTGCGCACTTCTGTATTATAATTACTAATTTTTATTACTACAAAATTGTCACAAAAGGCAATTTTAGCAATAAAATAACAAAATTGCATTACATCTATGATTAATTATTGATATAATCATACTATGATATTATAATGTGAATTGAGTAAAAAAGTCAAGATTATTGACTGTAAAAATAAGATTGATTAGAAAGGGAATTTATGAGATACATAAAAAACTTACTTAAAAACATTGATAAACCATTGTATTTGCTGCCTTTAGTCTTTGCGATTATAAGTGTAACTATGATGTTTTCAACCTCATATGACGATGGTATAGTCCTATCTAAAACGGTTATTATACAGACAGTTGCTTATATTTTAGGATTTATAGCAGTATTTGTTCTGTCCCATATGAACTACTCTGTTTTCGAGGATTTTACTAAACCATTGTATATTTTTTCTATAATATTTCTGTTGACTCCTTATGTACCTGGCTTGGGTGTAGAACAATACGGCGCTCGCTCTTGGATTAACCTAGGAGTTACTACATTTCAGCCATCAGAAATAGTAAAAATCACTTTTATATTTATAATGGCAGATTATTTTAAACGTCATAGAGACAGCATTAGACATTTTAAAGAATTTTTCCAGTCAGTTATATATGCTGCTCCTATTATTTTAATAGTTCTTAAAGAAGACTTTGGTAGTGCCGCTGTATTTGTAGCTATATTTATAGCTATGCTTTTACTTTCAGGTGTGGATATGAAGTTGTTTGGTAAAATCTGTTTAATAGTAGTTGTGCTTATTCCATTTATGTTTAAGTTTTTAGATGAATACCAAAAACAGCGTATAACAGCTTTTCTATATCCTGATGACTTAACAATCAGCGCTAATTACCAGGTATGGCAATCAAAAGTAGCTATTGGATCTGGTGGTTTCTTTGGTAAAGGCCTTTTCAATGGAACGCAAAAAGATTTAGAGTTTTTGCCTGTACGAAACTCCGACTTTATCTTTGCAGTAATATGTGAAGAACTTGGATTAATCGGTGGTGCTATATTGATTGTTTTATTAGTATGGTTTTTATACACTCTATTGAAATATGTATTCTCTGTTAAAGATTTCTACGGCAGTCTTGTAATAGTTGGTTTTGTAGGAATGTTTGCATCTCAAATTTTTGAAAACATTGCTATGTGTATGGGATTGATGCCTGTTACTGGTATCACTTTACCGTTTATAAGTTACGGTGGTTCTTCTATACTGGCCAATATGCTCGCTGTTGGTATAATTATGAATATTGCAATTAGCAATCGTGGCGTTGCATTTTTAGATCAATAATCTAATTAAAACATATGGAGGTGTAGTTATGGTATATGTTCATCTAGCTAATGGTTTTGAAGAAATTGAAGCACTTACAGTAGTTGATTTATTAAGAAGAGCTGGTATCGATGTAAAAACTGTTTCCATTGAAGAAAAAACGGTTACAGGAGCTCACAATATTGAGGTAACTGCTGATTTGCTATTTGACGAGGCTGATTATGAAGCTTGTCACATGATTGTACTTCCAGGTGGTATGCCAGGTACAATAAATTTAGAAAACCATGAAGGATTATCAAAACAAATCGATTTATTTTATGCCCAGAAGAAGCATATTTCAGCTATATGCGCCGCTCCTATGATCTTAGGACATAAGGGGTACCTATATAATAAAATCGCTACAATCTATCCTGGTATGGAAGATGAGATGGGTGATGTTATGGAACAATCCAAAGAAAAAGTTGCTGTTGATGGTAACATCATTACAGGTAGAGGCCCTGGATGCGCTATGGACTTTGCACTTAAAATTATAGAAGTGATAAAAGGACATGAAAAAATGCTTGAAATCAAAGAGGAATTAGTATATTAGTTTTATAGTTATATATGGTGTTAGAAGTAGAAACTCCTATTTCTAACACCTTTTCTGGAGACTGTGAAGTTTTTTCTGTAAATTAACCTTCTGTGGTTTAGTATTAACTGAT
>CAUWIT010000019.1:0-28568 GCA_963558965.1 uncultured Clostridia bacterium | reverse complement strand
CGCATAAAAATATACCCTCCTTACTGGGTGTCCAGTAAAGAGGGTACATATCATTCACCACCAACACCAAAAATTATAGAACCAAAAAGTGCAATAAAAAAAGTGCATCAGCGTATTAAATTTGATACGTTAGATGCACTTTTGTATTTATGATTCACATGGAATTTTTAAAACATCATTAGTTACTGTATTGAATATCTTATCGGATAATACTGTAAATACAGAAGCGGCAAAATTGTGGAATATTCTTAAGAATATAGCAGCGGGTATACCGTATAAACCTGCAGCGATATATAAAGCTCCAAATGTGTTAAATACAGTTTGCCAGCTGTACTTAGCAGAAAAACCAACGCCTATACCACCGATAATACCAACATATGCAAATATGTTAGATGGAAGAATCCAGCTTAAACATAGGAACAATGCACAGCCAACTACATTGTAAGGGGCTCTCCACTTTAGTCTAGCTGACATATCCTGTGTCATTGGAGACATAAGAGACATAGCAGCAATACCAGCCCACATAACTCTATCCATACCAGCAACGCTTAAAATAAACATTAGAACTGATACAGTAAGGGTAAATTTAATTTGCCATTGGCTACGTGATGAACTAATATCGAAATCTGAAAATAGATTTGAAAAATCAGCTTCAAATTTACGCATATGATGGTTTCTATAGAAAACTGCAATAGTTATAATAGCACCAACTAAAAGGCCAATAAGTCTTAAAGTGTACGCATGGCCTGAAACATCATAACCCTGAAGTAGTAAGTAACTTAGAACAAAAGTCGAATGATTTGACATAACTACATTGTGGCAAGTTAGCAATACCAATGTAAAGATGCAAATTAAGTTGACAATAAGTGCTCCACCAGCAGGTAGCATATTTGAAATTCGTGGCCCTGCAGCAAAAATACCAAATACTATCATCAGCACTGCAATACTGTGTTTTGGATCGATGCTAAAATTTACCTGACGCATAACCAAGATGCATAAAAGGGTAATTACACCAACTATACTGTTGTCATTTCCTAAAAATATAGAAAATGCTGTAACAAAGCAAAAACAAAAAGCCACTGTTAACATGACTTTGAATATGTAAATACCGGTGCGCTGTGCTTTAACTTTAGGTGCAGTTGTATCTGCGATTAATTTCTTTGAACCAGCTTGATTTAATTGTAATTGTTGATAAAACCTCAAAACGTACCTCCTTGTATATTTAATGATTAATTAATTATTATTTAAGTATCAACGAAACAGTGTATGCTTTTTTGTACAATTTGTCAATAAAAATTACAAAATTTTAATATAAGTCTTTACAAAAGTCTATAGACAATGTATATTATAACAGTTAAGTAAATAAAGACAGTTCGAAACCATCCTGTCTATAAACAAAACTAGGGACTAACAAGTTTTGAGATGGGTATTTTTGTACCCATTTTTTAATTTGTCTCCCTTTTGAAAAGAAAAGGAGAAAAAAATGTTAAACGAATTACTTTTAGTAGCATCAATATTTGTAATATACGGTGCAACAATACTGTTTTACAGAGTTCATGGCTTACAAGGCTTATACAGCTGGACAGTATTTGCAACAATTGCAGCAAATATAGAAGTTTTAATACTTATCGATGCTTTTGGTATGGAACAAACGCTAGGAAATGTAATGTTTGCTTCATCATTTTTAGTTACTGATATCATAAGTGAGATATACGGTAAAAAAGCAGCTAATAAAGCTGTAAACATAGGTATTATGACATCACTTATGTTTATCGTAGTTTCACAGCTGTGGCTACAATTTCAACCGTCAGCAAACGACTGGGCGATGCCATCAATACAGGCAATCTTCTCAAATACACCTAGACTAATGTTAGTAAGTTTCCTTGTATATGCAGTTTGCCAGAGACTTGATGTTTGGCTATATCATAAATGGTGGAGTTTCACAGATAACAAATATGCAAACCACAGAAAATATTTATGGCTAAGAAATAATGGTTCTACGCTTATATCACAGCTAATAAATACAATCTTATTTAATGTAGGTGCTTTTGCAGGAATGTATGACTTTAAGACTTTAGTTAGTATCATAGCAGCAGGTTACATCATATACATAGTTACAAGTCTAGCAGATACACCATTTGTATACTGGGCAAGAAAAATCGCTGATAATTTAGGCGAAAATACAGAGTCAGCAAAAACTGAATAATTAGATAAAACACGACAACACAGCTAGGCACAAAAAAACGCAAAGCTGTGTTAATTTTTTTTGGCTTTACTGAAATATAAATATATAATTATAGCTTTAGATATGGTATCATAGTTTAGATAGAGCTAAATATCTAAAACTAAATTTAAGATAAAAATATATACTAGGAGGAAATGTGAAATGTTGAAATGTGTGCCTATTATGGCAAAAAAATTAGATGAAGCAGTATCATTAGTTGGAGAAGCCTTGGCAAAAGGTTGCGATATGATGGAATGGCGTATTGATTGTCTTGAAGACAGAGCTAAGCCAGAACTTTTCAAAAAGACATGGGAAAATATTAGAGAATTAAGCGATAAGCCGATTATAGTTACAATTAGAACAACTAACCAGGGCGGCAAAGCTCATATGTCAATATCAGAATACAACGATGCCCTAAGAAAACTACTTGAGCTTATATCTATGGAATACGTTGATGTAGAACTTACAACTAGCGGAAGCGATGCAAAAGCTAAAATGTTTGCACATATGGCAAAAAACAAAGGTACAAAAGCTATAATCAGCTACCACGATATGCAATACACATCAAGTGCAAGAGATATTGAAATGATGTTATGCAGACTTAAATATATTGGAGCTGATCTTCCAAAGGTTGCATACAAAGCAAATACAACACAGGATGTTGCAAACCTAAAACTAGGTGCTCTAAAAGCACATCAGCAGATTGGAGATATAATCGCAATATCAATGGGAGAACTAGGACAGGAAACTAGAACAAACGGTGACGAGTTTGGAAGCGTGCTAACATTTACAAAACCTATGGGAAGCGCTTATACAGAAGATGATGATATTGGACAGGTAGAACTATAGAAATAAACTATAACTAGTACCTATACAATTGATATTTATTCAAAAATAGTGTATAATATTTCGGTAAATCTAAAGAAAATTGGTAGACTATATGGAAAAAATAATTAAGATAAATAATTTAATATTTAAATATCATCCAGAAGATGAAGATGGTCTAGTGGTAATAGACGATGTAAGCTTAGATGTGGAAAAGGGATCATTTACAGCCATTATTGGTAGAAACGGTTCAGGCAAATCTACTCTTGCTAAAAACATCAATGCACTGCTTATACCTACTTCTGGAGATGTATATGTCAAAGACTATAATACAAAAGATGAGGAGCATATTTGGGATATTAGACAAACGGCTGGTATGGTATTTCAAAATCCAGACAATCAGATAGTATCAAGTATCGTTGAGGACGATGTGGCATTTGGACCAGAAAATTTAGGTATAGATCCTAAAGTTATAAGACTTCGTGTGGACAGCGCTCTTGAGGCAGTAAATATGGGAGACTATAAAAACAAAGAGCCTCATATGCTTAGTGGTGGACAAAAACAGCGAATTGCTATTGCAGGTGTAGTCGCTATGAAACCTCAATGTATTATTTTTGATGAGCCTACAGCTATGTTAGATCCAAAAGGACGAAAAGAAGTTATGAATATAATCCAAGAACTAAATGGAGAAGGCATAACAGTAGTTTTAATTACTCACTTTATGGAAGAAGCAGCTTTAGCAGATAGAGTAGTAATTATGGATAATGGCGTAGTTAAGTTAGATGGTAAACCAGAAGAAGTTTTTAAACATATAGATCAATTGAGAGAAATCAATTTAGATGTTCCGTTGGCCGTAGAACTTGCCGATAGATTAAGAAAAAAAGGTATTGAAGTTCCGGCGGATATAATAGATACAGAAAAGATGGTACAATTTTTATGTCAATACAAGTAAAAAATCTAGAACATATATATAATCCAGGATTGCCCCACGAATCAAAGGCATTAGACGATGTTTCTTTTGAAATTGAAGATGGCCAATTTGTAGGGGTAATCGGACATACAGGATCAGGTAAATCCACACTTGTGCAACATTTAAATGGCTTGTTAAAACCAACAAGTGGACAAATTATAGTAGATGGAGAAGATTTAACTGCAGAAGGGGTATCTTTAATAGATATTCGTAAGAGAGTTGGATTGGTATTTCAGTATCCAGAATATCAGTTGTTTGAAGAGACTGTTGCAAAGGACATAGCATTTGGCCCTAAAAATTTAGGGTTAAGCGAAGATGAAATCCTTGAGAGAGTAAAGGAAGCTATGGAACTTGTAAACCTACCTTATGAAACTTTTGGAGAAAAAAGTCCCTTTGATTTGTCAGGTGGACAGAAGAGAAGAGTAGCAATTGCGGGAGTAATCGCTATGAAACCTAAAATATTAATACTTGATGAACCTACTGCAGGGCTAGATCCTAAGGCTCACCAAGATGTACTTAAAATGATAAAAGACATTCATAAAAAAGAAGGCAATATAACTATATTTGTTTCTCACAATATGAATGATGTTTCAAAATTAAGTGACAAAGTACTAGTTATGCACGGCGGGAAATGTGTATTGCAGGGAACGCCTAGTGAAGTTTTTGCAAAGGACCAGTATTTAAGACATATTGGACTTGGGCTACCTGATGTAACAGAGTTGCTTCACCAGCTTGAGCTTAACGGCATAAAAGTTCCAAAGGGAGTTTTTGATATAGATAGGGCAGAAGAATTTATCGTAGATTTAATTAAAGGGGGTAATACTCATGATTAGAGATATAACGCTGGGTCAGTATTATCCCGGAAATTCCACAATACATAAACTTGACTCTAGGATTAAGATACTTGGTACATTGGTATACATCGTTGCACTTTTTGTAATTGATTCGTTTATCGGATTTGCAGTTGCGACTTTGTGTCTTGGCATAGTTATTAAAATGTCAAAGGTGCCACTTAAGTTTATGCTTAAAGGTTTAAAACCTATATTTTTCATTATAGCTTTTACGTTTATTTTAAATATGTTTATGATGAGCGGAGAAGTTATTGCAAAAATATGGATATTTGAGATAACAAAAGAAGGCCTTTATCAGGCGTTTTTTATGGCAATTAGGTTGATACTATTAATTATCGGGTCTTCAATTTTGACCTTGACGACAAAACCTATAAACCTTACAGACGGTATAGAACACCTACTTAAGCCATTCTCAAAAATCGGAGTTCCATCTCATGAGCTAGCGATGATGATGACAATAGCATTGAGATTTATCCCTACGCTTTTAGAGGAAACCGACAAGATTATGAAAGCTCAGCAGGCTAGAGGTGCTGATTTTGAAACAGGAAATATAATACATAGAGCAAAACAACTTATACCGATATTAGTACCATTGTTTATCAGCGCTTTTCGTATTGCGCAGGATATGGCTATGGCTATGGAGGCAAGGTGCTATAACGGTGGTGATAACAGGACGAGAATGAATGCTATGAAGTATGCAAAGCGTGATGCGGTGGCAGGAGTTATTATCGTAGCATTTTTGGCTGGTTCAATAGTTATGAGGATATTTTTATAAAATGGAAGGGGCATCAGCTTTTGAGACAGAGAAGACTTATAGACCTTGATGAAAGAAAAGAGAGACTTAGCAAATGGTTTTTAGAAGAACCAGAAAATTTAAAAGGAAACTGGAAAAAGTTTTTTAAGGAAAACGGAGGAAATCCAGAAGGTCCAATTTATTTGGAAATAGGGTGTGGCAAAGGTAAGTTTATAACTGATCATGCGCGCAACAATCCGGATAAAAACTATATAGCTTTGGAAGGTCAAGAAAGCGTTATCGTAAGGGCTATGGATAAGGCTGAAGATTACGATTTAAAAAACATAGCTTTTCTAAGTCTTTTTATGACGGACATTTGTGATTATTTTGATGACAATGAAATAGATGGAATCTACTTGAATTTTAGTGATCCATGGCCAAAAGCTAGACATGCCAAAAGAAGACTTACTTATCATAAGTTTTTAGAAAAATACAAAAGGATAATTAAACCAGGGGGATTTATTGAATTTAAAACAGACAATGATGATTTGTTTGATTTTACTTTGGAGGAAATCGAAAGCCTTGGATATAAAATAGAAGCTTGCAGCAGAGACTTACACCATTCTCGTTACAAAGAAGGTAATATAACTACTGAATACGAGGAGAAGTTTGCAGGCCGAGGAAAAAATATAAATTATGTAAAAATAGGGTTTGGAGGCAGTTATATGATTTTAGCACAGGAAAACAACAGAGTTATACCAAAGGAAGATAAGATCTTTGCTTTAAATAATATGGCAAAGAAGATGATTGCTGAACAGGGGAAAGATGCGGTAATCAATGCAACTATTGGGGCTCTTCTTTTAGACAATGGGGAACTTGCTGTAATGAAATCCGTTATTGAATGTATTAAAGAGTTGGGAGATTGCGATTTTGCTGAATACGCTTCAATCGGGGGTATTCCTGAATTTAAGGAAGCTATAATTAAGGCTGCTTTCCATGAGCACGTACCAGCTGGATATATAGAAGCGGTTGCAACACCTGGTGGTACTGGTGGTATCAGAAATGTTATTGCTAACTATTCACAACCGGGAGATCGTATTTTAACTTGTGACTGGTACTGGGCACCATACAATACAATTTGTCAGGAACAGGGCAGAAAATTAGATACTTATGAATTATTTAATGAACATAGAACTTTTAATATAGAAGGATTTAAGGAAAAAGTTTTTGAAATTGCAGCAGATCAAAAGAGAGTTGTAATACTTCTTAACACACCTGCACACAATCCTACAGGATATGCTCTAGAAGATGATGAGTGGGATGCAGTTATTGAAGTTTTAAACGACGACAAGCTAAAGGATGTACCTGTTGCACTATTTATAGACGTTGCATATATCGATTTTGCTGGAGATCCAGATGACGTTAGAAGTTTTGTGCCTAAGCTAGAAAATCTAAAAGAAAATGTACTACCTGTTATTGGATATAGTGCATCTAAAACATTTACAGCTTACGGTATGAGAACAGGTGCTATGATCTGTATAGCAAAAACAAAGGAAATCGCAAAAGAATTTAGAACAGTTTGCGAATTTTCAGCTAGAAACACTTGGTCTAATGGTAACAGAAGTGGACAGCAGGTAATTGCAAACATCTACAAAGACGAAAAGAAATTGGCTCAGGTAGAAGAAGAAAGAGCTAAATTTAGAAATATGCTTCTTGAAAGAGGTAGAGTTTTTGATAAGGCGGCTGAAGAGGCTGGTTTAAAAACAGTTCCATTTGATTCAGGATTTTTCGTTTGCGTAGCTTGCGACAATCCAAATGAACTATGCGACAAATTAGTTCACCAAGGTATATTTGTAGTGCCTTTGGTAAAAGGTGTGCGTATTTCAATTGCTTCTATTAACAAGGAAGAATGTGTAAAGGTTGCGCAGACTATTGCGGAAATCTTAAAATAAATTAATTTGAGGGATAATAGAGTGGCTAAAAAAAGAAAAAAGAATAAAAAATTTGCAAGACTTGTAGTTTTGATTTTGACTATTTGTGTTGTTGGATTTGTAGGGTGTGAGTTTATAGGTGGCGATGAACCTGAGAAAAAAGAAGAAAAACCTAAGACTAGCACGGTTGAAATCGTTGCAGTTGGAGATAACTTATATCATTCACAAATTATAAAATATGGAACTAACAGCGATGGTACTCGTGACTATACTTCTATTTACGAACATGTAAAAGAAGATGTATCAGATGCGGATATAGCTTTTGTCAATCAGGAAACCATTTTAGGTGGAGAGAGTATGGAGCTTTCGGGCTATCCTCTTTTCAATACGCCGTGGGAGGCTGGCGAGGCTTTGGAGAAAACAGGTTTTGACGTGCTTACTTGCGCTTCAAACCACTCAATGGACATGGGCGAAAAAGGATTGCAAAAGGAATTTGAGTTTTTTGAAAACCACAAAGACTTAAAGGAAATAGGTATAAACAAAACTGAAGAGGAGTATAACTCTATTGATTATTATAAAAAGAATGGCATAAAGTTTGCCTTACTTAATTATACTTATGGAACTAATGGTATTTCACAGCCTAAGGGTAAATCTTGGTCTGTTAACTTGCTTGACGAAGATAAAATAACAAAGGATGTTGAGACTGCCAAGGAAAATGCAGATGTAGTTATAGTTTTCCCTCACTGGGGCGTTGAGTACAGTACAGACATCTCAAAGGAACAAAAAAAGTATACTAAACTTTTTAGCGACCTTGGTGTAGATATTGTTATAGGTGCTCATCCTCATGTAATCGAGCCAGTTAAATGGATTGAAAATAAGGAAACTGGCAAAAAGATGTTAGTTTATTATTCTCTTGGTAATTTTGTATCAAATCAGCCGGATGCTATTATGCAGCTTGGCGCTATGGCAAAGATTAAAATAGAAAAAACAGGAGATAAGGTGAGTATAAAAGAAGCTAGCGCTGTACCACTAGTTACTCATGTAGTTGACAATCCACTGTTTGTAAGAGTATATAAACTAGATGACTACACAGATGAACTTGCAAATAAAAACCATAGTCATTCAAATGTTAAATATTTTAAAGAAAAATCAAAAGAAATCTTAGGTGATTTCGTTGAATTAAAAGAAGCTTCTTAGAGGCTTCTTTTTTTATAGGACAAAATATCCAAAAATATACAGTAAAAATATGTAAAATATATTGACAAATATTACCAATTAACTTATACTTTAGATAACCCCAAATAATAAAGAAAGGAGAAATGTGATGGCTGCTAACGAGAAAGAAAGAGACCAAATTGTCTTTGAAGTAAAAAGACATATAGGTGTACTAGCTAATTATTCATCTGGTTGGAAAAAAGAGTTAAACTTAGTTTCATGGAATAACTCGCCTGCGAAGTATGATTTGCGTGACTGGGATCCAGAACATAAACATATGTCTCGCGGTATTACCCTTCATCCCGATGAGATGAAATCCTTAAAAGATATGCTTGAGCACGAAAATTTCTAAACTTCTATAATTTTTAAACTACATTTCTAAGGCAAACGCAAAAGGTGGTGAATTATTGTTCGCCACCTTTTGCTGTGATATACTGTAGATGTATTTGCATTAGATGGGAGAATAAAATATGAAAATATTAGTAAAAAAAGATATGTACGGCAAGTATGAAGAATTTGAAATAAACGAAGGTATGACACTAGAACAACTTTACCTTGCGACAAAGGATGCATACCCATATACCATTCTTGCTGGAAAAATAAATAACCAGGTTAAACCTTTGACTGCAACTATAAAAGAAGAAGACCAGGTGCAGCTAATCGATATGAGAACACAACATGGAAACATGATCTATCAGCATGGAGTTTCTTTGATTTTTGTAAAAGCAGTGTGGGACGTTTTAGGGAATGTGCCAGTATATATACATAATTCTCTAAACAAGGGGCTTTACATAGAGATAAACGATGGCAAGGCAGTTTCTGCGGAAAACTTAAAGGCGATATATAACAGAATGAAACTTTTGGTTGAGTTAGACTTGCCTATAAATGAAGTGGAAGTTGACTGCGACGAGGTGCTGGAGTTTTTAGAAAAAAACGGCATGTATGAAAAGAAGAAAATGCTTCTCGATAAGACTGACTGCAAAACTGTTACAATGTCTGAGCTAGATGGATATTTTGATTTCTATTACGATATAATGGTGCCTTCAACTGGATATATAGAGCACTTTGAAGTGATGAAATATAAAAATGGAGTGGTTTTGCGCTTCCCCCATATGTCAAATCCAAAAGAGATACCTAGATATGTCGATGAGAAAAATCTATATGACGCCTTTGCTGAAATGCAAAAATGGCAGGAGCTTTTGGATATCGAATTTGTAGGAGAGCTTAACGACAAAATAAAAAATGGAGATATGCGAGAAGTAATCCAGTTAAGCGAGGCTTTGCATGAAAAGAAAATCGTAGAAATTGCTCAAGAAATTTGCGAAAGAAATAAAAGGATAATTTTAATTGCTGGGCCATCATCTTCAGGTAAGACTACATTTGCCCGCAGGCTTTGTATACAGCTAAAGGTCAACGGTAAAAATCCTTTGTACCTAGGGACAGACGATTACTTTGTAAATAGGGAAGATACTCCAATAGATGAAAATGGAGAAAGAAACTACGAAAATCTAGATGCAGTGGATGTGGAAATGTTCAACGACCATATGAACAAACTTTTGGCAGGGGAAACTGTAGATTTGCCAGAATTCGATTTTATTGAAGGTGTTAAGGTGTTTGGTAAGCGTATTACTCAAATAAAAGAAGACCAGCCTATAGTTATCGAAGGTATACATGCTCTAAACGGATTTTTAACTAAAAACATAGACGAAAAAGAAAAGTATCGTATATATATTAGTCCTTTAACAGGGTTAAATATAGATAAACACAATCGCATACCGACTACAGACGAGCGTATGCTTCGCCGAATGGTGCGTGATTTTAAATACAGAGGCAAAAGTGCCCAGCTTACTATTAGAGAATGGCCTAAGGTAAGAGCAGGGGAAGATAAAAATATATTTCCTTATAGTGGAATGGCAGATGCTTTTTTCAACTCTGTACATATATATGAAGTTTCTGTGCTTAAAAAGTATGTTGAACCTTTGTTAAAAGAAGTTAAAAAAGATGAACCAGAATATGCAGAAGCTAAAAGATTGTTGGAATTTCTGGAGTTCTTTGATGTTTTCGAGGATGACGATATAATAGTAAACAACTCTATTTTAAGGGAATTTATAGGAAATAGTGTTTTTGCATAAAAAATATAAAGCTTTTTTGTGGTTTTCATAGAAAAGCTTTTTTTATTTGTTTTAAAATATGGTAAACACCAGGCACAGTGTGTAGAGGGTAACTGGCGTAGACGTTGAAAACAGTGGGTTTTGCCTTTGAAAAAAGTTGAAAAAACTATAAAATTTTTTTCAAAAAAGACTTGATTTTTACTTGACCATAATGTATACTTAAAAAGCTTGCAAAAGGCGAAGAAGTGGAAAGTTGCTGAGCTATCAGGTAATTTCCATGGAGAATTGTCCCTACTTGATAGGGGCGAAGGGATTCGCCGGCTTTGTTTTGTGTGTTGGTACGGGAAACACACGGAGTCGTGTACTAGCAAGCAAAATCCTGTACACGTTGAAAAAGCGGGCATAGAACCCCTTGTACGGAGAATAGCGAAAACAGTACAAAAAAATTAGGAGGAAAAAATGAGCGAATTACAGAAAATTAGAATCAAGCTAAAGGCTTATGATCATGCACTTCTTGATCAGAGCGCGGCAAAGATTGTAGAAACAGTTAAGAAGACAGGCGCTGAAGTTTCAGGCCCAATTCCATTGCCAACTGAAAAAGAAGTAATCACAATCTTAAGAGCTGTTCACAAATATAAGGACAGCAGAGAGCAGTTCGAACAGAGAACTCACAAGAGATTGATCGACATCACAGCTGCTACAGCAAAGACAACTGATGCTCTAACAAAACTAGAGTTACCAGCTGGCGTTGATTTCGAAATTAAATTATAAGCAATTGGAGCGATTTAGCTCACTTAGTATGATTGGCACACAATGTGCTAATCCGCTGTAAGAATTAGGAGGAAAACATGATAACACTATTAGGAAAGAAAATCGGAATGACTCAGATTTTCACAGAAGAAGGCGTAGTGGTTCCTGTAACTGTTATTGAAGCAGGTCCTGAAGTTGTAACTCAGGTTAAAACTGAAGAAACAGATGGATACAACGCAGTACAGGTTGCATACGGCGACACAAAAGCTCACAGAGTTAACAAGCCAATGACTGGCCACTTTGAAAAAGCAGGAGTTGAAGTTAAAAAACACCTAGCTGAATTCAGACTAGAAGAAGGCGAAACTTACGAACTAGGACAGGTTATCACAGTTGAAGCTTTAGAAGAAGGCATTAAAGTTGATGTAACTGGCGTTTCAAAAGGTAAAGGAACACAGGGTAACATCAAGAGACATGGACATCACAGAGGTCCTATGAGCCATGGTTCAAAGCATAAGAGACTTCCTGGTGCTCTAGCTGGAGCATCTTATCCGGGAAGAGTATTCAAAGGAAATGCTGGTCCGGGTAGAATGGGTCGTGAAACTGTAACAGTACAGAACATCGATCTAGTGAAAGTTATTGCAGACAGAAACTTATTACTTGTTAAGGGTGCTATTCCAGGTGGAAAAGGAAGCTTGGTAAAAGTTCATCCAGCAATTAAATGCAAAAACAAGTAAGATAACTTCAGGAAGGAGGAAGAACAATGGCAGAAGTAAAAGTACTTAACATGGCTGGTGCTGAAGCCGGAACAATCCAGTTAAGCGATGCAGTTTTCGGGATTGAACCTAATCAGAATGCAGTACATGCAGTAGTAAAGAACTATTTAGCTAACCAGAGACAGGGCACTCAGTCAGCAAAGACTAGAGGCGATGTTAGAGGCGGCGGAAGAAAACCTTTCAGACAGAAGGGAACTGGTCGTCACAGACAGGGTTCAACAACTGACCCATCTCAGGTAGGAGGCGGTGTAGCATTTGCACCAAAGCCAAGAAGCTACAGATATACATTACCTAAGAAGTTAAGAAGACTAGCAATGCTATCAGCTCTATCTTCAAAGGTACTAGAAAATGAAATTATCGTACTAGACGAACTAAAATTTGAAGAACCTAAAACAAAAGAAATGGTTAAAGTTTTAGAAAACGTTAAAGCAGGTAAAAAAGCTCTTATCGTTACAGCTGAAAAAGATGAAAACGTAATCAGATCAGCAGCTAACATCCCAGGAGTAAGAACTGCACTAGTAAGCACAATGAATGTTTACGAAATTATCAATCACGAAAACTTCATTGTTACAACAGAAGCGATTAAGAAGATTGAGGAGGTGTATTCATAATGAGAACACCATACGACGTAATACTAAAACCTGTAATTACTGAAAAATCAATGGAAGATGCACAGGTTAAAAAATACACTTTTAAGGTTGCAGTTGATGCAAACAAAACAGAAGTAAAACTAGCAGTTGAAGAAATTTTCGACGTAGAAGTTGCAAAAGTTAACATTATGAATGTTAATGGTAAGTTAAAGAGAATGGGAAGAAATGCAGGTTACACAGCTGCTTCTAAGAAAGCAATCGTAACTCTTACTGCTGACAGTAAGGAAATTGAATTCTTCCAAAGTCTATAATAGGAGGTAGGAAATAATGGGAATTAAAAAATACAATCCAACTACTCCTGGTTTAAGAGGAATGACAACTTCAACTTTTGAAGAAATCACTAGAAGCACACCAGAAAAGTCATTAACAGTAACTCTTAAAAAGCACTCTGGAAGAAACTCTAGAGGTAAGATTACTGTAAGACACAGAGGTGGCGGTTACAGACCTAAATACAGAATTATCGACTTCAAGAGAGATAAGGACGGTATACCAGGAACAGTATCAACTATAGAATACGATCCAAACAGAAGTGCTAACATCGCGCTTGTTGTTTACGCAGACGGTGAAAAGAGATACATCATTGCTCCAGAAGGTTTAACAGTAGGAACTGTTATCGTTTCAGGTCCTGAAGCTGATATCAAAGTTGGTAACGCATTACCACTAGCAAAAATCCCTGTAGGTACAATGATTCACAATGTTGAACTAAAACCTGGCAAAGGTGCTCAGATGGTTAGATCAGCAGGTAACGGAGCTCAGCTAATGGCTAAGGAAGGTAAGTATGCTCAGGTAAGACTACCATCCGGCGAAGTTAGAAAAGTTAGAATCGAATGTAGAGCTACAGTTGGTGAAGTTGGTAACTCAGATCATGCTAACATCAACATTGGTAAAGCAGGTAGAAAAAGACATATGGGTATCAGACCTACAGTTAGAGGTTCTGTAATGAACCCTAATGACCATCCACACGGTGGTGGTGAAGGTAAGGCTGGTATCGGTAGAGTAAGCCCAGTTACACCTTGGGGTAAACCTGCTCTTGGCTACAAGACAAGAAAGAAAAAGAAAGAATCTGACAAATACATCGTAAAACGCAGAGGCGAAAAATAAAGGAAGGAGCAATATAAATGGGTAGATCACTTAAAAAAGGCCCTTTCGTAAATGCTAAATTGCTAAAAGCAATCGAAGAAATGAATGCAGCAAACGAAAAGAAGGTTATTAAGACATGGTCAAGACCATCTACAATTTTCCCACAGATGGTTGGTCATACTATAGCAGTACATGACGGCAGAAAACACGTACCTGTATATATTACAGAAGACATGGTAGGACACAGACTTGGAGAATTTGCTCCAACTAGATCTTACAGAGGACATGCCGCAGATAAGAAATCTAAATAAGTAAAGGAGATAGGAAAATGGAAGCAAAAGCAGTTGCAAAATACGTGAGAATGTCTCCTATCAAGCTTAAACCTGTTACTGATTTAGTAAGAGGTAAGGATTTGGCAGAGGCATTAACAATCCTAAGATTCACACCAGGTAAAGGTGCTGAATTAGTAGAAAAAGTTGTTAGATCAGCTGCAGCAAACGCAGAAAACAACTTCGACATGAACGTAGATGATTTATATATTGCAGAAATTTATGCAAATCAGGGCCCTACAATGAAGAGATGGAGAGCCGGATCTCAGGGTAGAGCATCAATCATCCTAAAGAGAAGCAGCCACATCGGTGTTACTCTAAAGGAAAGAAATGCAGAAAAGGAGGTTCAGTAAATGGGTCAGAAAGTTAGTCCACACGGTCTAAGAGTAGGAGTTATTAAAGACTGGGGCTCTAAATGGTACGCAGACAAAAACAACTTTGCAGATTACCTAGTAGAAGATAACAAAGTTAGAGAATTTGTAAAGAAAAAATTATATGCTGCTGGTGTTTCAAAAGTAGTTATCGAAAGACCAGGAGAAAACAAGATTAAGGTTATCATCGCTACTGGCAGACCAGGAATGGTTATCGGTAGAGCTGGAGATGGTATCGAACAGCTAAAAGCTGATCTTGTAAAACTAACTAAAAAAGAAATCGAAATCGATATCAAAGAAGTTAGAAGAGCTGAACTAGATGCTCAGTTAACAGCTGAAAGCATTGCACAGGCTCTAGAAAGAAGAGTTGCTTTTAGAAGAGCAATGAAACAGGCTATCGGAAGAACAATGAAAGCTAACGCAAAGGGTATCAAGGTATTAGTATCTGGAAGACTTGGCGGAGCTGAAATCGCTAGAAGTGAATCTTACAGCGAAGGAAATGTTCCTCTACACACACTAAGAGCTGACATCGATTACGGATTTGCAGAAGCAGATACAACATACGGTAAAATCGGTGTTAAAGTTTGGATCAACCACGGTGAAATTCTTGACAAAGGACTACAGAGCGTAGTACGTGAAGAAAAGAACGAAGGTAGAAAGAACGACAGAAGAAAGAACAGAAGAAGAGACGGCGAAAGAAGACCTAGAAGAAACCCTAGAGACAATAAGCCTGAACTTCCAAAGGCAGTAAACCCAAGAGTAAGAAATACTCCAAAGGTTGAAGCAGAGCCAGCAGTAGAGGCTCCACAGGTTGAAGTAGAAGCAGTTGAAACAACTGAAGAATAGACTAAATAAAGGAGGATACTAGCCATGTTAATGCCAAAGCGCGTTAAACGTAGAAGAGTCCACAGAGGAAGAATGACTGGTAAAGCAACTCGTGGTAACAAAGTTACTTACGGTGATTACGGTTTAGTTGCTCTAGAACCAGCTTGGATAACTTCAAATCAGATCGAAGCAGCCAGAGTTGCTATGACAAGATCTATCAAAAGAGGCGGAAAGGTATATATTAAGATTTTCCCACATAAATCAGTAACTAAGAAACCTGCTGAAGTAAGAATGGGTTCCGGTAAAGGTTCACCTGAATACTGGGTAGCAGTAGTAAAGCCAGGCAGAGTTATGTTTGAAATGGAAGGATGTACAGAAGCTCAGGCAAGAGAAGCTATGAGACTTGCATCACACAAACTACCTGTAAAATGTAAATTTGTCATCAAAGGCGAAGAAGTAAAGGGTGGTGAAGCATAATGGAACTAAATAAAATCAGAGAAATGTCTGAAGTGGAACTAAATGCTGAACTGTTAAAACTTAAAAAGGATCTTATGAACTTAAGATTCCAGCATGTAACTGGTCAGCTTGAAAACCCAGTAAAGATTAGAGAAATGAAAAGAGATATTGCCAGAGTTAAAACTATCATCAGAGAAAAAGAGCTAGCAGCTCAGGCTAAATAAGGAAGGAGGATGTAATTATGACAGTTGAAAGAAATAGAAGAAAAACAAGAGTTGGCATCGTTGTAAGCGACAAAATGGATAAAACTGTTACAGTTGCTTTAGAAGACTTCGTAAGACATTCTCTTTATGGTAAGGCTGTAAAGACAACTAAGAAGGTTAAAGCTCACGATGAAAACAACGAATGTAATATCGGAGATAAAGTTAGAATTATGGAAACAAGACCTCTATCAAAGGATAAGAGATGGAGACTTGTTAACATCGTAGAAAAGGTTAAATAAGGAGGCACCGAATATGATTCAGACAGAAACAAGATTAAGAGTCGCTGACAACTCCGGTGCGAAAGAACTTTTATGTATCCGTATTCTTGGTGGTACTAGCCGTAAATATGCGAATATCGGAGATGTAATCGTTTGTGCCGTAAAGGAAGCTTCTCCAGGCGGAATGGTTAAAAAAGGTGATGTAGTTAAAGCAGTAGTAGTAAGAACTAAAAAAGGCGCTAGAAGAGATGACGGTAGCTATGTTAAGTTTGATCAGAATGCTGCAGTAATTATCAAAGAAGATAAGAATCCAGTAGGAACACGTATCTTCGGACCTGTTGCTAGAGAGCTTAGAGACAAAAACTATATGAAGATTGTGTCATTGGCACCAGAAGTATTATAGGAGGTCTAACAGGATGCGAATTAAAAAAGGTGATACGGTAGTAGTAATTGCCGGTAAAGATAAAGGTAAAAAAGGCGAAGTTATCAAAGCTATGCCTAAAGAAAATAGAGTAATCGTTGAAGGAATTAACATCCAAACTAAACATCAGAAACAGACTAGAACTGCTGCTGCAGAAATCAAGCATCAGGAAGGTCCAATCCATGTTTCAAATGTTATGCTTTACGATGAAAAAGCTAAAGCAGGTACAAGAGTTGGATACAAACTAGACGGTGATAAAAAAGTTAGAGTTGCTAAGAAAAGCGGCAACATTATCGACTAAGGAAAGGAGGAGACGATTTGACAGCTAGACTAAAAGAAACTTACAAAAACGAAGTGTATAAAGCACTTATGGATAAGTTCAACTATGCAAATGCTATGGAAGTTCCAAAGCTAGAAAAAATTACAATTAACATCGGCCTTGGCGAAGCTAAGGAAAATGCAAAATTGATGGAAACAGCAGTAAGAGAACTAGGAGTTATCACAGGTCAGAAACCTGTAATCACTAGAGCGAAAAAGTCAATCGCTAACTTCAAAGTAAGACAGGGTATGCCTGTAGGAACAAAAGTTACTTTGAGAGGCGAAAACATGTATACATTCGCTGATAAATTCTTTAACATCGCTCTTCCAAGAGTAAGAGACTTTAAGGGTGTAAGCAAAAATTCATTCGACGGTAGAGGAAACTACTCAATGGGTATTAAAGAACAGCTTATCTTCCCAGAAATCAATTACGATCAGGTTGATCTAGTTAAAGGTATGAACATCGTGTTTACAACTACAGCTAAGACAGACGAAGAAGCTCTTGAACTATTAAAGCTTCTTGGAATGCCATTTGAGAAATAGGAGGGAAATATGGCTAAGAAAGCTCTGAAGGTAAAACAGCAGAGAAAGCCTAAGTACTCTACAAGGGCTTATACAAGATGTAAAATTTGTGGAAGACCACATTCAGTTCTAAAGAAATACGGAATTTGCCGTATTTGCTTTAGAGAACTTGCTTACAAAGGTGAAATTCCTGGTGTTAAAAAAGCAAGCTGGTAGTTATATTTAATTTACTAAGTTGCCGCAAGGCAAAACTGGTAGAGGAAGGAGACAAACTGTAATGACAATGACAGATCCAATAGCAGATATGCTAACAAGAATCAGAAATGCCAATACTGTAGGTCATAAAACAGTAGAAATTCCTGCATCAAACATTAAGAAATCAATCGCAGGTATTCTATTAGAAGAAGGCTACATTAATGGATTTGAAGTTATAGAAGACGACAAACAGGGAATTATCAAAGTAGAAATGAAATACGGCCCTGCTGGAGAAAAAGTTATCAACGGAATTAAGAAGATTTCAAAACCAGGTCTAAAAGTTTACGCTAAGGCTTGCGATGTACCAAGAGTACTTGGAGGTCTTGGTATCGCTATTATTTCAACATCTAAGGGTGTTATCAGCGACAAGGAAGCAAGAAAACTTGGAGTTGGCGGCGAAGTAATCTGTTATGTATGGTAGTAGGAGGAAATTGATATGTCAAGAATAGGAGTAAAACCTGTTAATCTTCCTGCTGGTGTAGAAGTTAAGGTTGATGGTAACGTAGTTACTGTAAAAGGACCTAAAGGAGAACTACAGGAACAGATTAGCAGCAGATTAACAGTAGAAATTAACGATGGTGTTGTAACAGTTTCAAGACCATCTGACGTTAAAGATGATAGAGCTCAGCATGGACTTGCAAGAACTCTAATCGCTAATATGGTAACAGGCGTAACAGAAGGTTACGAAAAGAAATTAGAACTAAACGGTGTAGGATACAGAGCAGAAAAGAAGGGTGACACTCTTGTGTTAAACCTAGGATTTTCTCATCCAGTAGAAATGAAAGATCCAGAAGGTATCACTACTGAAGCTACTTCAGCTACAGAAATCGTTGTAAAAGGTATCGACAAAGCTTTAGTTGGTCAGTATGCAGCTAACATCAGAGCTTGGAGAAAACCTGAACCATACAAAGGTAAGGGTATCAGATACGCAGGCGAAAAAGTACGTAGAAAAGAAGGTAAAGCCGGAGTTAAAGGCGACTAAGGAAAGGAGTAAAAAAACATGGCTAAAAACACTAGAGCTGCAAGACGTGTTGCTAGACACGCTAGAGTTAGAAAAGACGTTCATGGCACTCCTGAAAGACCTAGACTATCTGTTTTCAGAAGTAACAAAAATATTTCTGCGCAGATTATTGACGACGTAAATGGAGTGACTTTAGTAGCTGCATCATCTCTTGAAAAGGGACTAGAAATCGCTAACGGCGGAAACAAAGAAGCTGCTAAGCAGGTTGGAGAAGTTATTGCTAAGAGAGCGCTAGAAAAAGGCATCGACACTGTTGCTTTCGATAGAGGTGGATTCTTATATCACGGAAGAGTTAAAGAATTAGCTGATGGCGCACGTGAAGCTGGACTAAAATTCTAACGGAGGTAAAGGATGAGAAATACAATTGATGCATCCAAGCTAGACTTAAAAGAAACTATCGTTAACATTAGACGTGTTGCTAAGACAGTTAAGGGTGGTAGAAACATGAGATTCAGCGTAACAATCGTTGTTGGAGACGGCGAAGGACATGTTGGCGTTGGTCTTGGTAAAGCTCAGGAAATTCCTGAAGCAGTAAGAAAAGCTACAGAAGATGCTAAAAAGAACTTAATATACGTTCCAACAGTTGGAACAACAATTCCACATAGAAATATTGGAGTATTCGGAGCAGGTAGAGTACTACTAATGCCTGCTGCAGAAGGTACAGGAGTTATCGCAGGTTCATCTGTAAGAACAGTTCTAGAACTTGCTGGAATTAAAGACGTAAGAGCTAAGTCTATCGGTTCAAACAACACTGCTAACATGGCTTACGCTACAATCGAAGGTCTAAAAAATATGATGACTCTAGAAAAGGTTAGCAAACTAAGAGGAAAAACTAAGGAAGAAATCTTAGGATAGGAGGAGAGTTAAGAATGGCTAAAATGGTAAAAATTACTTTAACTAAGAGCTTAATCGGAGCTTCTCCTAAACAGAAAAAAGTTGTAGAAGCTTTAGGATTGAGAAAGATGCACCAGTCAGTAGAACTAGTTGACAGCGAAGTTACTAGAGGTGCTGTAAACAAGGTTCCGCATCTTCTTACATTAGAAGAACTATAAGATAGGGGAGGTGCGAGTAAGATGAAACTTCATGAACTTAGAGCGGTTGAAGGTGCAACTAAAAACCGTAAAAGAAGAGGTCGTGGTACAGCTACTGGACAGGGTAAAACTGGTGGTAGAGGTATGAACGGTCAGAAATCAAGATCAGGCGGAAAAATCAGACTTGGTTTTGAAGGTGGACAGATGCCACTATACAGAAGAATTCCTAAGAGAGGATTCACAAACATTTGGGCTAAAGAATACGAAATCGTAAATGTTGAAACACTAAACAGATTCGAAGCTGGTACAGTTGTAACACCTGAACTACTAATCGAAACTGGCATTGTTAAACAGGTTAAAGATGGAGTTAAAATCCTAGGAAACGGAAAACTAGAAAAAGAACTTACAGTTCAGGCTCAGAAGTTCACTAAGTCAGCTTTAGAAAAAATCGAAGCTGCTGGTGGAAAGGCTCAGGTGATTTAAGATGAAAGGGCTGGAGACACTTACTAAAGCGTGGAAAATTCCCGATATTAGAAAAAAGATTATATTTACATTATTGATGTTAGTTGTCTTCAGAATAGGATCTAACATACCAGTACCTGGCATCGACAGAGAAGTTTTAAGTCAAACTTTTGCTGATGGCGGTAATGGCTTGATTGATTTGTTTAATCTATTTTCAGGTGGTGCTTTTGCAAATATGACAATATTTGCATTAAGTATCACCCCATATATCACAGCATCGATTATATTCCAGTTGCTTACAATAGCTATTCCTTCATTGGAAGCTTTAGCGAAGGAAGGCTTGGAAGGTAGAAAAAAACTTGCTAGATACACTAGATATCTAACAGTAGTTTTAGCTTTTATCCAGGCTATCGGTGTTTCATTGGGAATGTTCAAAAGTGCGCTTATCAGCCAGGACTTCTTCTCAATTGCAGTAATCGTATTAGTACTATCAGCCGGAACTGCATTCCTAATGTGGTTAGGTGAAAAAATCAATGAAAGTGGCGTTGGTAACGGTATTTCATTGATAATCTTTGCAGGTATCATCGCAAGAGTTCCAAGCGGTATTCACGGTATCTGGTTAAAGATTCAGGAAGGTACAATTAGCTACATTACTGTTGCTTTATTCATAGTATTTGCAGTTCTAGTAATTGTAGGTATTATCGAAATCCAGGAAGGACACAGAAGAATTCCAGTGCAATACGCGAAAAGGGTTGTAGGAAGAAAAATGTATGGCGGACAGTCTACACACATTCCTCTAAAAATCAACCAGGCAGGGGTTATTCCAGTAATCTTTGCACTTTCAATATTGCAATTCCCACTAACAATCACATACTTTACAGGTAGCGATTCAAGCTTCGCTGTGTGGGTTGAAAAATGGCTTTCACCTACAGGTTCACCTGGTGTGTGGTTATATGCTGTATTGAATGTAGTATTAATTATATTCTTTACATATTTCTACACTGCAGTATCATTTAATCCTGTAGAAGTTGCAGATCAGCTAAAAGCAAATGGCGGATTTATCCCAGGTATTAGACCAGGAAAAGCAACAGTAGAATACTTAAATAAAGTTATGACAAGAATTACTTTTGTAGGGGCATTGTTCCTTGCAGCAGTAGCAACATTACCTACAATTATTGCGCAGTTTACATCACTTAATATTTCATTTGGTGGTACTTCACTGTTGATCGCTGTAGGTGTTGCACTTGATACAATGAGACAACTTGAGCAACAGATGGTAATGAGAAATTATCAGGGATTCCTCAAGTAAAAAGGAGGCAAATATGAATCTGATTTTATTAGGCCCTCCGGGTGCTGGTAAAGGTACTCAGGCGGCAAAGATAATCGAAAAGTACAATATTCCTCATATATCTACTGGAGATATTTTTAGAAAAAATATCAGTGAAGGTACTAGACTTGGTAAAAAAGCTAAGGAATATATGGACAAAGGTGAACTTGTACCAGACAGTTTAGTAATTGAAATTGCAACAGACAGACTGACTGAAGATGATTGTAAAAACGGCTTCCTACTAGATGGCTTCCCAAGAACAGTTGAACAGGCAGTGGCTTTAGACGCGTTCTTAGGAGCAAATGGTAAGAAAATTGACCATGTATTAGACATAGACGTTCCAAAAGAGGAACTTATGGTAAGACTTATCGGTAGAAGAGTTTGCAAAGATTGCGGAGCTACTTACCATGTAACAAACATGCCTCCAAAAACAGAAGGCGTTTGTGACAAATGCGGTGGCGAACTAATGCAGAGAGCAGACGATACTGAAAGCACAGTTGAAAACAGAATAGAGGTTTACAACAAGCAAACAAAACCTCTACTTAACTACTATGATAAATTAGGTAACATTGCACATTTGGACGGCTCAATCGGTCTAGAAAATCTTTTTGCTCAGATCGTAGGTATCCTAGGAGAGTAAAAAATGATTATCATCAAGTCAAAACACGAAATAGACATAATGAGAGAAGCTGGCAAGGTTACAGGACAGATTTTAAAAGAACTTGAAGATTTTATAAAACCGGGTATTTCAACAAAAGATATAGATCGATATGTTGAAAGCTTTATAAGAAAGCATAATATGACACCTTCATTTAAGGGACTTTATGGATTTCCAGCTAGTGCTTGTATATCTATAAATGAAGAAGTAGTACATGGTATTCCTTCTAAAAAAAGAATCCTTAGAGAAGGAGATATTGTAAGTGTAGACGTTGGCTCAACATACAATGGATATGTAAGCGACGCTGCACGTACATATCCGGTAGGTAAAATCAGCGATGAAGCAAAACACCTAATAGAAGCTACAAGAGATAGTTTTTTTGCAGGTCTTGAGTTTTGCAAAGTAGGCAATAGACTGTCAGATGTGTCTCATGCAATACAGACAAAAGCAGAAGGCGAAGGTTTTTCTGTAATACGTGAGTATGTGGGACATGGTGTTGGCAGAGATATGCACGAAGATCCTCAAATACCTAATTTTGGTAAACCAGGTAGAGGACCTAGACTTGCAGCAGGAATGGTCTTAGCTATTGAGCCAATGATTGCGCAAGGTAAATACAATACAAAGGTTCTTTCTGACGACTGGACAGTAGTAACAGTAGATGGTAAACTTGCAGCACATTATGAAAATACTGTTGTGATAACTGATGGTGAGCCTGAACTGCTCACTTTATAGTTGAGAGGTGTAAATATGGCAAAAAAAGACGTAATTGAAGCTGAAGGCGTTGTTGTTGACGCGCAGCCAAATGCAATGTTTGTAGTTAAATTAGAAACTGGACACGAAGTGCTTGCTCATGTGTCTGGTAAAATAAGAATGAACTTCATCAGAATTTTGCCAGGAGATAAAGTTAAGGTAGAACTATCGCCATATGACTTAACTCGTGGTAGAATAACATGGAGAGAAAAGTAAGAGCAGCTTTATAAGAACAGAATGGAGGAACAGAGAATGAAAGTTAGAGCTTCCGTAAAACCAATCTGTGAAAAGTGCAAGGTAATTAAGAGAAAAGGCAAAGTAATGGTAATTTGCGAAAACCCTAAGCACAAGCAGACACAAGGTTAATCAAATAAGTTAATATTAATTTTATAAGTTATTATTTTATATGAACATCCCGTTTATATTACGCCCCTAGAGGCTGCGTGACGGAAGATGGGAACAGGAGGAAAATATGGCTCGTATAGCCGGAGTTGACTTACCTAGAGATAAGAGAATTGACATCGGTCTAACTTATATCTACGGTATTGGAAGACAGACAGCTAAAGTTATACTTGAAAAAGCTGGAATTGATCCAAGCGTAAGAGTAAAGGATCTTTCAGAAGAAGACGCAGGTAAAATCAGACACATCATCGAAGCAGAATATGATGTAGAAGGTGACCTAAGAAGAGAAGTTTCATTAAACATTAAGAGATTAATGGAAATCGGATGCTACAGAGGTATCAGACATAGAAGAGGACTTCCAGTAAGAGGTCAGAAAACAAAGACAAACGCTAGAACTCGTAAAGGTCCTAAGAAGACTGTAGGAAGAAAGAAGAAGTAAGGAGGTAGAGAAACATGGCTAAAGCTGTAAAAAAAGCAGTAAGAAAAAAGAGAAAAGAGCGCAAAAATATTGAAAAAGGCCAAGCACACATTCAGTCTACCTTTAACAATACTCTTGTAACTCTTACAGACCTAGATGGTAACGCACTATCATGGTCAAGTGCTGGATCATTAGGATTCAAAGGATCAAGAAAATCAACACCATTCGCTGCACAGATGGCTGCAGAAGAAGCAGCAAAAGGTGCTATGGAGCATGGTTTAAAAACTGTAGAAGTATATGTAAAAGGGCCTGGTTCCGGTAGAGAAGCAGCAATCAGAGCTCTTCAGACAGCTGGTCTAAATATCACTTTAATCAAGGATATTACACCAATTCCACACAATGGATGTAGACCACCAAAGAAGAGAAGAGTCTAATTGAAAGGAGGAGAAAGATAATATGGCAAGATATAGAGAAGCAAACTGCAGACTATGTAGAAGAGAAGGACAGAAACTTTTCTTAAAAGGCGAAAGATGTTACAGTGAAAAATGTGCATTGGAAAAAAGAAACTTTCCTCCTGGACAGCACGGACAGGGCAGAAAGAAAATTTCTGAATACGGTCTACAGTTAAGAGAAAAACAGAAAGCTAAGAGATTTTATGGAGTTCAGGAAACTCAGTTCAGAAACTTATTTGATAAGGCTGCAAGAAAATCAGGTAAAACTGGTGAAAACTTACTTATCATGTTAGAAACAAGATTAGATAACGTTGTGTTTAGACTAGGATTTGCTTCATCAAGAAAAGAAGCAAGACAGCTAGTTGTACATGGACACTTCACAGTAAACGGCAAAAAAGCTACAATTCCATCAATGGCTGTAAAAGCTGGAGATGTAATTGCTGTTAAAGAAAAGAGCACAAATTCTCCTAAATTCAAGGAGATTAAGGATATGACTATCACAGTTCCTGCATGGATGAGTGTAGATGTTAGCAAACTTGAAGGACAGGTACTAGCTATCCCAACAAGAGAACAGATCGATACACCTATCGCAGAACACTTAATCGTTGAATTGTACTCTAAGTAATAGATTTTAAAAAGGTTACTTAGCGAGGAAAGGAGGGTTTGCAGTGATTGAAATTGAAAAGCCAGAAATTGAATGTATATCTAATGAAGAAGACAAAAACTACGGGAAGTTCATCGTAGAACCTCTAGAAAGAGGATATGGTACTACACTGGGAAACAGCTTGAGAAGAATTTTGCTAAGTTCTTTGCCTGGAGCTGCAGTGACATCTGTAAAAATCGATGGTATACTTCATGAATTTTCAACAATCCCGGGAGTAAAGGAAGATGTTACAGAGATCATTCTTAACTTGAAGAAACTTGCTGTTAGACTTAACGGCGAAGAAGACACAATGCAGGTAATGATCAATGCAGTAGGACCAAAAGAAGTAACAGCAGCTGATATTATTGGCGATGCTAGTATGGAAATCTTTAATCCTGACTTGCATATTGCAACACTTGAAGAAAATGCAACTCTTGTAATGACTATTAACCTAGCTAAAGGTAGAGGATATGTTCCAGCAGATCAGAACAAAACAGAGGATACACCAATTGCGGTTATCCCTGTTGACTCAATCTTTACACCTGTAAAAAAGGTTAACTTCACAGTTGAAAATACTAGAGTAGGACAGATAACTGACTACGACAAATTGATTCTAGAAATCTGGACTGATGGATCTATCAGACCAGAAGAAGGTGTTTCTATTGGAGCTAAAATTATGCAAGAACATTTGAACTTGTTTATTCAGCTAACAGAAGAAACAACTAATATGGAATTTATGGTTGAAAAAGAAGAAGATCAAAAAGAGATTAACCTAGAAAAGAGTATTGATGATCTTGAATTATCAGTTCGTTCATACAACTGTCTAAAGAGAGCAAATATCAATACTGTTGGACAGCTTACTCAGAAATCAGAAGACGATATGATGAAGGTTAGAAACCTTGGTAAGAAATCTCTTGATGAAGTTAAGTTGAAGCTTGCAGAGCTTGGACTTGGACTTCGTGAAACCGAAGAATAATTGAAAGGAGAATCAGGATGCCAGGCTATAGAAAACTAGGCAGAACTTCAGCTCACAGAAAAGCTATGTTGAGAAATCTTGTAACTGATCTATTCAGAGAAGAAAGAATCACAACAACTGTTCACAGAGCTAAGGAAGCTAGAAAAGAAGCAGAAAAAATGATTACACTAGCTAAACGTGGTGACCTACATGCAAGAAGACAGGTACTAGCTTACGTTTATGATGAAGATGTAGTTACAAAGCTATTTGATGAAATAGCTCCAAGATACGCTGACAGAAACGGCGGATATACAAGAATCCTTAAACTTGGACCAAGACAGGGAGATTGCGCAGAAGTTGCATTCCTAGAACTTGTATAATTTAGGATTATAAATAACAGAGTATCTATAGGCAATTAAGTTTGCCCATAGGTACTCTTTTTTTGCAATGAAATACAAATGAAACACACAGTCTCCACTAATCACCAACACTGTCTGCTACAGGTTTACCATAGGCTGCATACGATTTACCAAAGTGGACAAAATATAGGAACATTACAAAAAAAGCATTAGAAGCAAAATTATATTTTTACCTCTAATGCTATAAATTACAGAACCAACTATTGAATTAGCATTGCCATTAATTTATTTCTGTACTCTCATTATTTAAATTGTTTTCGCTATTTGAAGTGTTTATGCCATCTGGTCCATCTGGGCTATCTGTATCGTCTGAATTATTTGCATTGCTTGCACTAGCTTCGTTAAATCTTGCATTGAGAGTTTCTTCTCTTTTCTTTGCCCATTTTACTATAAATACCTGAGCGATACCAGCTGTAGGAACAGCTAAAATCATACCTAGTATGCCGCCATAATATCCACCTACAGTAACGGCTAATAGGACGAATAACGGCTTTAATCCAGTAGAAGAACCTACAACCCTAGGATATATAATATTAGAGTCAATCTGCTGTACAAACAGCAATATAACAACAGCTATGACACCGTTTAAAAAGTCTTCTGTGAAAAAACCTACAATGAACGCAGGAATCATTCCTAATACTGGACCAAAATATGGTATAACGTTGCAAATACCGGCAAAAATACCGATAAATACAGAAAATTGCAGCCCCATAATAGAAAGGCCAATAGAAGATAAAATAGCTACGAATAACGCATCTAAAAGCACTCCTCGCACAAAACGTGATAAAACCCCATTAACCTCATGTAAAGTATTGTTAACAGTTGTATTTCTATTTGGCATAATCAAATACAAAAATTTGTTCCAAATACCAATAAAGAAATCCTTTTCTACCATTAAATATATGCTGACAATAAGACCAATAGCAAAGTCGAAAATGGCCCCGCTTATATTTGTTAGCTTTGAAATAATACCGCTAGCGCTGAAATTGTCTGTAAACCAAGTAACTACTGTAGAAACAGTGTCTTGTGCATAGTCTGACAAAGCGTTAATCGGCAGATGAGCAGCCCAGCTCCTAAATTCACCTTCGTAATTGTTTATAAGCTTAATAAGCGAATTAAATAAATCTGTAATGTTTTCAACGACAAATTCACCCATAATCATCCAAGCAAATCCATAAACCAAAGCAATAAGCGCGCAAACTATCATAACGTAAGCGATTATAATACTTACAAAATGCTTCCTGTTACGCTTTGTGCTTTTTTTTGTATTCGCAAGATACTTCGCACTAATCGGCTCCAAAAGCTTCTTCTCGATACCTTCGACAAGTGGATTGATAAGGTAAGCCAGTATTAGGCCGATCCACAAGGGCGTCAAAGCGCTGATTACGCTTCCGATAGCACCAACACCAGCCGTGGCAATAGAACCGATATTTTTAATAACAAAATACGAAATATATATGAGCGTTACCGTGAAAACAAGAAAAAAAGTAAGTCGGGTGAAAGTTTTGTCTTTCATGTATTCCCGATATTTCTTCATGTAGACACCTCCTTATATATGGAAACTATTATATAACAGTCTGTCTGCAAATACAACAAAAGGTAATAACATACAGGAATGACTTTTTGGTTCGTTGCAAGTTTCTTTCTATTATATAGGGCTATATAGGTGCAGCAGTATTTGTTTTTTGAATTGAATTAAAACTATAGAATTAAAATTACGGAATTAACTTTATGGGTTAGTATTGGGATTGGCGTTATGATTAGTCATTTGTATCATTGTTCAAAGGCGTAGCTGATGAAATGTAAACATGTAACACTGATACATACGACAAAAATGCTATTAAACTTTTTAAAAATATTTTTAAAATTATCTGTTGACATGGTCATCAATCTTTGCTATACTAAACAAGTTGTCGCAAGAGACAGCAACTTATCAATA
>CAUWIT010000018.1:0-37133 GCA_963558965.1 uncultured Clostridia bacterium | reverse complement strand
TCAGTTAATACTAAACCACAGAAGGTTAATTTACAGAAAAAACTTCACAGTCTCTCCATATCAGTTACTACTAAACCACAGAAGGTTAATTTACAGAAAAAACTTCACAGTCTCCTCAACAAGGTAGAATTTATACCATTGTAGAGACTTTATTTTTTAAAACACCATCCATATATCAAGATTATTCTTTATCTGATTGTAGAAATAATCGTAAGTTTCTTGGTCTATCTTTTCATGTTTTAGCATACTTTTGTAAAATTTCTTTAGACTAGCGGCAATTGCTTTAATCTCTGCTGCAGTTGGACACATAGATTTTCTTTCAAAAAAACCTTCTAGTTGATAAGGACCGTCTTTTATAGTGAAAAGCTGGTCAGCTAAGTAATAATTAGTAAATAGATTAACATTGCCAGCATGACGTCTAATTGTTTTTTTAGTTAGATTCGCCTCAACAAGATCTTTTTTAAATAATTCAATATACTCCTTATTGTCTTCCATTATTTTATTAGCAGTTGCCAAATATTCTTTTATTTCATCATCTAATTCTTCAAATTCGTCTTCATCGTCATCTCCTTCTAATTCATCTAAATATTTTTCATCATCTGTTAGCATAAGTTATTCTCCTTTTTTCTTAAATACCTAGCATAATTGTATACTATTATCCTTTGATAAACAACAAAAAAGTCATCTATAATATTCCCTGATTTAACACTGAACTTTCTAAAAAATTTATAGATTGTAAATTTTCTGAAAATAATATATAATTAATTTATATAAGATTATTACATCAAGGGCTTCGGCTAGAGGAAGGATAGGTATGATATGAATATTACAGATGTAAGAATACGCAAAATAACAGATGAAGGCAAAATGAAAGCTGTAGTTTCCGTTACTTTTGATGACGAATTTGTTGTTCATGACATAAAGATCATCGATGGGCAAAATGGATTATTTATTGCTATGCCAAGCAGAAAAGTAGGCGAAGGAGATTTTAGGGACATAGCTCATCCACTTCAGTCCGAAACTCGTAATAAAATTAAAGATGCTATCTTCGCAGAATACGAAAAATTACTAAAAGAAAAAGAAGAAGATTCACAATAAATATGTCAAACAAAAAATACAGCCAATAATTTTTACGAAAAATCATTGGCTGTATTTTGTTTAAAATCTATATAAAGCAGCTGAGACGCTGCGACTCACGAAATAAAAAAGAGTTACAACAGTAACTCTCTTTTTGTTATGGAGGCGACACCCAGATTTGAACTGGGGAATAAAAGTTTTGCAGACTTCTGCCTTACCACTTGGCTATGTCGCCATAATTGGCTAGGGTAGCAGGATTCGAACCTGCGCATGACGGAATCAGAATCCGTTGCCTTACCGCTTGGCGATACCCCAACAATTACATAATAATCCAATAAATTAATATGGGGTGAAAGGTGGGATTCGAACCCACGCATGACGGAGCCACAATCCGTTGTCTTAACCACTTGACTACTCCCACCATATCAATATATTAAATTATAAAATTGGCGATCCGGATCGGGTTCGAACCGACGACCTCCAGCGTGACAGGCTGGCATTCTAACCAACTGAACTACCGGACCGCATGTTTGGTGGGCGTAATAGGGCTCGAACCTATGACCCCCTGCTTGTAAGGCAGATGCTCTCCCAGCTGAGCTATACGCCCAAATAAACATAAAAAAATGGTAGCGGCGAGAGGAGTCGAACCTCCGACCTTCCGGGTATGAACCGGACGCTCTAGCCAACTAAGCTACACCGCCACACACTGCAACGAAGTAATCACTGCAAGATTTATAATACCAGTTGTTTACGTTTTTGTCAACAACTTTTTTCATTTTTTTTCGAAAACATTTTTTTAGCATACTGAAAGTCCACTTCAGTAAACTTTTCTTCCTGTTCTGATTCGACTAAATCAATGAAGTCTTCATAAACCTTTATGTATACATCATAATTAATCGGTATCATCAAAGGATCTCTTTTTTCGAAAAATACAATAAAACTATAACACTCTTCTCCTTGTATGTCAAGATATATTTCTGAAATATTTTCTTCGGCTATTTTTTCATCCCCTGTAATCGTTGAAATTTGAGATAGATACACCATTTTTAAAAGTTCAACAATTCTATCATCAAGCCCTGCATCGTTGATCATAATCTTCTCTTTTAACTCATTTGGAGTAGTTACAATACGATAAATATAATCCTTTGTAGAATGTTCTTCATCGCCTTTCATAGTCTCTGCAACTGATAATTTTTCCTTTAGTTCATCAGTTAATTCAGGAATCATCCAAATAATTAATTTATTTTCTATATCGCTGTATAAACAATTATATGCTAATGGAGCTTCAAAATCACATTTTTTACATTTAAATTTAAAGAACTCTCCATCTAAAATTTTTTGTTTTTCCTTTGGGCTAAGTGAAACATTTACGCTTTCCCAAACTTTTATTTTCTGTTCTGTCTTGCACTGAGGGCAAGTAATCGGTTCCATATTGAATTTTGACATAACAATTAGTCTCCTTAATTTTTAAATTGCTTAACTATTATACCATATAACAATACAAATTTATATTATTTTTTGTTATACTCTTATGAAGGAGGATGAAATAATGAAACTTATATCTTGGAATGTAAATGGTATCAGAGCATGTATCAAAAAAGGTTTTTTTGATTTTTTAGCTGAGTCTGATCCAGATGTTATTTGTATACAGGAAACTAAAATGCAGGAAGGACAGGAAGAAATACTGACTCCTGGTTATTACCAATACTGGGATAGTGCTGAGAAAAAAGGGTATTCGGGTACTCTTATGTTAACAAAAAAAGAACCGATTTCAGTTTCCTATGGTCTTGGTATAGATGAACACGACCACGAAGGTAGAACTATAACTGCCGAATTTGAAGACTATTATCTAGTAAATTTCTATGTACCTAATTCTCAAAGTGAATTAAAAAGATTGGACTATCGTATGAGATGGGAAGATGATGTTCGCAAATATTTAAAAAAACTTGAAGAAACTAAACCAGTTATCCTGTGTGGTGATTTAAATGTTGCTGCTACAGAAATTGATTTAAAAAATCCTAAAACTAATAGAAAAAATGCGGGATTTACAGATGAAGAAAGAAATAAATTTGCCGAACTTTTAGATGCAGGATTTACAGATACGTTTAGATATTTTTATCCTGATTTAGAAGGTGTCTACTCTTGGTGGAGCTACAGATTTAACGCTCGTAAAAACAATGCTGGATGGAGAATTGACTATTTCCTAGTTTCAAATTCACTTCAACCTAGACTTAAAGATGCTGAGATTTTAACTGAAGTTATGGGAAGCGATCACTGCCCTGTAGTTCTTTATATCAACTAATATTTTTGCACATTAAAAAAACACCGATCACCTTTGCTACACTTAGTAATCGGTGTTTTAATTTTCTTCCTTTAACATTTTGGTGGACTCACATCCTTTCTTATCTACCAAAGCTTTAACGGTTCCTATTATCAAAACTTTTTCTTTTCTTTTGTTAACTTGATTATAGCACTTTTTATATGTATGTCAATAGTTTTTTGTTATTTTTTAATAAATTTTTTCAAGTTTTTTTATTGCTCAATACTAAATTTGCGATTGTTTAGTCCAGATACTAAACTGATAAAATCATATCAAAACTAAAACACCGATTGCTTTTGTTTCTTTACACATCTGCAATCGGTGCTATCTCATTTCTTCATTTGTCATTTCTGGTGGACTCACATCCTTTCTTTTTCTTTAAGTAGTAACGAATTTCTTTATCAATTCTTATACTCTTTTCTCTTTTGTTAAGTTTATTATAGCATTTTGTTTTTGTTTGTCAATATATTTTTTGTAATTTTTAATAAATTTTTTTAAAGATTTTTTGTTGTATGCACACAATACATTTCATCTTTACATGTTTAGGCTATTGTATTTTTATTCATATTATAGTATAATTTAAAAGACCTATTATTATTTAGGTATTCTAACTTAATGTTTTTCATTTTTTGGCGAAACAGTTTTTTATAATTTTTCTGTTTCGTGGAGAAGAATAAACATTTGTATCTCCTTTAATGAATGTTATTCTTATTCTTATTCTTCTCCTTCTTTTAGCACTCTTTATGAGTGCTTTTTTTATTTCAAATAAGCATCTTCCATTTTTTCGTTTTAGGCAATAAAAAAACTGCAGATAAAAATCTGCAGTTTGATTACTTGGTTGCGGGGACAGGACTTGAACCTGCGGCCTCCGGGTTATGAGCCCGACGAGCTACCAACTGCTCCACCCCGCGATGTCTTGTTATTTTATTTTGTATCGTTTAAATTGTTGGTGCCGGAGACCGGGGTCGAACCGGTACGCCCAATTAAGAGCACAGGATTTTAAGTCCTGGGCGTCTGCCAATTCCGCCACTCCGGCATAACAATAAAATTGGCTCCAAGGGTGGGGCTCGAACCCACAGCCTACCGGTTAACAGCCGGTTGCTCCACCATTGAGCTACCTTGGAACGCCGATACATTGTCGCCGTATCTCTCAGCGACAATAATTATTATAGGCCATACACGCACTTTTGTCAACACTTTTTTTAAAAAACTTTTTCTTTTTTTAAAGCACCGAGAAAAGTGCGTGCAAACCTTGTAATTTCAACGTTTTCAAATAAGGTGTTATTTAAATTTATGAGATATTACACAATTATTTTTTTACAAATTACCAAAGATCTTCAGGCGCATATGGATTAAAAATTCTATGTCTAGGTAAATATATTTTTTCAAGATCCACATCGCCTATGAAAAAAGGTTCCATTTTTCCATTTCGATAATACTTTGTTACAATAGGATGAAGCATAGTAACTTCATTTTGATTAAATTTAACTTGCATTTCTATATCATCATAAAATCTTTTTACATTTGCCTTATGAACTTCAATATCGTTTTTATCTATTATAGTATATATGCCTTTTCTGGCGAAATCGATTGATGAAAATATATACATGTATTCATCTCCATTTTCATCAAAGTACGGACCAAATGCCCAATCGCATCTCATTGAACATCCAAAACCTGTTGCATCCCATATATTATATATCTCCATTAAAAATTTTGCTCTTATCCATGCTTCTAGTTCATCCTGCATCATTTCTCTATTCATTAAGGCTTCTTTTATTTCTTTATCGGGATAAGTTTTTGGTTTACTGTAAGGTCTACACAATACTACTTTTCCATCTTCATTTTTTGAAAACCAAAATACAGGATTATATCTACGTCCTATATCTTCTAGTAGTAAGTCTCTAAGTTTATCTTCAAACTTGCGAAGTATTTTACCTATAGCCTTATCTGTTCTCTTATAGCACTCTAGTTTAAGTGATGCAGGTACTCCGTAATACGCCTCTGCAAGACTACCTGCAATTGCTGTTAAGGTATCACAATCTCCTCCTAGAGAAACTGCTGTACGTATTACATCTTCAAAGTTTTCACCTTCTAAAAATGCTGTTATAGCTTCTGGGACTGTAGCTTGACAACTTGACTGATGATAATAATCAGGTCTTATTTCATCACATGTTCTACTTAAATCATATCCAAATTGCTCTTCTATATATTTTTTTATTTCATCCTTAGGACTTCTTTCTCTTGCCATAAATATACCGCAGGCAATGGCTTGGGATCCTTTGATACCTTCCGGATGATTGTGGGTAACTTCTGCTGTAAGTCGGCCTAATCTCAGTGCCTCTTCGATAGAATTTGCGTACCACCCAGCAGCTGAAACTCGCATAGCAGAGCCATTCCCGTAACTATTATATGGCTTAGGATCCTTTGAGCGTAGCCATTTTCTAAAAAGACCACCGTATCCTGCGTCGGGATATTTTTTGCCCCATTTTCTCATTGATTTAATAAGATTTTCTCGTATAGTTTCGTCTGTTGCGTCTTCACCTGACTTCATCAAAGCTTCGGCTACTGCAACTGTCATCACTGTGTCATCTGTAAAAGTGCAGCCCTCAGAAAAAAGCTGGAAATCTTTGCTTTTATTTCCCTTATCAAATTCAAATGGACTACCTATAATATCGCCTAATATTGCACCAAACATATGCTAACCTCCTGTTTTATATCTACACCGTTTAACTTATGTCCTTATTTTACAAAAATGAGATACGGTTTTGGTCGCCTTAAAAGCGACATTTTGTTTTTTGCAAAGATTTATTAGGATAGTGGAGAGAAAAATCTGCAAATGCATTCTAGCATGTATTGAATTTTGCCTCTTTTTTTGAACTTTTCCAATTCCACTTCTTCACAATCTAGTATATCTCTTAAAAATACTTCTTTGCAGTTTACAGCAAAATCTTCATCGTAGGTTACTAAGTTGACTTCGTAATCAAGTCTAAAACTTCTAATATCCAGATTTGTTGTTCCTATTGAGGATACGTAATCGTCTATTACCATGGTTTTACTGTGGATAAATCCTTTGTGGATGTATATGCGCACGCCGGCTTCTAAAAGCTCTTCTACATATGACATGGCAACTTTATAGACAAAATCTTTGTCTGCGATGCCGGGTAACATCATTCGTACGTCTACGCCACCTTGAGCAGCCATTCTTATAGCATCAAAGAGAGTTTCATCTGGCACGAAGTATGGTGACTGTATATACAGATAATCCTTCGCTGATGTGCACATTTTAGCGTAGCTATCTCTTAAAACTGCGTATTTATCTTCTGGATTGCCTTCTACAACTTGACATGCCATATTGCCTGTTTCTTTTGGCTCTGGGAAGTAGTGTTCCCCTTGCTCGTCCATAAATTTAAAGAAATCAAAATCGCTTCTTATGGACTTGTTTTGTTTTGCGCAAAAGATCCAGTCTTTGAAAAATAATAGCTGTAATTCGGCTACGGCTGTGCCTGTAACTCTAATTGATGTGTCACGCCATGGAGTTATATGGGCGTATTCTCCTAGGTAGTCGTCTCCAACATTGATGCCTCCTGTGTAACATGATTGGCCATCTATTATTACCATTTTTCTGTGAAGTCTATAATTTACAGTTAGCAATGTTCTCACTTTTGATGGCAAAAATCTCTGCACTTCGCCGCCTGCTTCAACTAGTTCGTCAAAATCTTTTAGCTTTGTTTTTAGACATCCTAGCGCATCGTATAAAACGCGGACTTTTACACCCTGTTTAGCTTTTTTAACTAGCAAGTCTAAAAATTGCTGGCCGATTTTATCCTTAGTTTTAAAGATGAAATACATAACATTTATTGAATGCTCAGCTTTTTCTATTTCTTCAAACAACCTTGGGAATTTTTCTTGCCCATTTATTAAAAGCTCTACATTGTTGTCTTCGCTAAAGAAACATTTTGCGTTTTTAGCGTTGACTAAAATCATATCTTCATATTGTTTTGTTTTTATATTTGAAAAGGCTTCTCCTTTTATCCTCAGATTTGCCATTTCAATTTTTCTTTGATTTATATAATTGTTTTCCTCTTCTGTTAGCCTATATTTTTTCCCTAAGGATTCCAGTTTCACCGTACTTCCGAAGAAATAGTAAAACAAAAATCCTATTACTGGCACAAATATAAGTACCATTATCCACGCATAAGACGTGCTTATCTCTTTTCTTCTAACAAAAATTATTACAAATATTGATGCAAGGTTTACTAAATACAGCAACAACGGTAGTAAAATTTCTAAATCCATATCTTACCGTCCTAACTGTTTTGAGGCTGCATATCTTCTGTATCCGCCTTTATATTTTCAATGATTATTTCTTTTTTCTGAGTGTATTTTTCAACCATAGTTTCGTCGCCTGCTCTTTGGTATATTCTAATTAGACCGTCTATGCTATCAAGGTTTGCAGCGTTGTACTTAAGAGCAGTCTTGTACTCTTCTGCTGCCATAAGGTCATTGCCAAGTTCTTCGTAGGCTGTTCCAAGATAGAAGTGTAAAGGCCACCATGTATCGTAATTTGAACCTAAGAATGAAATCAAGATATTTAGACCTTCTTGGTATCTGCCGCTGATAATGGCGTTGCATCCTTGTTCTATTTTTCTAGGCTCTGCAATCTGTCTCAATCTCTGACCTACTTCCTGAGCGCATTGAGGGTCCTTTGCCTTTGTCATAAATTTTTCCCAAGCAAGACCTGCCTTTTCGTAAAGCCCTAAGTTTAAGTAGGCATATCCTAAGAAGTAGTATGGCTGATCAAAATCTGGATGGTCAACTGTTAACTGCTCAAATGCATCTATAGACTCTGCTTTAAACCATCCAATGTATTCTCCATCTTCTGAATTAGCATACATTTCTCTGCAAACTCTAGCATAATTGTACATTGCTTCCATCATTGTAGGCTCTAAGAAAAGTGCCGCTCTAAAATGAATACAAGCGTTTTCATAATCCTGATGTTGTACTGCCTGTACTCCCATCATTAAAACATCTTTTGCCAGCTGATCGTTGAAAAATCTTTTCATATATTTTCTATAATCTTCTGCATACTTAAAATTTGGATCGCAGCCTACAACCCATACCATATTTTCAGCTATTTTAGTTGCTGAAACTCCTTCGCCCCCTGCAAAATTTTGCAAGTCCTGAGGCATAATAGGCACTCTTACACCTTTAACAATATCGTCAATTCTAAGTTTTTTCATAAACTCATCTGAAAATTCTACAAATAAAAACTTGCTTAGATGTTGCTTAAAATATCTGCCTATCCTGTCCTTTTTCAATATCTCTGACATTAAACTTCCCATCCTTTTCTGTTAAATTTTTTAACCGCATCTTCATTCATGCGATTTACCAAATCTTCATATATTGTATCTGTAATCGAATTATCATTTAAAACTTCCACTGCAAATTTATTTAAAATTCGATAATTATCTTCTTTTTTGTGACTCATATGCTGATATCCTTCACTGTGATAAAAATCAGCAAAAGCATCGTAAAAGGCAAAGGCTGAACCGTATTTTTCAACTAACTTGTCCAGACTTTTTTCAAAACCGCCCTTGTTATAATAATCATCTAACACATGCTCTATCCTCTTTAGGCGAACCATATCTTCAGGATAGATAAAACTGTTTTTTATAATCTGGTACGGTGCTTTATCATCGTAAACATAGTCGTGCTTAGCCTCTTCATCTCTAATTTTAGTCCCCTTTAAAAGCTTTAAAAATCCCAGCTGCAAAGCATCTGCCTTTAGACTGTACACATCGTCAAATGACTTTTTAAACCTCTCAATATCCTCATAAGGCAACCCTGCAATTAAATCCACATGTATATGAGCATTGTTCAAAGCAATAATCTTACGAGTCTTAGACAAAAGCAACTCAACATTTGAAAGTCTGTCGACTGCTTTCAAAGTCTTTTCATTTGTGGACTGTATACCTATCTCAAACTGAAACAATCCCGGTCTTGCAGTTCCAATAAGCTCAATAGTTTCATCAGTAACATTTTCAGCACAAATCTCAAAATGAAAATTAGTCTTACCGTTGTCGTTATCGATTAAAAACTTAAAAAGCTCATAACTGCGCTCCTTGTGCCAGTTAAAAGTCCTGTCCAAAAACTTAACCTGTTTAACATTGCGATCCAGGAAAAACTTAAGCTCATCCTTTACACGCTCAATTGGCAAACCACGCACACGCTTCTCAATAGAGGACATGCAGTAACTGCAATTGTACGGGCAGCCCCTTGAAGCCTCATAATATATAATCTTATTGGCTTCAACTTCCTCATCTCTATACGGGAATGTCATATCGTCTGTTGTAATGGGCATCGCTCTGTAAAGTTTTTGCGGCGCCAAGCCTTCGTTATAAATGCTTCGCAGTATTTCAGGCAACACAACTTCCCCTTCTCCACAGATAATTATATCTATATAAGGGTTTTCCTCTAATATTTTTTCACCATCGTAACTAACTTCAGGTCCACCTAAAAGTATAGTCATCTCAGGTTTTGCTTTTTTGAGTAATCTACAAAGATGCAATGTTTTATCTATATTCCAAATATAGCAGGAAAAACAAGCTATATCGTGTTTTCCTGCTATAATTTCATTGTAAATATACTCTTCACTATTGTTGATTGTAAATTCTTTTTTTATTACATCTATATCTTCCAGGTCACACATCTTATCTTTTATGCTATTTGCTAAATATTTAATAGCTAGATTTGTATGTATAAACTTAGAATTCAAAGTAGTCAATAATATATCCATCTATAACGCTCTAAATCTTTCGTCTTTTAATAAACTGCTATTTTCTGAAGCTGCTTTAAGCTGAGCCATAAATCTCTCTTTGTCATTTGGTAAGTTTCCTCTTAAAACAACATAATTTGAAGCATGATTTGCCCTAAATACACAAGGCTTATCCGCTGGTACATTTACATGTTCCATTAGAAGCATAGTTTCTTCTACCACTTCTTCTGCTGTTAAAATTTCAAATTTACCATCCTGTACATCTTTGTACAATGGCGCTGTAGGCTCAAGTAGCAATGTTAAAAGTCCTACGTAGGAAGCTCCAAGCTCACTAATCATAGTACCTGTCTCAATTGCATGTTCACGCCATTTTGCTCTGCCACCTAAACCTGAAATAAATGTTACAGAAGCCTTGATGCCAGCAGCTTCAATTTTTTGTACAGCTTCAATTATCTCAGCTCTTGTAGCTCCTTTTTTTATATCCTTTAAGATTATATCAGAACCTGACTCAGCACCTATATAGATAAATTCAAGTCCTGCTTCTCTTAATTCCACCAATTCTTCATGGGTTTTATTTAACACATCTTTTGGCGCACCATAAGTACTAATACGAGAAACTTCTGGCAAGATTTCAAATATTTTAGACATGATATAAAGCAATTTTTCATTTGATAGACAAAGTGCATCTCCATCGCATAAAAATACTCTATCTACATATGAATAATATCTTCTCGCCATATGTAAGTCTTCAACTACTTCCTTTACATCTCTTACGCGGAATGGCTTTTCTCTGTACATACTACAAAATGTGCATTCATTGTGTGTACATCCCATAGTTACTTGAAGTAAATAACTTCTAGCTTCACTAGGTGGTCTATATATATCTCCTTCATATCTCATTACATTTTCTCCGGTGCATGCATACCTAACAATGCCAAGCCATTTTTAATAGCTGTCTTAGCTGCAATTACAAGAGCTAATTTTGAAAGAAGTTCTTTTTCGTCTTCAACCAAAATTCTCTCATGCTGATAAAATCTATTAAATGCCTGTGCAATATCTACGATATGTCTTGTTACTACTGATGGTTCATATTTTCCTGCTGCTTCAACTATTACATCTGGTAATTTGTAAATTAGTTTAGCTAATTCGTAAGCGCTGTCTGAAGTTAAAACCTGAGGATCGAAGTTTTCAAGTTTTTCAGCTTTTGAAACTGCCTCTTCACCTGCTTTTCTTAGTACGCTACAAGCTCTAGCATGTGTGTACTGTACATAAGGGCCTGTTTCTCCTTCAAAGTTAAGGACTTTTTCCCAATCAAATACATAGTCTTTGATTCTGTTATTTGAAAGTTCGTTAAATACTACAGCACCTATACCAACCTGTTTTGCAGTTTCATCTATATTTTCTGTAGCTACGCCTTTTTCTTCAATGATTTCTCTAGTTTTATCTACAGCTTTGTTTAATACATCTTCTAGGAAAACCACTCTACCTTTTCTTGTAGACATAGTTCCATCCTTTAGACTTACCATTCCAAATGGAACATGTACACAGTCCTTAGCCCATTCGTATCCTAGTAGTTCTACAATTTTAAACCACTGCTGGAAGTGTAGGTTTTGCTGAGATGCTACAACGTAGATGTTTTTGTAGAAATCATAATGTTCTTTTCTGTATACTGCTGCTGCAATATCTCTAGTGATATATAGTGTTGAACCGTCTGATTTTGTTACTAGAGCTGGAGTCATACCGTATTTTTCAAGGTCTACAATCTGTGCTCCTCTTGATTCTTCTAGCAATCCTTTTTCATTTAGTTCATCTAAGATACGAGGCATCTTATCTGAGTAAAAAGATTCACCTGCATATGAGTCAAACTCAATGTCTAGCATCTTGTAAACTTTTGTAAATTCTTTAAGTGATTCATCTCTAAACCACTGCCATAGTTCCATTTCTTCAGGTTCTCCATCTTCAAGTCTCTTGAAAATATCTCTTGCTTCTTGTTCTAATTCTGGATGCTTTTCTGCTTCTTCATGGAATTTTGTATAGTAGCTTAATAGAGTTTTAATCGGTTCTCTTTCAACGTCTTCTCTGTTACCCCATCTTCTGTAAGCGCTGATCATCTTACCAAACTGAGTACCATAGTCACCTAAGTGATTGATACGAACTGTATCATAACCTAAGCAATCGTAAATTTTATAAAGTGAATTACCGATAACTGTTGATCTTATATGACCGATATGAAATGGCTTTGCAATATTTGGTGAAGAAAATTCAACGATGACTTTTTTGCCTTCACCAATTGTGCTATGACCAAAATTATCTCCTGCTTCATTTACTTCTCTTACAAGTCCATCAACAAAATTTGCTCTTGAAATATACATATTTACATATGCATTTACATTTTCTACTTTTTCAAAAATCTCATTGTCTTTGATTTGTTCTGCAACATCTTTAGCTATTAAAGGTGGAGCTTTTCTCAAAACCTTTGCAAGTTTAAAACATGGAAATGCGTAGTCTCCCATTTTTTCATCTGTAGGGATTTCAATCATACCCATTATTTCTTCCCTTGACATATCTGTCAAAGTTTCTGCCAAAATATCACAAATAAGCTCTTTGTAATTTACCATTAAATGCTCTCCTTTTCTGTAATAATCTTAATACCATGTTCTTTTAGGACTTTAGCAAATATACCTTCTCCATCTACTAAATTCCCTGAAAAAGTTCCATCGTAAACTTTATCTCTACCACATGAAGGGCTGTTTGATTTTAAAATAGCTCCTTCTATTTCTTCTCCTATTGATCTTGCTGCAACTACTGCTCTTGTGTAAGCAACTCTTGCTCCTTCTTCAAAAGCTTTAGTTACATCTTCACCATTTTCATTTATAACTTTGCCATCTTTAATTTCGGCTTTTGGTCTTGGTGCGTATAGCTTACCGAAAACTTCTGGACAAACTTTACATACCATATGATCTTTTAAAATATCCTGTACCCACTCTGTAGCATTGTTGCCACCATCGTATTTACAATTTTCGCCTAGCAAACATGCACTTACTATATACATAAAAATCAACCTTCTTTCAAATCTAATTTGCTTTTACAATACATTATACCACACTGCTTTGCGCCTTCAATTGCTTTTTTGTCTTCAATTCATAATATCCGCCAATACTTACAGCACTTAGTACCCAAGAAATCCAATAAGTTAAATATAGGGCTGTCATATTGTGACCGATTGTATAGCTAAATGTAGGTATCAATATAACTCTTATAACGCACATAAACAGTATGTTTGTTATCATAGGCACTACCGAATTACCTGTTCCTGATACTGCACTTGAATGAACTTTAGCTGATGCAAGCATGAAGTAAAATGGCACCATATGCCATATCATATCGCAAGCATAATCGATTACTTCCTGGTCTCCAGTGAAACACAAAAATATATATTTTGCAGTGAAACAAATTATAACACCGATGCCAACTGTGACACCTATAGACATAACCATTCCTGCTTTGACACCTTTAAAAATACGCTCCATATTTCGAGCACCGTAGTTTTGCCCAACATATGTAGTCACTGCAATACCAAAGCTTATAAACGGCAAGATAACAAATGTGTCGATACGGCTAAATATGCTCCAGCCCGCCATAGCATCTGCGCCTATCCCATTTATATGGTTTTGAGTTATAATATTTGAAAAATTTATTACTATTGACTGGACACCGATAGGTATACCGATTACCAATATCTGTTTCAATATATGGGCAAGTTTCGAATCATCTTTTGTAATATCTACTGATTGACTTAGGACTTTGCCTTTTTTAGTTATTGACATAAATATCAAAATAGCGGAAACCGCCTGGGCAATAACTGTTGCGATTGCAGTGCCCTCAACGTTCATTCCTAGATTGTTTACAAAGTAAATATCCAAAACTATGTTGATAACACTAGCTATTGCCAAATAGTAAAGCGGTGTTTTAGAGTCTCCCATGGCCTGCAAAATTGCTGCACCCATATTGTAAATCAGCATAGGCAGCATACCTAAAAATGAAACTGCCAAATACATGTAGGTCTGGTGGAAAACTTCCTGTGGCACGCTTATTAATTTAAGCACTTCGTCTGTTAGGAAAAATCCGATAACCGAAAAAATCCCGCCAAAAACTACTGTAAACAAACTTGATGCCTTTATAACTTTTTTCATTTTATGAGGCTGACCTGCGCCGATATATTGAGAAATCAAAATCCCGGCACCACTGGCTACCCCTTGAAAAAAGAACACTAGCAATATTGTAATAGAAGTTGCCGCTCCCACTGCTGCTAAGGCGTTACTTCCAATTAGCTGTCCAACTATAATTGAATCGGCTATAAAGTAAATTTGCTGCAACAAGTTTCCAAGCAACAATGGTATTGAAAATACCAACAATTTGCTATAAATACTGCCATGGGTAAAATCCATATTTTTATCAATTTTACTCACTGCTAACCTCTCCTTTTAACACTCATAAATTTACATTTAGTCTAATTTGTATTCAAAACATATTAAGTTTTCTAAAATTGCTTGTTCAAAGAAAAACTCAGTTTTTCCAACGTATCTAAACCCATATTTTGTGTAAAGTTTCGCAGCTGGCTCATTGTATTCGTAAGTATCAATGCGCATAGTTTTGCATCCCAATTTGCGGCCGTGTTCAATAGCAAAGTCGACAAATTGTTTGCCCAAATGTTTGCCCTGCTGATTTACATCTATACAAAGAGTATGTATAACTATAACCTCGTCACCTTCCCCTGGAAACTCCCAGTCCAGCTTGGCGTATTCTTCTGGCTGCACATGGTTTAGCACATAGCTTCCCACAACTTCTCCATCTAACTCGCCCACGTAAAGAGTGCCGTTTTCCAAGCCTCTTTGGGCATTGGCTGCTGTTGGGTAGACACCTTTAATCCAGTTGGTTTTAGTTCCGTGTTCTGCTTCGTAGTCTAAAAAATCATCGTAGATTTTAGCTATTGCAGGAATGTCATTTTCGCGACCTTCTCTTACTATCAATTTGCTCATAATCTGCTCCTTACACATTTGTTATTTCAACTTAACAATAGTTACTCCCTCGCCACCTTCGTTATAGTTTCCTTTTCTAAAGCTTTTAACTTGTTTGTGGCGTTTAAGCATATCTTGTATACCTTTTTTCAATATACCTTCTCCACGTCCATGGATAATTGTAACTTCTTCAAGATGAGCCATAAAAGCATCGTCTAAATACTTTTCAGTATTTGCTAGGGCATCATCTAAGTTTTGTCCTTGGACATTGATTGTAGGTGAAATAGAGTAAGACTTTGACTTGTACAAGCTGCCGTAATTAGCTTTGCTTGTCTTTGGTTTTTTCTTTTTCTGTCTGCCGTCTATTATGATTTTTAAATCTTCAGCTTTACACTTCATCTTCATAACGCCGACTTTTACTGTGATTTCACCTCTGCTGTCAGGTAAGCCTATTACTTCTCCGTTTTGGTTAATAGTTAAAACCTTAACTCTATCTCCAACTTTTACATCTTCAATAGAAACAGGATTGTCGTTTTCTTCTCTAGTAATAGTTTCCTTGTATCTACCTGCCGCATCTTTAATTTTTCTCTTAGATCTGTCGAGACGTTTATTTCTCTCACCTAAGCTTTCAACTTTTGCAAGCTCACGAAGCTCTTCTTGAACTTCTTTTGTGACTTCCTTGGCTTCAGCTATAATTGCTCTAGCTTCTTCCTTGGCGTCATTTAGCATTTTTTCCTGTTGCTGCTTAAGTTTTTTCTCACGCTTATCCATTTCTTCTTTTTGTTTTTTCATCTCAATGTTAAGCATGATAGCTTCGTCTCTCTCCTCTTCAGCTGCTTTTTTATCTTCTTCAATAGCTTCAAGGACTGACTCAAATTTAATATCTCCACCTTCAAGTAAAGATTTTGACTTGCCTATAATTTCTCCAGGCAAACCAAGTTTTTTTGAAATTTCAAAAGCGTTTGATTTACCAGGTATACCTATAGTCAACTTGTATGTAGGACTTAATGTCTCTATATCAAACTCCATGGAAGCGTTTTCTACTCCTGAAGTCTGTATCGCATATTTTTTCAACTCAGTATAGTGAGTTGTAGCAAAAATCTGTGCACCTCTACTTCTCAAGGTTTCTAAAACTGCTATGGCAAGTGCTGCACCTTCTGTTGGATCTGTACCTGCACCAAGTTCGTCTAACAGTATCAAAGATTTATCACTAGCTTTTTCTACAATTTCAACTATGTTTTTCATATGAGATGAAAATGTTGATAAACTTTGTTCAATACTTTGTTCATCTCCAATATCTGCGAAAATATTTTCGTAAATTGGAATGGTACTGCTTGATGCCGCAGGTATATGTAGTCCTGTTTGTGCCATCATAGCCAACAATCCTGCTGTTTTTAAAGTTACAGTTTTACCACCTGTATTAGGTCCTGTTACAACAAGTGTGCTGTATTTATCTCCTATTGAAACATTTATAGGCACTGCTTTTTGTCTATCGATAAGTGGGTGTCTCGCTTCTTTTAAAACCAGTATGCCATCTTCGTTTACACTTGGACATTCGGCATGCTGGATATGGGCAAGTTTCCCTTTTGCCATAATCAAATCCAATTGAACTAAGATTTCTTGGTTGTTGTTTAGCTGAGCTGCATGTTCTCCAACTCTGCCAGATAGCTCTGCTAAAATTCTTTCGACTTCAGCTTTTTCAGCTACTTCAAGTTCTCTAAGTTCATTGTTCATATTGACTATAACTTGTGGTTCTATAAACAATGTTGCACCTGATGCACTTTGATCGTGTACTATTCCCGGGAACTTACTTCTATGTTCCTGTTTTACTGGGATTACATATCTGCCATCTCTTACAGTTACTATGGCATCTTGCAACATAGATTGGTTGTCAGCTTTGTTTATCATCTGGTTGATTCTATTTTTTATAGTTTCATTTTGCCTTACTATGCTTCTTCTTATATGTCTCAACTCAGAGCTGGCATTGTCGCTGACCATATCTTCAGATTCTATGGATCTGTCGATTTCTTCTGCCAAGTCTTTAAACACAGCAAGCACCTCTACCAAAGATTGTAAAATCGGTAGAGATGGTACATCTCCTTTGAGCCAATTTATAACATTTGCCGTTATTTTCATATTGTATAAAACTTGTAAAAGTTGCTTCATATTTAGGCTACCACCTTTTTGAGCAAATCCTACAAATTGTTTTATATCATAAAAATTCCCAAGTGGCAGTGGCCCTTTAAATGATATTAGCCTTACAGCCTCGTCAGTCTCTTCTAAAACGGTCCTAATTACCCTTGGGTCTGTAAACGGCTTAAGCTCTGAGATGATTTTACGTGTCATCTCAGAGCCTGCCTGTCCTTTTAAAAGCTCAATGATTTTATTGTACTCCAAAACTTTTATAGCTTTTTCGTTCATTTATTTCATCGCACCTCTTAATTTTTCTAATTCACTTTTAATCCTTATGTTTTCCATTTGCAAATCAAAGAAATTGTTTTCCAAGTCTTTGTATTTAGCTTCGGCAGATTTCAACTGAGCTTCAGTACCTTTTTGGATTTCTTCTTTGATACTTCCCTGTCCCTGTAAAATCTTTTCTATTTCTTTGTCCTTAGCTTGCACCTGGATTGCAAGCTCTTCTTTTTGCTTCTGGAGAGCTATGTTTTCTTCTTTGTATTCCAAGAAATTTTTCTTAGATTCATCCCATAGCTGGATGTAATGCTGAGTGTCCCCTTCAAGCTGTTCAGAAATCTTTTTAGCTTCATCTAGCTCTGCTTTACACTGAAAATATTCGTTTGCGATATTTACAGCAGCTAATACAGCTTTACTTGAAGTTGGCAAATTGCCTGCAACAGCATCATCTATTTCTCTCATTTTGCTGTCCACCCATGAAGCTACCTGAATAATCCTATCCTGAGTTTCATCTCCAGCAATAGTGTATTCCTGTCCAAAAATATTTACAGTTACTTTATTGCTCATGATTGACGCCTCCCTACATTTCTCTCAATACAGCGTTAAACTGTTCGTTTAATGTCTTTAAGATATCTTCGTGAACTGCCTGAGTTTCTTCATCTGTTAGAGTCTTTTCAGGATGTCTGTAAGTAAGTGATATAGCTACACTCTTCTTACCGTCTTCAACCTGTTCGCCTCTGTAGATGTCAAATAACTTAACATCTTCTAAGATATCATTTCCATGTGCTTCAATAGCTTTGATTACATCGCCTACTGGAACTGATTCTTCCAGAAGAATAGCGATATCTCTTGAAGTTGCTGGATACTTAGGTAGTGGAGAGTAATGAATATCTTCATTTGCTAGCTCTACTAGTTCGTCAAAGAACAATTCGCAGCAGTAAGCTCTTGTACCGATACCAAATCTTTCGGCTACGTCTGGGTGAACTTCTCCCATAATACCTAGTTCGATTGGTTCTGCATCAACACCGCTAGATAGAACCTGAACAAGCTCTCTCATAACCTGAAGCTCTTCATCCATCATCTGGCCTTGGCCTTTTTCAAGCTGTTCCTGTAGATTTGCTAGCATTTCTTCTCTTCTGCTTCCGTCCTCTACATCTAAAACGATACGAGCACATCTGCCTGGATGATAGATACCGTATTCTTTTTCCGGTATAAATTCAACGTTGTTAATACCTAGAACACTTAGTAATTCAACAATCATACCTTTTAAAGTGAAGAAATCTTCTCCTTCTCCATATAAACCGATAGTTAAGTTACGAGATTCATCTGGAAGTCCGTTTTCTTCAATTAAGTTTTTCATAAATGTAATACCGATTTCGTAAGCTCTTACGCTTTCGATATTTCTTGAGTAGTTTCTGCCAAGTACTTCTAACATACCAGGTGTTAAAATAGTTCTCATAGCAGCTGTATCTTCACCCATAGGATTGATCAGTTCTACTAAGTTTCTTTCCCATGAATCTTCTTCAATGCCTACTGCATCTAGAATCTTGTTATTGATAAATGAGAATGTCTGGATCTCGTTAGCACCCATTCCGCAAAGAACATCTCTAGTCAATGCTCTGATCTTCCAGCTCTTTGAAGTTTCAGCTTTTGTTACTGTATCTGGAAGTGTCATAGGTACATTGTCGTATCCGTACATTCTTGCTACTTCTTCGATAATATCTACTTCTTCAAGAATGTCCTGTCTTATTGTTGGAGCTGTTACTAATAGTTCATCTCCTTCGCCTTCAACTTTCATTTCTAGGCTTTCTAGGTATCCCTGCATTTCTTCTCTTGTAATGTCGATACCGATTACGCTGTTAATACGGCTAACTCTAGCTTTTACAGTTGGATTTGTTTCTGGATTTTTGTAAATGTCTACTGAACCTTCAACAACTTTACCGCAATCTAGCATTTCGATTAGGTGACAAACTCTATCTGCTGCTTCTTCACATAGATTTGGATCAATGCCTTTTTCGTATCTACCTGATGATTCTGTTCTCAATGCAAGCTTTTTAGAAGTCTGTCTAACGCTTGATCCTAGGAAGTTAGCTGATTCGATAATTACAGTATCAGTGTCTCCTTCGATTTCAGAGTTTAGTCCGCCCATAATACCTGCTAGAGCAATATTTTTTTCAGCGTCTTTTATCATTAGCATTTCGCCATCTAACTGTCTTTCGTTTCCATCAAGAGTTGTAAATACTTCTCCTTCGTTTGCAACGTCAACGATAATCTTGTTTCCTGAAATGCTGTTAATATCAAATGCGTGTAATGGCTGTCCGTATTCTAGCATTACAAAGTTTGTAATGTCTACCATGTTGTTAATCGGTCTCATACCTGCTGCCATAAGTTTTTTCTGTAGCCACCATGGTGACTGTTTGATTTTTACATCTTTGATAACTCTAGCAGTATATCTCTTACATAAGTCTGATCTAACTTCTACAGAGATGTAATCTGAAGCATTGCCACCGATTGTGTTGCAACTTACTTCTGGATATTTAAGTGTGCTTCCAAAAGTTGCTGCAGTTTCTCTTGCCATTCCTATCATAGATAGACAGTCAGGTCTATTTGGTGTAATTTCAAAGTCGATTTTGTAATCTTCAAGTTCCAAAGCTTCTACAAAGTCCATACCGATTTTATCTGACCAGTCGTCTTCTAAAATCCAGATACCGTCTTTTGAAGCAAGAGGTGCAACTTTATCTTCGTATCCTAGTTCCTGTGCTGAACAAAGCATACCGTAAGATTCTACGCCTCTTAGTACTCCCTTGCTTATAACTACTCCACCTTCAACTTTTGGCTGTCCGTGAAGTGGGCCTGGTATACGGCTTCCATCAACTGCAACTGGTACAAAAGCACCTTCAAATACATTTGGCGCACCAGTTACAATCTGTACAAGTTCGTCTCCGCCAACGTTGATTTTACAAACTACTAATTTATCTGCATCTGGGTGTTTTTCAATCTTTTCGATTTTTCCAAGTTTAACACCTTCGATGCCATCTCCTAATTTTTCGCATGTTTCAAGGTTAGAACCTGACATAACCATTTTGTCGCAGTATTCTTTCGCTGAAACACCATCTATATCTACATAATCTTTTATCCAATTTAATGAAACTAACATTGTTTGATACCCTCCCTTTATTTGAACTGATTGATAAATCTCATGTCGTTTTCGAATAGAAGTCTGATATCTTCAATACCGTACTTCAACATTGCGATACGTTCTACACCCATACCTACAGCAAATCCTGTGTATTTTTCAGTATCAATACCACCTGCCTGGTGTACGTGTGGATGAGTAACTCCGCATCCTAAGATTTCAATCCAGCCGCTTCCTTTACATACGTTGCAACCTTTACCGCCGCAGTTGAAACATGAAACGTCCATTTCTGCACTAGGTTCTGTAAATGGGAAGTGGTGAGGTCTAAACTTTGTTTTAGTTTCTGGTCCAAATAACTGCTTAGCCATGTAATCAAGTGATCCTTTTAGCTGAGACATATTTACACCTTCTCCAACTACCATCATTTCAATCTGATGGAATGTATGTGAATGTGTAGCATCTGGTGTATCACATCTATAGCATGTACCTGGAATAACTATTTTGTATGGTAGTTTTAGTTCTTCTTCGGCTCTTACTTCTGCTGATGAAGTGTGAGGTCTTAAAACTACATCTTTGTTAACATAAAATGTATCGCTCATATCTCTTGCTGGATGTGTATCCGGTGAGTTTAGAGCATCAAAAGTATTGTAAACAGTATCGATGTCTGGTCCTTCGTAAACTGAATATCCCATTGACTGGAAGATGCCTACGATTTCATCGATTACCTGAGTAATAGGGTGTTTAACTCCTCTTACTACTGGTTTTGCTGGTTCTGTTACATCTATTGTTTCAGCTTCTAGTCTAGCTTTTTTCTCAGCTTCTCTAATAGCTGTCATTTTATCGTTTATGATTTTTTCAACTTCTGCTCTTACTGAGTTAGCTGCTTTACCTAATTCTTTTTTTTCTTCAGGTGTAAGCTTGCCCATACCCTTCATAATTGCAGTAATTTCACCTTTTTTACCTAGGAAATTAATCCTTAAGTCGTTCATTTCATTTAGAGCAGTTGCCTTTTGCACCTGTTCTTTTGCACGTTCTAATATTTCGTTTAATTTATTTTGCATTGTCTTACTTACCTTTCCTTTCTATCGATTGATACATCAAGATGCCCGCAGCCACAGACGCATTTAACGAATCTACTGGCTTCTGCATAGGTATCTTAACATTGACATCAGCATTTTCAATAAATTTTTCACTCATACCATTGCCTTCGTTTCCTATTACTAGTCCTGTGTTTTTAGTTAAGTCCACATCGTAGTAATACTTATCTGTTTCGAAAGCTGTGCCAACGACTGTTTTGTCATTTTCTTTAAGCAAGTCTATAGCTTCTTCTTCGTTATCTACAAAGAAAAATGGTACTCTTAAAACTGATCCTGCAGCTGCTCTAACTACTTTTGGCGAATACACATCTCCAGTTCCCTTTACGGCGATAACACCTCTATATGAAGCAGCATCTGCTGTTCTTATAATTGTGCCAATATTTCCTGGATCTTGTAATCTGTCTAAAACAACTACATTGCCACTGCCTTTTGCTATATGTTCGCTAAAGGCTTCTCTGCTGTAAACTTTTTTCTTTACAATTGCCAAAACGCCCTGGCTAGTTTCTGTTTGGGCAAGCTTTTCAAAAAGCTTACCCATCATAAAGACGATGTCCACCCCTTGATAGTGAATACCTTTGGAATAATTTGCATCGTAGATTATGACTTCTGCCATTCCTGCGTCATAGGCCTCTTTAACCAGTTTTTCACCTTCAACAATATATAGTCCCAACTTATCTCTGTATTTTTTTGAAGTAAGTGACTGACATTGCTTATATATTTTATTGTCCTTTGAAGTTATAACTTTCATGGTTACATAAGCCTTTCTATTACAAAAGCCGGTCTTATGGCCGGCTTAATAAACAAGTAAATTTTATTTCAAAAATGAAGGGATGATGAAACTTGAATTATCTCTTTCGTTTTTATCCTGTGATTTTTCAGTTTCTTCTGTTCTAGCTTCAGTTGCTTCAGCTTTTCCTGTTTCTTCTCCTGATTCATTATTTTGACTTTCTATATCGATGCCCGCACCAAATGTCTGCATTTCTGAATAATTGCTAGGCTGATTTTCAAATCCAGTTGCAATAACTGTAATACGCATTTCATCTTTAAGTTCTTCTTTAACTGAAGTACCAAATATGATAATAGCATCTTTGTCAGCCACATTTTGGATTTGATTTGCTGCTTCATTAACATCAAGCATACCCATTTCATATCCACCGGCTATATTTAACAATATAGCTTTTGCTCCTGCAACTGTTGTTTCAAGCAATGGACTTTCAACGGCATTTGTAACAGCATCTTTAACTTTGTTGTCGCCTTTACCAACACCGATACCCATATGAGCAACACCTCTGTCTCTCATAACTGTCTGTACATCGGCAAAGTCGGCATTGATCAAGCTGTTATCTCCAATTAGTTCTGTAATTGCCTGCACGCCCTGTTTTAAAATCTCATCTGCCATGCGCAATGCTTCAATCATACTTGTATTTGGTTCTGCTATATCAAGTAGTTTATCGTTTGGTACGATAACTATTGAATCAACAAATTTCTTTAAGAACTTAATACCTAACTCAGCATGTTCTGATCTTCTTCTGCCTTCAAATGTAAACGGTCTAGTTACAACACCTACAGTAAGGATACCCATATCTTTAGCAACCTTAGCAACGATAGGTGCCGCACCTGTACCAGTACCGCCTCCCATACCAGCAGTAACAAATACCATATCTGCTCCGCTTAATAGTCTTGTAATATCTTCGATATTTTCTTCAGCAGATCTCTGTCCAACTTCTGGGTTACCACCTGCTCCAAGACCTTTTGTTAATTTTTCACCAATTTGCAATTTTGTCTCAGCTTTGCAAACATCTAAATCCTGTTTATCTGTATTTACAGCCACGAAGTCAACATTTCTTAATTCGGCTTCGATCATTCTGTTTACTGCGTTACAGCCTGCGCCACCAACGCCCACAACGATGATCTTTGCCTTGCCTTCGTGTGTTATTTCAAATTCTAAAAAACTTCCGCCCATTTATATATTCCTCCCGTTGAATTTCGGTTATTACATACGTCAATAGTATAACATATAATACCATTACATTGTAACATAAATATAACCTTATTGTCTTAAATTTTTCCTAAAAAGTTGGTGTAAATGAACAATATTCTTTACCGTCAACTTTCACTGTTCCTCTTTTAATTTTCTTCTTATATAGATCATATAAAATAGTTTCTAAATTGCCATTTTTTATGTTGGTTAAAACTTGTTCAGTTTTACCTTTTATATACAAGCTGTCATATACATTTATTACAACTTTATTGCCATCTATACTTATTTTTTTGAAAAACAAATCATTTTGTTCCATAGCTACTAAAACTTCTAGTGATTTATCAAGTACTTTAGGTGATTTTGCATCTACAATTTCACCTTTTTCCATATTTTTTATGGTTATACCGCTGATTTCAGTTAACTTTGGATTGGTATCTTCAAGTCCTAACACTCTACCTTCAATATCAAGTACTACATATCTATCTCCATAAGGTAAAACGGCCATCGGTGTACGCTCTTTTACTGTGATAATAACTTCATCTGGTAAATTTTTATTTATACTTATGGATTCGTAGTATGGGTTAGAACTCATACGTTTTTTTATCTGTCTCTTAGTTGTTTTTATTATATTATCACCGGTTTTTATCTTGGTATCTTTTAAAACTTGTTTCTCAGACATATATTTATTGCCTTCAATTTTTATGGTTTTTATACCAAAATACGGTATATTCATACAAACGACCAATGCTACAATTAAAACTATCAATATGATTAAACGCAAGATATAATGTTTTTTACGCCTTTTTTTCTTGCGTTTTCTCTTATTATTTTTTTCCCTCGATGACGGTACATTTATCTCTTCTTCGTTGTACTCAACCTGAGGTATATCCATTGTGTTATCTTCCATATGCTTATCCATTTATTATTTGATAGTAGATAATATCAGATGCATCTAACGGTGCACATTCCTTTGCTTTTACACTCATATCAGCTAATAAATCTTTATCCTTTTCAAGATTTTCTACTTCTTTTATTAGACTATCACCACTTAAGTTGGCTTCTTCTAGTATTACTGCTCCACCTTTATCTGCGATTGCTTTTGCATTGAACATCTGATGGTTGCCTGTAACATTTGGTGATGGTATTAAAATAGATGGTGTACCGCAAACTGCTATTTCAGATACAGCCAAAGCACCACTTCTTGAAATTACAACATCAGCTGCTGATATGTATAATTCCATATGGTCAATGTATTCCATTATTTCTATATTATCTTCTAGCTTTATATTCTTTTCTTTAAATTCACTTAAAATTGGCTCATAGTATCTTTTACCTGTAGCAAAATATACTTTTACATTTTCATTGCCATTGTATTTTTCAACTACGTCAAGCATAGCCTTGTTGATTTTACCTGCTCCTTGGCTGCCGCCAAAAGATAAAATCACAAATTTATCTTCATCAACGCCAAGCTTTTCTCTTGAAGTGTTTTTTCTAGCTTTGAAAAAAGTATCTCTTACAGGATTGCCTGAAACTACATGTTTAGCTGATTTTCTAAAATGTTCAGCTGCTTCAGCAAAACCTAAAAATACTCCGTCTACAAAATTTTCAAGCATTTTATTAGTTACGCCAGGAGTTGCATTTTGCTCATGAATATATGTTTTTATGCCCATCTTTGCAGCCACTTTTACTACTGGTCCACAAACATAGCCACCTGTACCAATTACAACATCTGGCTTAAACTCTTCAATAATTCGTTTAGCTTGTTTTTTTCCTTGATTGTATTCTTTTAAAACTTTAAAATTTTTCAAAGGTTTTTTTCTATTTAAACCGCTAACAGTTATAAATCTTATATCATATCCATTCTTCGGGACAAGTTCCTTCTCAAGTCCTTTTTCTGTACCTACAAACAATATTTCCGAATCTAAAGTTCTTTCTTTAATTCTGTCTGCAATGGCTATTGCTGGATAAATATGTCCACCTGTACCCCCGCCAGTCATTATAACTCTCATTTTGCACCTCTGTTAAAAATTACTTTCTCTTTATTTCTTTTATTTATCATTTCATTTCTTTTGTTTTGATTGATTTGCCTTGAAACATTTAGCACCATGCCCATAGCTGCACAATACAGTATAGTTGCATTACCTCCATAACTTACAAATGGCAATGCCACCCCTGTTGGAGGTATTGTAGAAGTTACAATAGCAACGTTTAGTACTAACTGTATACCTATTAGCATCATAACCCCTGCACAAAGTAAAAAACCAAATTTATCTGGAGCATTTATCGCTACTTTTATCCCTCTCCAAATTAGTAGAGCAAAGACTATAATCATAGCTAAAACGCCAATAAACCCTAATTCTTCTCCTATTATAGCTAGTATAAAATCATTTTGCGGTTCTGGCAAATACAAAGTTTTTTGAGTACTGTTACCTAAACCTTTTCCAAAAAGTCCACCTGTACCAAGAGCCAACAAAGATTGCACCACCTGATATCCATCACCTGCAATATCCTCAAATGGATGTCTAAAAGACATAACTCTCGCTACACGATAATTATCGTCTCCTGCAAATACCATTACAAATAGAGCTGCTCCCCCAAGTACGGCAATTGGCCAAAAATGCTTAAGATTTATACCTGCAACAAACATCATAGCAATTACAATAGCTGCTATAGTTACTGCTGTTGACATATTAGGTTGCAGCATTATAAGCCCTACAACAATAGCCATAGAAAAAAGTGCCGGTATAGTTGATTGCTTTGCGCTATTCATATCTTTTTTTCTTGAAGATAAAAATCCTGCTATAAAAATTATCATTGCAATCTTCGCTACTTCACCTGGCATAATAGTAAAACCAAAGTCTAACCACCTAGTAGCACCGTTGGTATTTTTGCCTAAAGGGGTAAATATAAGCAACAATAAAACTATAGAAAAACCGTATATATACCAATAATACTTTTTTAGTATTTTATAGTCTACCCTAGAGACCGCCCTCATTACAATTATCCCTACAAAAGCATAAGCTCCGCCTTTTATTAAATATCCATAAGTAGATCCAAATCTATCCATAGACCAATAAAAGCTGGCACTAAATACCATTACTACACCAAAGACTATCAATATCAACGTAAGTATCAATATCCCAAAATCCGCTGGCGCCTTTGTAATATATTTGCCCAATATCCTATCTAGTTTCTCTTTCACATTACCTTTTTTACTCATATAAATCAGTTATTTCAACCCTTCAACGCAGTTTTTAAAATCTCTGCCTCTTTCTTCAAAGCTGTTGTACATATCCCAACTTGCACATGCAGGTGAAAGAAGTACTGTATCACCTGTTTCTGCAAGTCTATATGCTTCATCAACACAAGCCTTCATATCCTTAACAATAATTGTATTTTTAAAGTTTTTCTTTTCTGCTGCTGCCTTGATTTTACCAGCAGTTTTGCCTAATAGAACAACGTATTTAACCTTGTCGCCAAAGCTATCTACAAACTCATCGAAGCTAGCATTTTTGTCGTATCCACCTGCAATAAGTACAATCGGTGTTGACATAGCTTCAATAGCTTTTATTGCAGCATCTGTATTTGTACCCTTAGAGTCATTTACAAATCTAATACCATTTACTTCTTTTACAAACTCTAGTCTGTGTTCTACTCCATCAAAAGTTCTAAGTGTATCTGCGATAACATCAACACCTATACCTGCAAAATATGAAATAGCAACAGCTGCTAGGGCATTTTCAAGATTGTGTCCACCAGGGATTTTTAGCTCGTCAACGCCACAAACCTCAACAAGTTTTTCATCTTCGTTAACAGCAACAATTTTATCGTCTTTTACAAAAGAACCGAATTTCAAAGTTTCAAGTCTGCTAAATGGCACTACTTTTGCGTTTGTACTCTTTGCAAGTTTTAAGCATTCTTTATCATCAAAATTAACGACCATATACTGATCATTTGTCTGATTAGCAGCAATCATAGCCTTAGCCTTGCCGTAGTTTTCCATAGTTTTATGTCTATCCATATGGTCAGGTGTAAGATTTAAAATCGCTGAAACTACAGGCTGAAATGTTTCAGTAGTCTCTAGCTGAAAACTGCTTGCCTCAGTAACAAGCCAAGTGTCTTCCGTAGCTTTGACAGCTTCAGTAATTACAGGACTACCGATGTTTCCAACAACACGTGTATCCATTCCTGCATTTTTCACGATTTCACCTACCAAAGTTGTAGTTGTAGTTTTGCCATTTGTCCCTGTAATAGCGATGTACTTACCTAGGCCACATCTGTAAGCAAGCTCAAGTTCCCCTATAATTTCAACGCCTGCATCTGCCGCTTCCTTGACGAAACTAACATCTAGAGGCACTCCAGGGCTTAAAACTACCAAGTCAAATGATGCCATATTTTCAGGTGCCTTGCCAAAATAGCAAGTCACATTTTTTTCATTTAAAAATACTTTATTTTCTCCAAGAATGTCTTCTTCTTTTTTTGAGTCTTGTAGTGAAAGCTCAGCTCCACAGTTGCTTAAAGCATCTATAGCTGCTATACCTGATCTACCAAAACCCACAACTAAAATATTTTTACCTTTTAACGATTCCATATAATTATTCATTTCCAAACTCTCCTATGCTAAGAAAATTGCTAAAACGCTGCAAATAAGTGTAATAGTCCAAAACATTGCAACAACTTTAGTTTCTTTCATGCCACCTTCTTCAAAGTGATGATGTAAAGGTGCCATTCTAAACAATCTTTTTCCTTTAGTTAATTTAAAATATCCAACTTGTAGCACTACTGACAAAGTTTCTAGTACATAGATTAAACCTGCAATCGGCAATAAAAATTCCATTTTCATTAAAAATGCCGCCACAGTTATACCTCCGCCAATAGCTAAAGATCCAGTATCGCCCATGAAAATTTTCGCTGGATTTTTGTTAAGTAGTAAAAATCCAATACATCCGCCTGTTAGAGCTGCAAAGAAGATTTCACTTGAAACTACTCCTAGTTTAGCAGCAACATAGCACATATAAAGTGAAACTATCATAGTTACACCACTTGCAAGTCCATCAAGACCATCTGTTAAATTTACGCCATTTGTCATAGCTAAAATAACAAAAATTACAAATGGTACATACCAGATACCAAAATCTACATAAACTTTAAAAAATGGAATATATACTTCAGTGCCTAGCCCTGAAAACTTAACCATGTATATTGCAAAAACTATTGCAAAAATCAGCTGTAAGCCAAACTTTTGATGTGCTTTTAGACCTTCATTTTGCTTTTTAATTACTTTTAGATAATCATCGAAAAATCCGATTGCACCAAATACTACAAATCCGCTTAAGCAAACTATAGTATTTACAAATGCACCTCTGCCAACTGAGCCTACTAGTGAAGCTATAACTACAGCTAACACTATTGCAACACCACCCATTGATGGTGTACCAGCTTTTTTCTGATGAGATTCGGGACCTTCTTCTCTTATATTTTGTCCCATCTGTTTATTTTGAAGTATTGGAATAGCTTTTGTTGTAAAGAAAAAACCAAGCAAAAATCCCAATAAAATTGTCAATGTAATATCACCAAATTGAATTTTCATCTTCTTCCCCTTTTCCTAACACTCGTCTAGTAATTTTTCTACTGCTTTATCTAAAGCCATACCTCTGGATCCTTTAAATAAGACTACATCTCCAGATTTAAGTATGTTATCCATATTTTCAATAAATTCGCCTATATCTTTAAAATTATTTTCATCTGAAATATGTTTTGCAAGTGAGCCAACAGTAATAACCATATCAGCTTTTTCTCTTGCTATTTCGCCGATTTCCTGATGATATTTAACCTCATCTTTGCCTAGCTCCAACATATCTCCAAGCACTGCAATATGACGCTCGCCTTTTGTTATAGACAAAATATCTAAAGCAGCCTTCATAGAATCAGGACTTGCATTGTAAGTATCATCAATAATTTTAATGCCATTTTTTTCTTTAACAGAAAGTCTCTTACCTGTTAACTCTATTTTTGCAAGACCTCTTGCTGCTTCCTCAAATGAAACTCCAAGTTTTTTACCTACTGCAACTGCCAAGGTTCCATTTAACGCATTGTGTCTACCTGGAACTGGCACGAAAAACTCTCCAATTTCATCATCGTGTTTAACTTTGAATTTTACACCCATATCTCCCTGAGGTTCAATATCGTATGTAAAAAATTCATCATCTTTATCTTCACCTGTAAAAACTAGATTGTATCCTATGTTTTCAAGGTTTATATTTTCTCTGTTTAAATAATTTTCACTTTCAGTTACTATTAAAGTGCTGTTTTCATCAAAGTAGTTTGTAATTTCCATTTTTGCATCAAAGATGCCATCTCTACTTTCGAAATTTTCCATATGAGATATACCGATATTTGTGATAACACCTATATCAGGTCTAACAATATCCACCATAGTATCTATCTCACCTTTGTGGTCCATACCCATTTCGATAACAGCAACTTCTATGTCCTTATCAAATTCAAGTATTGTCAATGGCACGCCAACTACAGTATTAAAATTTCCCTGATTTTTTTGTGTCTTATATTTTTCACTGCACACATAGTAAATCATATCTCTAGTTGATGTTTTACCAGTACTACCAGTTACTGCAACTTTTTTTACATTTAGATTATTTAAATATGCTTTTGATAAATCCTGTAAAGCCTTAACTGTATCATCTACTAATAAAACATTTACATCTTTTAAGTCTACGCCTTTAAGACAATCTGTATTTTGTACGACTATAGCATTGCATCCTTTTTCTATTGCCGACGCAACAAAATTATGTCCATCAAAGGCATCTCCTTTGATAGCAAAAAACATAGACTCAGAAACTGCCAATCTAGAATCCTGACAAACACTTTTAACAACAGCATCCGTCATATCTCCATAGATTTTTGCTCCTGTAGCTGAAATTATTTCACTGATTTTTAGTGGTATCATTTAAATCTTTCTCCCTTTATTCTCTATACAAATACACAATACCGTTTTTCTGTATTTCTTCTCCTGAAGCAGGATATTGATCTTTTACAACAAAATCTTTTTTACTATCTGTTTCCGGTGAGATTTTGTATTTAAGTCCGCTGCTCTTTAGGATTTTCTTAGCTTCGCTAAGTTTTTTACCCTTGACTTTTGGAACTTTTACTGTATCTGTTTCCTTTGCAAGTTCTGCTTTTTCTTCACTTGTGTATTTAGGTTTAATTTCTCTATATTTTAATATTTTTTCAAGAACTGTTTTTGTTTCAGGTGCTGCAATTGTACCACCACGCTGATTGCCTGCAGGCCTATCAATGATATAAAGGATAGTAACGTCTGGATCATCCATAGGTGCCATTCCTACAAAAGATGCCACAAGCTGATCTGTATAACCGCCGCTTGCACTTGCAACCTGTGAACTACCAGTTTTACCGCCTACACGATAACCTAGTATTTTAGCTTTTTCCCCACCGCCTTTATCTACTACTAGCTGCATAACTTTGCACATCTCTTTAGCTGTAGATTTTGAAACGGCTTTTCTAACAATCTTAGGCTCAACTTTTTCAACTGTTTTGCCATCAGCATCCTTGATTTCCTTAACAAGATGAGGCTCCATCAAATTGCCCTCGTTACCTAATGCAGAAACAGCAGTAACGATTTGCAATGGTGACATAGCATTTACCTGTCCAAAGCCCATAATTGCAAGGTCTAACTTGCTTGCAGTTTTTTGATTTTTTATAATCGGTGATGCTTCACCTGGGAAGTCTATACCAGTCGCCTCAGATAGACCGAAGGCTTCAAGATAGTTATAAAACTTCTCTTTTCCCAATCTCAATGCAAGCTGCATAAATACAGGGTTACATGAGTTTTGCACCCCTTCGTAAAGAGTCTCTGTACCATGAGGCTGATATGATCTCCAACATTTTACTGATACTCCACTTACTGTGTAAGAGCCATTACATACAAATGTATCATCCTTGCTTGTTAGCCCTTCTTCTAGTGTTGCCGCTGTTGTAACCAGCTTAACAGTAGAGCCAGGCTCGTAAATATTACTGATTAAAGGATTTCTCCACATCTGATTTAAGTATTCCATCTTTTTAGTAGAAGACATCTTACTTAATTTCTTTTGCTCTGATTTGCTAGATGGTGTTTCTGGATCATTTGGATCAAAACTTGGCGCAGAAGCCATAGCCAAAATTTCTCCAGTTTTTGTTTCCATAACTATACAGCTTACACTAGCAGCATCATATTTTTTGTAAGATGCTTTTACGCTTTTTTCAACGTAGCTTTGTATAGTTTGGTCAATAGTTAAAACAACATCGCTACCGTCTTCAGGCTCATAATATTTTTCAGTACCTTCTGCTAGGGTGTTTCCTTTGTTGTCTGTTCTCTTTAACCATCTGCCTTTAACTCCAGCCAAATAGGAGTTGTATTGATATTCAATACCAGAACGACCAGTATTATCGCTTGTTACACTTCCAAGTGTATGGGCTAAGAAATTTCCCATAGGATAGTATCTTTGAACTTCTTCAGTTAAAGACACACCTGTCAAATCAGCTTTTCTTATTTTTTCTGCAACTTTATTTGAAACAAAATCTGAAACCTTTATATTTGTCTTATCTGTTTTAGATACTGTTTCAACAAGTTCATCTGCATCTACATCTATAATTTTTGCCAGCTTAGTAACAGTTTCCTTTAAAGCTTTTTCCTTATCATCATCAGTTTTTCCAACTCTAGCATCGTAAGGTCTTACCCAAACTGAATACCCTTCTCTGTTTGTAGCAAGTTCATTTCCATTTCTGTCCTGGATTTCTCCACGCTCTGGTTTTACTATTTCATCTTTAGTCTGCTGGGCGATAGCTCTTTTTTTAAGGTCTTCTCCATCAACACGCCCACCGATCTGCACATAACCAATCCTTATGCACAGCAAAAATAGGATAGCACTAAACGCAATAAATGCAATAGCCATCCTCTTTTTGTTTAATAAAGTTAACTTTCTATTATCTTTCCTCATCACTTCTCCTAAAAACAATTTCTAATTAAATGCTTCTTTTTTTAGAGCTGAGGCGAAATTGTCTACATTTTTTTCCGTATTGACTTTTACATACTGTGAGCCAACCGGATAGACCATTCCTAAACTTTTAGTAGCTTTCTTTTCTACAGTGCCAATATTTACTGCACTTTGCATCTCAATTTCAATATCCTTGATTTCACTAGCGATTTTTTCATTTTCGTTTTGCAAAATACTATTACTATATGAAAGCGACTCGGCAACTGCTGTTACAACAACTGCAACTACAAGCATGATGCCTAGCAAAAACACTGCAATAACTGTTCTTTTTTTCGCTTTTTTATTTAAAAGTGGTTTATTTGTTTGCTTTGGATTTAGTTTTAACTCTTTTACCGGAGCATATTCGGGTGTATATACTCTTTGTGCTGCCATTTATCTCTCCTTTTCGTTTTTTCCCTATATACTTATATTTTTTCTATAACCCTTAATTTTGCACTACGTGCCCTTGGGTTTTCCTCTAATTCTTCCTCATTTGAAACAATAGGTTTTTTCGTAATCTTTTTAACCTCAGGTTTTTTGCCACATACACAAACTGGAAACTCCTTTGGACATATACATGGATCAAATCTCTCGTTGAAAATTTCCTTAACAATCCTGTCTTCTAAGCTGTGGAAACTAATAACGCAAAATCTGCCCTTTGGATTTAAAACATCACAAAAATCTCCTATGGCTCGCTCTAGCTGACCAAGTTCATCGTTGACCTCAATCCTAATGGCCTGAAAAGTTCTCTTGGCCGGATGTGGCCCTTCTCTCCTAGCCTTAGCAGGAATGGCTGCCTTGATGATTTCAACAAGTTCTTCGGTGTTTTCAATGGGTTTTTGTTTACGGCTATCGCAAATAAACTTTGCAATACGCTTTGCCCATCTTTCTTCACCGTACTTTTTAATCAAATTAGCAAGCTCTGCTTCAGAGTAATCGTTTACAACATCGTAAGCTGTAAATGAATCATCCCTGTTCATACGCATATCAAGAGGCGCTTTTTGCATATATGAAAATCCTCTCTCAGCATTGTCAAGCTGAAAAGAAGAAACGCCTAAATCAAGCAAGGCTCCATCTATACCATCTATGCCTTGCTCCTCTAAAATATTCTTAATATCCGAATAATTACTCTGCACAAATATTTTTTTACAATTGTATTTTTCCAATCTTTTAGATGCCGCATTTAAAGCATCTATATCTCTATCTATGCCAATAAGCGTACCTTGTTCACTTAAGTGTTCACAAATGTGAGAACTGTGACCTCCACCACCTAAAGTTCCATCAACATAAATCCCATCAGGCTTTATATTTAAATTTTCGATACACTCATCTAATAGAACTGACTTGTGTTTAAATTCCATATTCTTTCATTCCCTCTGATACTTCTTCGTTGCTCATAGTAATATCTTCTTCGTCGGATTCGTAAACTTCACGACTCCAAACTTCTATACGATTTAAGCAACCAACTGTTGTAAGTTCCTTAACAATATCAACTTTGTCTCTTAAACTTGCAGGCAAAGTAACTCTGCCCTGTTTATCCACTTCACAGTCTTCTGCATTGGCTGTAAAACTTCTTGAAAATTTACGAGCCTTAGTATCAGAAATAGGTAGCATGGATAACTTTTCAACAAACTTTCCCCATTCTTCCATAGAATAAAGATACAGGCATTTGTCTATACCTAAAGTAAAAACAACCTTATCCCCTAGCTCCTCTCTAAATTTTGCGGGAACTATCATTCGATATTTAGCATCTACAGAATTTTGGTAAGTCCCCATAAACATGAGATGAGCCTCCTTTCTTTAGCTATTTTTAATTTTAAGTAGACTACGCCACTTTGGTATAACCATTTTACTCCACTTTACTCCATTTTTCAATTATTTTTACATTAAAAATGGGTTTTGCCTTCATATTAAAACCACGCCACTCCACTTGCTACAAATAGGTAATATTCACTGTACCATATTTTGTGCTTAAGCTTGCATCGAAACACAACATAAGCTAATTATGAATTTTTTCTATGCAACAGAGACATTCCCATATATAATTACTTTTGTAAAAAGGAGATTGAAGATGAAGTATGAAAATATAAAGAAAGGCGTTTTTTTAGAGAGGCCAAACAGGTTTGTTGCCTTAGTTGAGGTTGATGGTGAAGTCCAAAAGGCCCATGTGAAAAATACCGGTTGCTGTCGTGAGTTGTTGGTGCCTGGCACAACTGTATTTTTGCAGGATTTTGCTGGCAATATGGGTACGCGCAAACTTAGGTATTCCCTCATTGGTGTTGTAAAAAAGGAAAACGGCCTGCTTATAAATATGGATAGTCAGGCGCCAAATAAGGTGGTTAATGAGGCACTTTTGTCTGGGGATTTAACCTTGCCCCATATGGACAAAATAACTTTGGTCAAAGGTGAAAAAACATTTGGAAATTCTAGATTTGATTTCTATTTGGAAGATGCTTCTGGCGGAATGGCTTTTATGGAGGTTAAGGGTGTTACTTTGGAGAGCAGCGGTATTGCCATGTTTCCCGATGCCCCTACCCAACGTGGCGTAAAACACATCAATGAGCTGATTGCTGCAAGAGAAAATGGCTACAATGCCTATATTTTGTTTGTTATCCAAATGGAAGGCATGGATGTTTTTACACCAAATTATAAGACTCACCCAGAGTTTGGAGAGGCCCTTTTAAAAGCTAAAGCCTCTGGAGTTCATATCCTAGCCCGCCAATGTAAAGTTGGTGAAGATAGCCTAATCCTCAATGGTGGTGAAGAAATTAGGATTGACCTAGAACCATCAAATTTCTAATATAAAAAAACCACTCAAACCAATAAATCAAATTGGAATGAGTGGTTTTAACGTTTATGGCGATTCTAGCTAAATTAATATTAAACATTAAATAGGAAGTTCATAACATCCCCGTCTTTAACTACATAATCCTTACCTTCAGATCTTACAAGACCTTTTTCTTTAGCAGTAGCAAGATTGCCGCCGCATTCAATTAGCTTATCGTAAGCAATAGTTTCGGCTCTGATAAATCCTCTTTCGAAGTCAGAATGAATCTTACCAGCAGCTTGCGGTGCTTTTGTTCCATTGATAATAGTCCAAGCTCTTACTTCCTGTTCCCCAGCTGTCAAATATGAAATTAGATTTAACAGATGGTAAGATGCCTTAACAAGTTTGTCAAGACCAGACTCTTCAATACCTAGTTCCTCAAGGAACATAGCCTTTTCGTCATCGTCAAGCTGAGAAATTTCCTCTTCAATTTTTGCACAAATAACGATAACATCAGAACTTTCAGTTGCTGCAAATTCTCTAACTGCTTTAACCATATCATTGTCAACATCGCTGCCTGCTTCCTCTTCTGAAACATTTGCAGCGTAGATAACAGGCTTAAATGAAAGTAAATCAAGAGACTTAACATATTCGTACTGGTCTTCATCTAGCTCCATAGCTCTAGCTGATTTGCCTGTTTCTAAAAATCCATAAATTTCATTTAAAAGATCTAATTCCTTTTGTAATGACTTATCACCTTTTAGATTTTTAGTAGTCTTTTGAATTCTTCTTTCTAGCAATTCCATATCTGAGAAGATTAATTCCATATTGATTGTTTCAATATCGTTTAATGGATTTACCTGTCCATCTACATGAACAACATTTGGATCCTCGAAGCATCTTACTACATGTACGATAGCTTCAACTTCTCTAATATGTCCTAAAAATTTATTTCCAAGTCCTTCGCCTCTTGAAGCACCTTTTACCAAACCTGCGATATCGTAAAACTCGATAGCTGTTGGTACTACTTTTCTTGAGTTATACATCTTGCATAGTACATCTAGTCTTTCGTCTGGCACTGCAACTACACCAACATTTGGCTCTATAGTGCAAAATGGATAGTTTGCTGATTCGGCTCCTGCTTTTGTAATAGCATTGAATAATGTACTTTTACCTACGTTAGGTAACCCTACAATCCCTAGTTTCATTGTTTGTATTTCCTCCTATAAATCATTGAAGTTTCTAAATTATTTTCGTTTCCTTTTGTCTATCTAATATGATTATTTCTTTGATATTTTTCCCATATCTTGCTGTATATTTGCCCGCAAGCATAATACAGTGCCTTATATTATACCATATTGGTGTGGCTTTGTTAATATGCAATTAGGGAAGAAATTTTGGAAAAGTGGGAGGGTTTGTTTAGGATGTTGCAATAACATCAAACGGGAGTTTGACACTTGCTCTTCACACACCAATCTTTCAAGCCCAATCATTTCA
>CAUWIT010000017.1:0-42914 GCA_963558965.1 uncultured Clostridia bacterium | reverse complement strand
TTAGAGCGTATTTGCTCTTGCCCATAGCCTCAGGAATGTCTTCTTTGTTATCAAAGACTCTGTAAACTGTTACGTCCTTTTCGTCTACCTCAGGTGTTAGTTCATCTGCAAGTCCGTAAATGTCAATGAATATGCGGTTTAGTTCTTCTTCGTTTGCTTTTAGTTTTGTAAATCTATCTTCACACTCAGATTTCCATAGATTGTAAGCTTCGCTTACTGTTGATGTATGACTTTTTACTAATGGGTGAACTGTGAAATCCCATGATGTTTCGAATGAGTCCCAGTCTTGCTTGGATAGAGTGATGTTATTTTCAACAATAGTAAGTATATTAGAGTTATCAAGTATATTTTCATTTATTGGCAATGATAACATATCACCAACAAGAAAATTTAAAGTTGGATTCAATAATTGAAGATAATAATCAGTTATTTTAGAGTTTAGAAATCCTAATATTTCTTTACCATTATCGCAAAATATTCCAGAACCTCCACCACCAAAGATAGAATTTTCCATAAAACGCATTGAAAGTTTAGCACTTGTTATGGTAGAAAAAGTAATGCCTTTATTGAAATAATATCTAGTATTTTGAGGTCTGGATTTGATTTTACCTCTTTCATCTCTTAAATTACGTAATATTTCACCATCGTTTTCCCAATTTACAACTTTTTCATATAAACCATACCATTTTCTATATCCTCCACCTTTGCAATAAGGAAACCAATTGTTATTAAAGGTATTAGAACAACTATCGATATTTAAACCTATTTTATTAAATATTACTTCATACCAGTCTCTTACGAAACGATTGTTATCACATGTATCTAAGCCTTTTACTGCATTTCCATATGAATTTAAATCATTTTTTAGAAAGTTTTCTATTGCTTCTTGTGACGCCCAATATGCCACCGGACTTCCAGGTATCTTTTCAAAGTTTCTTTCATCAGCTTCGTAGAAGTAACCACAGTCCTTGTTTTGCTGCGCCTCTAAAACCTTGGCCTGCTGGACTGCCATTCCGCCTTTAAAATCAGACAATCTGTAGTAATAGCCAAGAGAGTCATCCTTAGCATTTTTAAGTGCAAATGAGCAGATAGGCACAGTGGCCTCCTCATAAGCAGAGTACTCCATCTGAACCAAAGTAGCGATGTTTTTGTTATCTATAATATACTGCCTTAGCTTTTCGTAGGACTTAATAAACATCCAAACAAAAGGCGTCATAAAACCAAGATAACCGCCAGGAACAGTCATATCAAAGTTTCTGCGCATAAATACAGCAAAAATATCCGATGAGTAGTCCTTGTAGTTTTTAGTTACAAACTTTTTAAGCTCGCCTTCCATCTTGCCCATATAAGGTGGATTTGTAGTAACAACTGTAAACTTCTTGCTTAGGATTTCAGCCTGAGTGGCAAAAGCTTTCATTTCTGGCAAAGTGTTTTCAAACCAATTAACAGCTGATAAATCAGAAATGCCATTGTCATATATTTTTTCTAAGTATAAAGTAAAACTCTTATAGTCAGCTTCCTTAACATTTATAAGAGCGCCAAGCTCTTTTGCATCCTTAAAAGTATCTACTAAATATTCGCCAATCTTGTTCATTTCAGCATCATTTGTAACACCATCACAAGCAAAAGTTTTGATGTTGTTGCTTTCTTGAATTGATGCTATTTTTGGTACAACACCTTTTCTTAAAGCTCTGCGGTTATAGCTTCTTGCCTTCATCATAACTGCAAAATAAGATAGCTGATAAGCTCTGTCATCAATATCAAGACCATATAGGTTGTTTTCAAGGATACTCAAAGCAGCATCTCTTTCGGCATAGCCGCACTCTTTGTAGATTTCCATAAGTACATCAAATGCGTAAACTAAAATATGGCCGCTGCCCATACATGGGTCAAGAAATGTGATGTCCTCTGGATTTACTCTTTCATTTACCACAGGCAAATCATCATTTTTAGAAGTTGCCAAATAGACAAGCTTATCCTTTAATGGACTCTCTGGATTTCTTTCAACCCAGTATCTGCCTAAAGAGTTGTCAACCATATATCTAACAACCCAGTCAGTAGTCCATAGCTGTGTTGCCGCAGGGATATCTTCTTTTTTTATCTTACCTTTTAATATATTTACAACTTGTTCGTGTTTTTCAGATATGTAATACTGATACATCCAGCCTATTGCCTGTACCTGTTCTTGCCAAGTGTCTTCGTCTATATCTGAAATAAGCTTACCTAAAACACTGTCTTCTTTAAGTAGGTTGTCTGGAAAAAGCAATGTTTTGTAATCTGAAATACTTGTAAAAATACCCGGTAGATAATTTCCCATATCGTTGCAAGTTGCTAAAAATAGCAATTTGTATAGCTCATCTCTTTCGTTGTTTTCAATTAGTTCATAGACTAGTTCTTTGTCTACGCCGTTAAGTTCTATGTTCATGGCTTCGTCTAAAAGCTGTGGCTTAAATTCGTTTTGTGCGTTTGTAAACACTCTTATCTTTTGTGGTAGATAGTTGTTTACTTCCATAAATCTTAGGGCGATAAATCTGTTAAACCAAGTGTATGAAACTTCTTCGATTACTTGCTCGTATCCTTTTTTTTCTATTTCTTTTATTAGTTGTTTTCTATTTGCTTGTTCTTCTTCTGTTAGGACTTTGTCATAGACTACTTCTGCGTCTTTTGGTATAACTAAGCCTTGTTTTTCTATGCCGTATTCGTAGGCTTTTCGTGTAACTCTTTTTATTAGTTCGTTTCTAGCCCATACGGCGTAATTTTTTATAGCTGATTTATTCATAAAATTGACCTCAAATCTTTTTTAATTTATTTAAACCTACTACATCAATATATCATTTTTTTGGGGTGGTAGCCAGCTTGGATTAGAGTAAAAAACTTCTTGTAGTATATTTTTTGTTTAATTTTAATGTATTTTATTTTAATTTGTATTTTTATATTTATTTCAATTATTTTTTGTTATATTATTAAATTAATAAAACGAAAGGATACATAGACATGGATTTAAAAAATAAAGAACTTAGCGCTTTTTCAATTAATTTAAAAAAATATATTAGACTAAGCGGTATGACAAATAAAGAACTAGCAAAAAAAATGGGGGTTACTCCTAGCACTATAACTGCATACGTCAATGGTGCTGCATTTCCTAGGATGGATAAAGTAAATAAATTATGTGAAATATTTAATATCTCTAAGTCCGATTTACTAGAAGATGAAACTCCTAACTATATCACAACTGATATACCTTCAAATTATATTATTGGAGAGTCATCTACTACATACAATACCAATAATGACAATACCTATTTCAAACAGTTAATCGATAATATTTCAAACTTATATAAGAATGACTCTTTATCTGTCTCATCAATTATTGATTTAAATGTTGTTGTCAACAGCTTCTTGCAGTTAAATTCTATGGGGCAAGCTGAACTAGCTAAACGATCTAACGAAATGACAGAAATAAACAAATTTAAAAAATAAATAAACTAGTGCACCTATAGCTGCTCATCATTAGGTGCACTTTTTTTACCCATGCAAAAAGTTTTACACAGCCTCATTATTTTACACATCATCTTTTCTAACAGCCAGTTTTTGTTAATATATCAACAATCTTGCCAAATTATAAATTTAATAAAAAATATATCTCTTGTGAATTATTGATTTTGTATACGATTAATCCACAGCCTATTGTTGAGAAATTTTGGATATCTATTGTATATTAAAAGGAGATTTGAAGTAGTTGTATATTACTCCAAATCTCCTTGTTTTTAATTATCGCTATTTTGCTTTATATCTTTTAACCTTTACGTTTTTATCGTATTTTAAATTTTTTAAATATTTATTTTTGCTGGCATCAAGACTCTTTATTTTATTTTTTCTGCAATCTAACTCATCTAGCTTAGTATTTTTACTTATGTTTAGACTTTTTAAATTGTTGCTTGAACAATCTAAATCATTTAACTGAATATTGTTACTTAAATTTAGGCTAGTTATTTTATTATTTTTACAAGCTATATGTAATAAATTACGATTAACACTCGTATTTAAGCTCTTCAATTGATTATTACTACAATATAAACTTTCTAATCTCTTATTTTTACTTATATCTAATTTCTTAAGTTTGTTATTATAACAATATAGATGGATTAAATTTTTATTCTTTCTTAAATCTAAACTTGTCAACTTATTCTCCGTGCAAACTAGATAATACAACTTCGCATTTTTACTCACATTTAGACTAGTTAGTTTATTACCACTACACATTAGAGACTCTAAATTTTTAAGTTTACTTACATATAAACTTGTTAACTGATTATTGTAGCAACCCAAATCTGTAATTTTAGTATTTTTGCTTACATCTAATTTCTTAAGTTTGTTATCAGAACAATATAAACATTTCAAATTTCTATTTTTGCTCACATCTAAACTCGTCATATTATTTTTATTACATATTAAAGTTACTAAATTAGTATTTTTTGTTATATTTATTTTCTTCAACTTATTATTGTAACATGCTAGACTATTTAGCTTTTTGTTTTTGCTCACGTTTAGACTAGTTAATTGATTATATGTGCAATCTAAATTTACCAAATTTGTATTTTTACTTAAATCTAAACTCTTCAAATAATTGCTGCTACAATCTAAATATCTTAGTGATGTAAAATATCCAATACCTTTTAAGCTTTTAATTTTTTCATAAGTAACATCCATTTTTTTGACCTTAGCACGTTCAGTTCCACTTAGCCAGCCACTTTTATTTGTATCAAACTTTCTAACATGTTTTCTAAAAGCTTTGTCTGGAAAATGCTTTGTATCGATTTTCACACTTTTACTTGCTGCATCTGCAACCATTGTTCTATTAATAGCCGGTGCCATAGATGTAGCCACTGCAACTACCAAAGCTACGGCAATTACCTTGATAAGTTTACCTTTTTCCATAAATACCTTCCCCCTCTTCATTAAAATAAAATTGTCTACTCTAAAAGTATAACACTTCAAAAGATGTATAACAAGGATCAACCTACTGTGGCAACTTAGGTGTCACATAAACCGTCTTGTTATTAGTAAAAATAACCATTCCCGGTTTAGCCCCCGAAGGTTTTTTAACATACTTTATTTCAGTATAATCCACAGGCACGTTTTCTGATTGTCTGCCTTTGCTGTGGTAAGCCGCAATAGCCGCAGCCTCAAAAATTGCATTGTCACTTGGCTCTCTACCTTCAGTAAACAAAATTGTATGGGATCCTGGAATATCCTTTGTATGAAACCAAAGGTCAGTTCTGTTGGCTTTTTTCGTAGTTAAAATATCATTTTCCTTATTGTTTCTGCCGGCGTAAATAGTAAATCCGTCACTTGTTTTGTAAACATATGGATCTATGCTAGCCTTTTTCTTTGGTCTGTTTGAAAGTTTCCTGCGGCGAATAAATCCTGACTCAATTAACTCTTCCCTAATATTATCAATAGTTTCAGTCTTATCAGCCATATCCACAAAGTTTAAAACTGATTCAAGATAGGCGATGTCCTCGTCAGTATGCTCCAGCTGCAATTTTTTCTCCACAATGGCAGTTTTAGATTTGCTGTACTTTTTAAAATACATTTGAGCATTTTTTGAAGGATGATATCGCTTGTCCAAAGGAATAGTTACAGTCTCTCCATTGTAATAATTCACCACGTCAACACTTGTTGCACCAGGTTTTATCGCATGTATATTCGCTGTTAAAAGTTCCCCGAAAAGCCTGTATTTTTCGGAGTTTTCCGCCTTTAACAACTCCTCTGAAATCTTTTGTTTTTTCAAATACATTTTTTTCAAAGTCGTATTTAGGTGCTTCTTTAAGTCAGTGGATTTTTGCTTAACTCTGTTGGAGCTTTCTCTGTGTGAATAATAGTATTCAATAGTTTGGCTTACAGTTTCAAAATCCACCCGCTCAAGCTCATCGTAAGCTGTTACAGGAATGACATGGAAGTCCATTGGAGTGCCATTCTCTTTTAAGTATGTTTTGGTGCAAAACTCTCTGTTCTCAATTGACTTTAAATACTGCTGCAATTTATCGTATGGATTTTCAGATTGATAAAGCTCCTCTGCAATCAACGGTGATACACCTTGTATACCATTTAATATATCTTTTGGAGTGTTTACATCTCCAAAGAAATCTTCAGTTATTTCTGTTGGTGCAATCTTATTTTGTGATGGCGGGTATTCGTATACCATACCTGGTAAAATCTGTCTAGCTCTATTTACATCTATAGAGATACGCTTAATTGCATCTATTATTTTACCTGTTGTAACATCTACTAATACGATGTTACTGTGCTTACCCATAACTTCTATAATCAATTTTTTGTTAACATTAAATCCCATTTCATCACGAGTTTCAAATTGGATTTCTATAATTCTTTCCCAATCTTTTTGTGTTATGGAAGTTATACGGCCACTTAAAAGGTGTTTTCTAAGTAGCATACAAAAACTTGAAGGTTGTAGAGGGTTTTGATAGTCCTCTTCAGTAATATATGCTCCAGGATGATTTGTATCTACTGAAGCATATAGTTTGTACTTTTGTTTATTTGTGTGTACTAAAAATACAAGTTCATTTTTTTCTGGGTGATAAATTTTATCTATTTTTCCTAGCAATAGTTTGTCGTGTAATTCGTTGACTATTGCTCTAGTTACTAGTCCATCAAATGCCATAAATGGTTTCCTTTCTTTCATTTATTATGTTATAATATTATATTATCATAAATTAAAGTAAAAATGGGAGAAAATTGTATGATTAAAAGTATGACAGGCTTTGGTAAAGGCGAATATATAGACGGAAAAAGAAGTGTCGTAGTTGAAATGAGAGCTGTTAATCACAGATATTGCGATATTCATGTAAAGATGCCTAGAAGATATTCTTTTGCCGAAGAAAAAATAAAATCTATTGTTAAAAACACAGTTAAAAGAGGTAAAATCGATATTTCAGTTTTAATTGAAAATATCAGCGAGTCTGATGTTACTATTAAGTTAAATCCAGTAGTAGCAAAACAGTATATGGCTAATTTAAACGAGTTGTCAAATATACTGGAGCTTGACAACAATGCAACTCTTGAATACATAGCAGGACTTCCAGACGTAATGAAAGCCATTCCTGATGTAGAAGATGAAGATGAAGTTTTTGCTAGCATTGAAAAAGCTCTTGTGGAAGCTATTGAAAACTTTGACAATATGCGTATTATAGAAGGTAAAAAACTAGAGGAAGATTTGCTTATGAGAGGTGAAATCATCAGAGGACATGTTGCCACTATTGAAGAAAAAGCTCCTCAACTTCAGGAAATCTACGCTCTTAAATTAAAAACTCGTATTGAAGAACTTATGGATGGAAATGTTGAAGTGCCAGAAGATAGAATTATGCTTGAAGCGGCAATCTTCGCTGACAAGGCTAATATAACTGAGGAACTTGTAAGACTTGACAGCCATATGATCCAGCTAAAAAATATTATCGGCGGCCAAAAATCCGAAGGTAAAAAATTGGATTTTTTAGTTCAGGAAATGAACAGAGAAACAAATACTATAGGTGCTAAGGCTAACGATTTAAAAATAACACAAACTATGCTTGAAATAAAAAGCGAAATAGAAAAAATACGTGAACAGGTACAAAATATCGAATAAAACTTGTTACAGGTATATAATTGTGATATAATGTATTGCTATTGATTTAAGGAGATGAGAAACAAATATGAGTAAAGGTAAATTGTTTGTGATTTCCGGACCTTCAGGTGCCGGCAAAGGAACTATTTGCAAAGAACTTTTAAATAAGATGCCTGATTTATTTCTTTCAGTATCTATGACTACAAGAAATCCAAGAGAAGGTGAAATTCCTGATGTTAGTTATCATTTTGTTGATAAAGAGCAGTTTGAGGATATTATTTCACAAGATGGATTTTTCGAGTATGCCCAGGTTCATAGCAATTACTATGGAACGCCAAAAGCTCCTGTTATGAAACAGATTGAAATGGGCAAAGATGCCATTCTTGAAATAGATGTTCAAGGTGCATTACAGGTCAAAGAAGTATATCCTGAAGCAATTACGATTTTTATCTTACCTCCTTCAATGGAAGAGTTGAAAAATCGAATTGTGGGAAGAGGCACAGAAACAGAAGAAACAATTAATTTAAGATTGAAAAACGCTATAGGTGAAATAAGCTGTGTAGATAAATATGACTATGCTGTTTTAAATGATCAGCTAGATGTGGCTGTAGACCAGGTTGCTTCAATTATAAAAGCCGAAGGTGTTAGAGTTAGCGAAGAGTTGTTGAAATGCACACAGCAGTATAAGGAGGAAATATAATGCTATATCCATCAATTAACGAAATTAGAAAAAAAGCAGACAGCAGATATACTTTAGTTGTTTTAGCTGCAAAGAGAGCTAGAGATATTATCGACGGCAAACCACTTTTGGTTGCAAATGGTAATATCGAAAAGCCAGTATCAGTTGCGGCTGAAGAAATCGCTGAGGATTTTATAACATACAAGAGATAGACACACATAATAGCATTCCCGTTACTTTGAGGAATGCTATTTTTATATGAAATCAGCAAAGGAGATGTATGAAATGGCGATTCTAGAAAAAATTTTTTTTGCAAACTGATTGTGGTTTGAAAAAATTTACACATGGTGAAATTCTTTATGTGAGACAAGATGGCAGAAATATAGAAATAGAAACTCTAAAAGGTTTGTATATCATAAGAGGTAAAAAAGTTACATCTATTGAAAATATTAGAGACTGTCGTTTTTTTAGGTGCAATACTTACGTTATAGTTAATATTTCTCTCATTGAAAGAATTGATAAAAATGAAATATTTTTTGTTAATGATAAGCCATTGGCTTTGGGAGATAAGTCAACACAAAAAATTATTAAGTATCTAAAGGATAATTTTGGATATTGCGATAATTAGATAAATATGTTTTAAAGCTGAAAAGGCTAGAAAAAAAAATCTCTATAAATGTTAAAAAATCAGCAAATTTTGCTTGAAATTTCATAGATGTTATAGTATTATATTACTCGGTGTTATTTACAAAAAATGATACCGAGTATTTTTTAATTAAACACGCCGGATTACAAATTAGGTGGTGCCAAAAGGCTCCTTTTTTGGAAAGTCTCGGTGGAAGGAAAAAACCAGGAGGAAATTTAATATGTCAGTAATTTCAATGAAACAGCTTTTAGAAGCAGGTGTACACTTTGGACACCAGACAAGAAGATGGAACCCTAAAATGGCTCCATACATTTTTACAGAAAGAAATGGTATCTACATCATCGACCTACAGAAAACTGTAAAGAAGATTGATGAAGCTTACTCTTTCATGAGAGAAGTTGGCGAAAGCGGCAAACCAGTTCTTTTCGTAGGAACTAAGAAACAGGCTCAGGGAGCTATCAAAGACGAAGCTCTAAGATGCGGTATGTACTATGTTAACCAGAGATGGTTAGGCGGCATGCTTACAAACTGGAAAACAATCTCAACTAGAATTAAGAGACTTAACGATATCAAGGCTATGGAAGAAGACGGAACTTTTGAAAAGCTAAGCAAGAGAGAAGTTCTAACTCTTCAGAGAGAACTTGAAAGACTAGAAAAATTCTTAGGCGGTATCAAAGATATGAAGGGAATGCCAGGAGCAATCTTCATCGTTGACCCTAAGAAAGAAAAGATCGCAGTTAAGGAAGCTAGAACATTAGGTATTCCTGTAGTAGGTATTGTTGATACTAACTGTGATCCTGATGATGTTGATTACATCATTCCTGCAAATGACGATGCTATCAGAGCAGTTAAACTAATTGCAAGCAGCATGGCTGACGCAGTTATCGAAGGTAAGCAGGGTGAAAGCTTTGACGAATCAGAAGCTACAGAAGAAGTAGAAAGTGAGGAAAAATAAATGGCAGTAACAGCAGCATTAGTTAAAGAACTAAGAGAAATCACTGGCGCTGGTATGATGGACTGCAAGAAAGCTCTTGTAGAAACAGACGGCGACGTTGAAAAAGCAATTGAAATTTTAAGAGAAAAAGGACTTTCAAAAGCAGCTAAAAAATCAGACAGAATCGCTGCTATGGGTCTTGTAAGAATCGCATTTGCTGAAGATCACAAATCTGCAGCTCTTGTAGAAGTTAACTCAGAAACTGACTTCGTAGCTAAAAACGAAGACTTCGTTACTTTCGTAGAAAAGATCGCTCAAATCGCTCTAGAAAATGATGCAGCTGACGTAGAAGCTCTAAAAGCTCTACCATATGATGCAGAAAAAACAGTTGGCGAAGAACTAACAAACAAAATCGCTACAATCGGTGAAAACCTAACAATCAGAAGATTTGTTAAGTATGCTGAACCAGGCGTTGTTTACTCAGGATACACTCATACAAATGGTATGATCGGTGTTATCGTTGGTCTTGAAACTGAAGCTACAGCTGATGAAATCGCAGTAGTAGGTAAAGACGTAGCAATGCAGGTTGCTTCAATGAACCCTAAGTTCTTAGATGACACTCAGGTTGACCAGGAATGGTTAGCTTCAGAAACTGAAATCGCTAAGCACCAGCTACTAAACGAAGGTAAAAAAGAAGAACTTCTAGACAGAATCATCCCAGGAAAGATCAAAGCTATCCTTAAGGAAGTATGCCTAGTTGATCAGAAATTCGTTAAGAATGGTGATCTAACAGTTGCTGAATACGTAGCAGAAGTTGCTAAAGAAGTTGGCAAAGATATGAAGGTTGCTTCAATGGTTAGATATGAAGTTGGCGAAGGTATTGAAAAGAAAGAAGAAGATTTCGCAGCAGAAGTTGCAGCTCAGCAGGCAGCAGCAGCTCAGAAATAAGATCTGACACAAAGACAAAAATTAACCCCTGAAACTTAAGATTTCAGGGGTTTTTTACTTCTATAATTTACCTATCCAGTCGATTGCTTTTTCTATGACTTCTGTACCTCTACTATGCTCGCCTCCATTGTGGATTTCATGGTAAAGACCAGGCCATTCCACATACTCGCATGTATCGGCTTGATTTTTGCTTATCTGCCTACTTCCTTCTACGCTGCATATTACATCCTTGTCTCCATGCATTAGGAGCATAGGTCTTTTTCGGCCGTCTCCCTTGATTATATGAGTATCGTCATATAGGGCGTTGCCGATGTTAAAACCAGCTACTGCACAAGCTGCTGAAATGTAGTTGTGCACATACTTATCTTTTGAGTAGCCAGCTACATTTGCTTTATTTCCCAAAGCTGACTCGTCTATAGCTGATGAGATTTTAAACTGTGGCATTATGTGTGATAGTCCAGTCATAAATACGTATTGATATTTTGGCACTTTTCTTACTAATTTTACCCATGGAGCGCTTACTACATAGCCTGTAATGTCCCCATTGTATTTGCCTCTGTTTCTGTAGTCTAAAGTTATGTTGCCGCCCATGCTGTGGCCATATAGCACGAATGGCACGTTGGGATGCTGAACTCTTGCGTAATCAATTAAGTCATTTATGTCTTCAAGTACACTTTCTCTTGGTGCACAATGACCTCTTTTACCAAATGACTGTCCATGTCCTCTAAGGTCCATTGAAAATACGGCATAACCTGCTTCGTTAAATTTTTTTGCCATACGGTTGTATCTTTTTGCGTATTCGCCTATGCCATGAATGATACAAACTACCTTTGTTGGGTTTTCTATATCCCACGCATAACCTATTATCGATTTTTTATTTTCTTCTTTTAGTACAAAATTTTCCATTTTTGAATTGTTGTTATCTTTCATTTTTTCGTCCTCATATTACAATTTTTGGTATTTATATTACAAAAATTGGGTTTTATTTGCAAAGCTATTTATTTTTGGATTAACTGTTGTTAAAATATAGTCATGTAGAACATACAATCGAAGTCGTTGAAAGGAGAGGGCATGATGAATAAGTGCACCCTATGTAATAGGCCATATCACATTTTACCATTTCACAATGGTTATATTTGCGAAGAGTGTATTAAAAAATTACAAAGTACTTGTAATCAAAAAGGGAAGAAAGTAACACTTGATTAATATATCCCCTCATAATCAAATGTTTCTTTTAAACTTTTTCATCAAATTTCAATCTTTTAACTTATAGGGTGCCTAACCTTCCACTAGGCACTCTGTTTCCTTTTTAGTTTTGTTTGTTCTTTTTAGTTTTTTTATAATGCTTTGCTCTATTTATTCTCTTTTTTGTTTTAGGTTTCATAACAGAAAAACCAAATTTTCCAAATGGTTCTTTTGCTATTTTAAAGTATTCGCCATGATTGTAGCAAACCAGTCCTGCTTCGTCAAGGCATATGCGTCCATTTTCATCTACTATTTTCTCATCGATGTTTATGTTTACTATTTCAGCCATAAACATATGATGACTTGGTAGTTTTACAACTTGTTTTACAACACATTCGATTGATGCTGGTGACTCTTTTATCTGTGGGCATTTTACTATTTTACATGGTTCTTTAGATAAGTTCATTTCCTTCCACTTATCTATATCTTTGCCTGATTTTACACCGCAATAATCAGCTGCAAATGCAAGTTTTCTATCAACTAAGTTGATTACAAATTCCATATTTTCTTCTATCATATGATGAGAATATCTCTCTGGTTTTACTGAGATATATGTCATAGGTGGATTTGTATTTACTATGCCAGTCCAAGCGATAGTTATTATGTTATTTTCGCCATTTATGTCACCTACTGAAGCCATAATTACTGGCAGTGGACTTAACATAGCTCCTGGTTTAAAACTTTTTTTGCTCATATTCTAACCTCAATTTTTTTAAAATGTTTTCAAAGTTTTCTGGTGGTGGACACTGAAATTCCATATACTCCCCAGTTTTAGGATGTATGAAGCCTAATTTATATGCGTGTAGCATTTGTCCTTTTGCACCGTATTTATTTTTCTCTGGTCCATATACATCGTCTCCTAATAATGGATGTTTTTTATATGCCATATGGACTCTTATTTGATGAGTTCTACCTGTTTCTAGTCGGCATTCGACTAGGGTAAACTTACCAAATCTTTCTCTCACTTTGTAATGAGTTATGGCTTCTTTGCCACCGTTATATACTATGCCCTGTTTTAGCCTATTTTTAGGATCTCTACCAATAGGTGCATCTATAGTTCCTTCATCTTCTGTGAAGTTGTTATAGACTACTGCTAAGTAACGTCTAGTAATGCTGTGCTCTTTTAATTGAGCTGCAAGGCTGTTATGGGCTATATCATTTTTTGCTACCATTATTAGACCGCTTGTATCCTTGTCGATACGATGAACTATACCAGGTCTAATAACTCCATTTATAGAAGAAAGCTTGTCTCCGCAATGGTACATAATAGCATTTACCATTGTGCCCGAATAATTTCCTACAGCCGGATGGACAACCATTCCTGCTGGCTTATTTATCACTAATACATCGTCATCTTCATAGACTATATCTAATGGTATGTTTTCGGCAAGTATTTCTAGGTTTTCAGGCTCCGGTAGATTAACGACTATGTTATCATCTTTTGCTACTTTGTATTTTTTCGTAGTACATACTTTTCCGTTTACTTCTACATTACCTTTTTCTATTAATTTTTGAAAATAGCTTCTCGAATTGGTTTGATCCTTTTTTGATAGTAGACTATCTAGTCTCTCTCCGTTTTCCTCTATTTCAACTATAAATTCTATTTTATCCATACTATTCCTTTTTCTCGAAAAAAAATATACTTATGCAAAGTAAGGCGCATCCTACTGTTGCACAAATGTCTGCAAAATTAAATATTGCAAACCACTGTAAATCCAAATAATCTGTTACACTTCCAAAGATTATTCTATCGAACAAGTTGGAAATCCCACCTGCTAAAATCATAGCAACTGAAATACTCATTATTTTTTCATACTTATCTTTGTATTTTCTCCACAACAAGTATATCCCCACCATGAACAGGATAGGTAGCACTATTAAAAATAGACTACGCCCTGACATCATACCAAATGCCATTCCTGTATTTTCTATATAGGTGATTTTAAAAAATTCGCCTAGCAGGGGAAATCCTTGGCCTATAGATAGGTTTGCGCGAACGATTATTTTGATGATTTGGTCTATAGCTATTAAAGCTGCAATTAAAATATAAAACATAAAAACTACGGGGCATCTCTGCCCCGCCTCCTTAATTATTCGTATTTAATATTAATCATCGTTTTTTTATCGTCTTCAGTGCACTCTGCTGCGTCTTTTAAGACTGTTTCTTCCACTGAAGATGTCTCAGTTTCAGTTTCTACTGACTGGTGAATCATAGTTGGTTCATCTACTGGCTTATCTGTGATTGATTCGCTAATAAAATCTTCAACTTTTGATGTTTCTTTTTCTTTAATTAGAGCTGCTAGGCTATCAATATCAATGCTTCTAGCAATATAATCAAAGTCTTCTGCGTACTTGTCCAATACTGCCTTGTACTCTCTCTTAAAGTTTTCAAAACTATTAGTTAGAGCTGCGCTTTCGGCTGCAACTTGTTCTGCCTTCATCTTAGCATCTTTGATGATTATAGCTGCATCCATTTCTGCGTTTTCTACTATAGTTTTAGCTCTCTTTTCTGAGCTTACTGCTAAATCATCCATGATTTTTTTAGCTGCTTCTAGTGTATCCTTAACTGTTAAGTCTGTGCCTGCAATTGAGCCTTGATCTTTTTCTAAAGTTGCTACCTGAGCTTTTAAATTTAAGTTTTCTTTGATTAGCTTTTCTAAGTCAAGTGTTATTAAATCTAAAAACATATCAACTTCTTCAATATCATATCCTCTAAAGCCTTTAGTAAATTCTTTTTTTTGAATGTCTGCCGGTGTTATCATAACTTACCTCCAAGTATCGCTGTCCATTGCTCCAAAATTAAATTCTTTGCTGCTGTCGTTAGATGAAATGTCTACAGTTTCTGGTGCAAATACGAAAATATTGTTTGCGATTTTCTGTACATTTCCTTCTAATGCATAAGTAGCTCCACTTAAAAAGTCGAAGATTTTTCTTGCTACTTCTGCGTCTAGCTGTTCTAAGTTAACAATAACTGGCTTGTTTTCTTTTAGTGAATCAACAAGTTTCTGAGATTCTTCAAAAGAAGTTGGTTCTATTACCATAAGTTTCATTGGGCCACCTCCTACCGCACCCATATGAACTACGTTGTTTTCTCTCAACGAAGATCTAGTGTATTTACTTGGTTTTTCATAGTTTCTTTCAACGTTTCTAGCTGCTTCTTCAATTTCTTCTTCTGTTGGTTCAAAGTCTTCATCATCGAATTCGTCACCAACACCTACTAAGTCCTTAAACTTATCAAATACTCCCATTTTTTTAATTCCTCCTGAATTTAATAAACTCTGCTACCAAAAATTGCACTGCCTACTCTAACTAGATTTGCGCCTTCTTCCATTGCAACTTCGTAGTCATGAGACATACCCATTGATAAATATTGAAAATCTAATCTTGGATGCTCTATTTTACCAAACTCATCATACTGTTTTTTAACTTCGGCAAAATATTGTCTTACATCATTTGGATCTTCTGCAAATGGAGCGATACACATAAGTCCTCTTATGCGTATGTTTTCACATTGTTCCAAAATATCCATAATAAGCTGCTTTGTTTCCTGAGTAGTAATACCAAATTTGCTTGTTTCCTCAGCAGCATTAACTTGTATCAATATATCCATAATCTTATCATGCTGACCTGCTCTCTTGTCGATTTCTTTAGCAAGTTTCATTGAATCAACCGAATGTATAAGGTCAACTTTATCGATAATATATTTTACTTTGTTTGTTTGAAGATGTCCTATCATATGCCATCTAACAGGTTTTACTTTATCGTATTTATCTAGGATTTCCTGTACTTTATTTTCACCGATATCTGTAACTCCTTCGTCAATGGCTTCATTGATTTCCATAGCTGTGTGAGTTTTTGTAACTGCAACTAAAAGAACCCCTTCTTTTAAATTATCTCTAATCTCCCTTAAATTTTCCTTAATATTGCTCACAATATTTCACCTTCTCCCTTATTTTTCTTTTTTAGGGTTATTTAGTATTTCATCGTAAATACTTACTGTATTTACTAAATTTCCGTCTTCATCATAAAATGAAGTTTCCGAAACAATAGAGTTTTCCCCGTCTGTGGCTTTTACATTGATACGTACAAAACTTGTATCCCCTGTTTTTGAAACAACGTAAACTCCTTGCTGTTTCTTTTTTGTAGTGATACATTTGTTTGGTACCAATAAGCCTTCTCTACTTGTGGCTACTAAACTTATATCTGCTTTTCGAATTTTTGCAAAATCCTCGTAATATCTATTACACTTAAGCAGCACTTTCCATTTATCGCCTTCAACTTCTATTTTTTCTATATTAAACTTGATTTCGTCATCGTCAATTTGTACTGTAACAGAATTGCCTTCTTCGTATTTACTTACGTCTTCGCTATCTATCCAGCAAAGGATATACCAGATACTCTGGTCTGTAAGTTTATACATAGGTTGATTTGCTTTTACACTTCCAGCCTTGAATTTCTCAACGTTGTTAGTTTTTTTAGAGGCCTTTTTCTCAGTTATCTTGTCGAAATTATCTACTTTAAAATAGTTTTCATAACCATCTATATAAGTTGAAAAAACGCCTTTTCTCTGAGCTTGGCTGCTGTCTGTTTTTTTCAATGCCTTGCCTAAACTATCTACAACATCACCTTTGTATGTTTTGTCTTCATCATCACTTGAAGATTCTGATTTTGTAAAACTAATGACAGTAGTACCAACTTTTACTAAATCTCCTTCTTTGACTTTGTACTCAACATTTCCCTCGGATTTTGCCCCATAGACAGTTTCGTCTCGCAAAACATATCCTGTTACTTCGTTTCCTATTTTAAGTTCTCCATTTTTAATTATTGTAGTAGGTGTAACAACTTTTTTTAACATTGGAACGGTAGTTGTTATAATATAAACTGCTACAATAAGTAAAATCAATATTACTACATGTTTTCTTTTTATTTTTGGCATAAAATTATTCTCCAATTTTATTCTACACTATATTACTTATTTTTTCCAATATTTTTTTCTCTTCTTTTGTAAGTTGATGGTCACTTTTACAATAGTTTTCAAATAAATCTGGACGCTTTTCTTTAGTGATTTTCAAAGCCTGCTCATACTGCCAAAGGTGTATATTTTTATGGTGGCCACTCAAAAGTACTTCCGGTACTTCCATGCCTTCAAAATTTCTAGGTTTAGTATATTGTGGGTGTTCTAAAAGCCCTGAATAGATAGACTCTTCATGGACCGAATCAAAATCCCCAAGGACCCCAGGAATCATTCTTGCCACAGCATCTATAAGAACGATTGCAGCCGGCTCTCCACCTGTTAAAATATAGTCTCCTATGGAAACTTCCTCAATATCCCAACTGTCTAAAACTCGCTGGTCTATGCCTTCGTAATGGCCGCATAAGACTACCAAATTTTCTTCCTTGGATAGCTCTTCGATTTTATCCTGATTTAAAACAGCACCTTTTGGAGACATGTATACTATCTTTTTGTTTTGGGCTTCGACTGACCTTAGGGCACCAAAAATTGGCTCTGCTTGCATAAGCATCCCTACACCACCACCAAATGGATAATCGTCCACCTTTTTATGCTTGTTCTTTGAAAAATCTCTTATGTTAACCAAATCTATATCTAAAATACCTTTTTCTTCCGCTCTTCCCAAAATGCTGCTTTTTACGGCTGTAAACATTTCAGGAAAAAGTGTAAGCACATTAATCTTCATATAAACCCTCTATTACATTTACAGTTATAGTTCTTGTTTCCATATTTATATCAAGGATAAACTCATCTACTCCAGGAATGAGTATATCTTTTTTGCCAGGTCGTGCTACTTCGTAAACTCTCTGCGGTGTATTAGTATTTATATCTTTCAAAGTTCCTAATTTTTCACCTGTGTTTGAAACAACTTCCATGCCTATCATATCTCTAATATAGTATACGCCTTCTGGAAGTTCGTCTAAGTCTTCTTCTGACATAAGCACCATAAGATTTTTTACGGCTTCTGCCTGATCTCTATCGTCAATACCGCAAAGCTTTAGAATAACCATATGATCTTTATATCTAACTTTTTCAATTTCATACATTGTATTTTTCTTTTCTGTTCCTAAAAAGACTTTATCTAATCTTTCAAATCTTTCTCTCTCATCTGAATAATTGTAGACTTTTAATTCACCTTTTAGTCCTACTACATTTACAACTTTACCAATTATTATCTTTTCCATATTTTCTCCATTTAGCATAGAAGCACATATACTCATAAGAATATATGTGCTCTTTACAACAAATTATTGAACTATTTCAACTACTACTTTTTCATTTGACTTTGTAGCTGCCGCCTTTACAACTGTACGCAGCGCCTTAGCAATCCTGCCGTGTTTTCCTATCACTTTGCCCATGTCTTCCGGCGCAACTTTAAGCTTGACAATAGTAGTCTGCCTATCAGCTGACTGAGATACCTCAACAGCATCTGGATCGTCAACTAGGGATTTGGCAATTACTTCAACCAATTCTACCATTAGTCTCACCGCTTTCTTCCTTATTTAATGATGCCTGCCTTTTTGAAAAGAGCTTTTACTGTATCTGTAGGCTGTGCTCCAGTGTTTAACCATTTTTCAGCTTTTTCTTCGTTGATGTTGATTACTGGTGGTTCTACTAGTGGGTTGTAATATCCTAGTTCTTCGATGAATTTACCATCTCTTGGTGCTCTTGAATCAGCAACTACTACTCTATAAAAAGGTTTCTTGTTTGCACCCATTCTCTTTAATCTAATCTTTACCATTGTTTAATTCCTCCTGTTAATCTTACTTTTTTACTACTTTGTTATTATCTGAACATCTTAGGTAATCTAGCGTTTGGCTTTGTAAATTGTTTCATCATTTTACGACTTTCTTCATAACGCTTTACCAAATTATTTATCTTACTTACAGGCTGTCCACTTCCTGCAGCAATTCTCTTACGTCTACTAGCATTTAAAATTTTAGGATTTTCTCTTTCTTCTTTTGTCATTGAACAAATGATTGCTTCCATCTGGGCGAACTCTTTTTCACCTTTTTCAATATCAACATCTTTCATAGCTGCTGTATTGATACCTGGAAGCATGCCGATGATTTTTCCAAGACCACCCATTTTCTTTATCTGCCCCATCTGTTCTAAGAAGTCTTCTAAAGTAAATTGGTTTTTTCTGATTTTCTTTTCTAGTTTTTCAGCTTGTTCATCATCGTAAGCCGCCTCTGCTGCTTCAATAAGTGACATAACGTCACCCATGCCTAAAATTCTACTTGCCATTCTCTCTGGATGAAATGGCTCAAGTGCGTCCATTTTTTCACCCATACCGATAAACTTAACTGGTTTACCTGTTACTTTTTTAGCTGATAGTGCAGCACCGCCTCGTGAGTCACCGTCCATCTTAGTCATGATGATACCATCAATACCAAGTTTTTCGTTAAATCCTTTGGCTGCATTTACTGCATCCTGACCTGTTAAAGCGTCTACAACCAATAAAATTTCGTGTGGCTTAACAGTTTGCTTAATTGTAACAAGCTCATCCATCAAAGCTTCATCTATTTGAAGTCTACCTGCTGTATCAACAATTAGAACATCAAAACCTTTTAATTCGGCTTCTTTCATAGCCTCTAGTGCAATCTTTTCAGGTTCTTTGCAATCTCTCATTGTAAATACTGGTGTATTTACTGATTTACCAACTACTTCTAGCTGGTCTATAGCTGCTGGTCTGTAAATATCGCAGGCACATAACATAGGTTTTTTGCCATTTTGCTTTAGCCAAGATGCAAGCTTACCACATGTAGTTGTTTTACCTGTACCTTGAAGACCAACCATTAGATAAACTGTAAATCCTCTTGGAGAGTAAGTTAGTTTACTGTTTGCACCGCCCATTAGATCAACTAATTCTTGATTAACTATTTTAATAACCTGTTGTCCAGGTGTTAGGCTGGCCATAACTTCTTGTCCAAGAGATTTCTCTTTTACTGAAGCTACAAACTCTTTAACTACTTTGAAGTTTACATCTGCTTCTAAAAGAGCTAGTTTAACTTCTCTCATAGCTTTGTCTATATCAGCTTCGCTTAGAGAACCTTTACCTTTTAAACTTGAAAAGACATTTTGCAGTTTTTCTGATAATCCTTCAAATGCCATTAATTTTCCTCCATGACATAATCGTCTATATATTTAAAATTCTATATGATCAATTATTGTCTTTATTTCTAAAAGTTTATTTTTGATTTCCAAATCTTCTTTTAAGATTTCTACAAGTTCTTCAATATTTTTATCTATTTTTTCAACTGCTACTCGTGTTTCTTCAAAACGCTCAACAAGTTTTAACTTGTTTTCGTAGTCGTTTAATGACTTTTCTGCGTTTTTTAGTGCGTCGTGGACTCCTTGACGACTTATTTTAAACTCGTCTGCAATTTCCGAAAGAGACAAGTTTTCTTCGTGATAAAGTTTCATAACTTCTTGCTGTCTCTTTGTAAGTAGCTGTCCGTAAAAATCATATAAAAGATTTAATTTTGTAATTTCATCAAACATTTTTAACTCTCTTTACTCATATATGTCAAGCAATATAACTTTCCACCTTGAATAATTTAACATAAAACAAGGCGTGTGTCAAGTAAATTTACTTGAAATAGTTTGTTTTAGACAAATTTTAATATTAGGTCTAAAATGATGCCTATATTAAGCTTTTGCACAACTTAAAAGAGGCTTAAAAATAAGCCCCTTTGCAATCAAACTCTATCTTGCATCGCTAATCACCACTATTTAACAGGTGTAGCGCTTACTTCTAGCATTTTAGCTTTTAATTCGTTTTCAAGTTTTATAAGTTCAGTTTCTGCTGCTCTTCTCTTAGCTCTGCCGTCAGCCTGGATTTTAACTAGTTCATCAAGAGTTGAAATTAACTGTTCATTTGTGTATTTAAGAGTTTCCATATCAACAATAGATCTTTCGTTTTCAATTGCAGTCTGAGTAGTAGTCTGACGTAGCATTTCAGCATTTTTCTTCAACATGTCGTTAGTAGCATCTGAAACCATTCTCTGTGCCTTAATTGCTTCTTCAGAATGAACCATTCCCAAAGCTAGTACCATCTGGTTTTTCCATAGAGGAATAGCATTTACGATAGTTGAATGAATCTTATCTGACATAATTATGTCATTTCCCTGCACTAGTCTAATTTGTGGTGCATTTTGTAAACAAATTTCTCTAGTGATTTCAAGGTCGTGAATTTTTTTATCAAATCTATCACACATAGAAGCAAAATCATTTGCAACCTGTATATCTTCTGTCAATCCTGTCTGCTGCGCCTTTGCATTTAAAGCTGGAAGCTCTACTTGTGTTGCATTTTCCAATGCAACTTTACCAGCTGCAATATACATAGAAATTTCCTTGAAGAACACTTTGTTTTTTTCAAATAGCTGGTCTAACATAGCCACATCTTTTATAAGTGTACGCTGATGCTCTTCTAAAACTTTTGTAACAGACTCTACATTTTTCCCAACTTTTGCATAGTGGGCTTTTAATTCTTCAACTTTGCGTTTGCCCTTTTTAAATATTCCAAAAAATCCTTTTGTATCTTCTGGATTATATTTAAGGTCTGCTACAAGTCCACCTAAAATATTACCGATTTCATTCATATCTTTAGTTTTTACACTGTTTAGTGCGGCATCAGAAAAAGAAGCTAATCTCTTTTGAGCTGCTGCTCCGTAAGTAATCAATGTATTTGTATCGTGTAGGTTAATTTTACCTGCAACATCGTTAATCTGAGCTATTTCATCAGGTGTAAAGTTGCCGTTCTGTAATAAATCACCTGTAATATTTTTAGCAGCAGGTACTTCTTCTGTAGTAGGTATGCCAAACTCAGCATTTACCTGTGTGCTTATTTCTGCAAGTTCTTGGTCTAATCCATCAAATGAAAAATCTGACTGCATCATATCTAATTCTTTTGTTTCCATAATAAATTTCTCCTAAATATTTTTAAACTAATTTCTAATATACATTTTATTATATCCATCTGTACATTTCAATACATCTGGTAGTTTGTAGCCTATCTATTTTATTTTATCACACAGGTAAGTCTTATACAATTGCTACTTATGTTTACATTTGTTTATATAAAAATACAAGGCAGCAAAAGCCACCTTGTATAATTGTTACGTATTTTTCTTAGTTAAATTTTATGCTTTGTTTTCAATATCTTCAACTAGTTTAGCCTTGAATTCTTCTACTCCCATTTCGCCAATATCGCCCTGTACATTATGTCTCAATGAAAGTGTATTTGCTTCAACTTCTCTTTCGCCTATAACAGCAATATAAGTAACTCTTTCGTTTCTTGCTTCTCTTAGTTTGTAGCCAATCTTTTCATTTCTGTCATCTACTTCAACTCTAATACCAACAGCTTCAAGTTTTTCAGCTACTTCTTTTGCATATGGAACAAATTTATCTGTTACAGTTAGTAGTTTAACCTGTACTGGAGCTAACCATAGTGGGAATTTTCCAGCATAATGTTCTGTTAAGATACCGATAAATCTTTCGATTGAACCAAATAGTACTCTGTGAATCATTACAGGTCTATGTTTTTCGCCATCTTTACCGATGTATTCTAGGTTAAATCTTTCTGGCATCATATAGTCAAGCTGGATAGTACCACACTGCCATGTTCTGCCAATAGAGTCTTCTAAGTGGAAGTCTAGTTTTGGACCATAAAATGCACCGTCACCTTCATTTACGATGTAGTCCATACCTTTTTCTTCTACTGCTTCACGAAGAGCATCTGTAGCTTTTTCCCATAAATCAAGAGTTCCAATATATTTTTCTTCTGGTCTTGTTGATAGTTCAATATGATATTTAAATCCAAATAAGCTATAAACGTAGTCGATAAAGTCGATTACACCTTTGATTTCATCTTTGATCTGTTCAGGTAGCATTAGGATATGAGCATCGTCCTGAGTAAATGTTCTAACTCTCATAAGACCATGTAAAGCTCCTGACAATTCGTGTCTATGAACCTGACCTAATTCACCCATACGGATTGGGAAGTCTCTGTAGCTGTGCATTTTTCTCTTGTAAACAAGCATTGCACCTGGGCAGTTCATAGGTTTGATAGCATAATCTTCATCATCGATCTTTGTGAAGTACATGTTATCCTTGTAGTTATCCCAGTGACCTGATGTATGCCATAGCTGTTCATTTAAGATTAGAGGAGTTTTAATTTCTTCGTATCCTCTCTTCTTATGTTCTTCTCTCCAGAACTTTTCAAGTTCGTTTCTTATAATCATACCTTTTGGTAAGAAGAATGGGAATCCTGGACCTTCTTCGTAAATCGCAAATAAATCCATTTCCTTACCAATTTTTCTATGGTCTCTCTTTTTAGCTTCTTCGATTTTAGCTAGATACTGATCTAATTCTTCCTGGCTTGGGAATGATGTACCGTAAATTCTCTGCAACATCTTATTATTTGAGTCGCCTCTCCAGTAAGCACCAGCAACACTAGTTAGCTTAACAGCTTTGATAACGCTTGTCTTTTCAACGTGAGGGCCAGCACATAGATCTACAAAATCCCCCTGTTTATAAAATGAGATTACTTCGTCTTCAGGAAGATCGTTGATTAGTTCAACTTTGTAATCTTCATTTTTTTCAGCCATTAATTTCAAAGCTTCTTCTCTTGGTAGTTCAAATCTTTCAAGAGGTAATCCAGCTTTCATGATTTTTTTCATTTCTTTTTCGATTTTCTTTAAATCGTCATCAGTAAATTTATGTTCTAGGTCAATATCGTAGTAAAAACCATTTTCAATTGCTGGACCAATTGCTAGTTTTGCTTCTGGCCATAGGTTTTTTACAGCCTGTGCTAAAATATGAGAAGTAGTATGTCTATAAGCATTTCTCATTTCTTCATTTGTAAAATCGAATTTTTCTTTTGCCATTTTAGTTTTCCTCCATCGCGTACTCAATTAACTTATCTATTAACTCATCGTATTGTATTCCCATAGCTTTCCACAATTGTGGGTACATACTTATACTTGTAAAACCTGGGAGTGTATTTATTTCATTAAAAACTATTTCACCATCTTCGGTGTAGAAGAAATCAACGCGAGATAAACCTTTGCAGTTAAATGCCTTATAAATATCAACTGCGGTTTTTCTAATGTTATTTTCAACTTCTTCCGTAAGATCTTCTACTATTTTCGTTCGCGAATCCTCGTTGAAATATTTCGCTTCGTAATCATAGATTTCATTAGCTGATAATATTTCACCTATTCTAGTAGCATGTGGATTTCTGTTTCCAAGCACTGCTACTTCTATTTCTCTTCCAACTATGCCTTCTTCAATTAAAATTCGATGGTCCACTTCTGCAGCCACTTTTATGCCCTCAAACAATTCTCTTTCATTGTGAGCTTTTGTTATACCAACAGAAGAACCACTGTTTGAAGGTTTTATAAACAATGGGTATTCATCGTTGAAACATTTTTTAATATTTTCAAGTTCTCCAAATGGATTTGAAGAAAAAGCATATCTGTCAGTTGCATAGTACTTAGCTTGTTTCACACCTGTTTTCGCCGCTACTAACTTTGCGGTTACTTTATCCATTCCTGTTGCAGAAGCAAGTACACCAGGTCCTACATAAGGAATGGCTGCCATTTCCCACAAGCCTTGCATCGTTCCATCCTCTGCATTTTTGCCATGCATTACAGGGAAAACGCAGTCGACTGGAATCTCCTCACCATCAATTGTGAAAAGTCCTTTTTTCTCACCTGCAAATCTAACCATAGTTTCTCTATTTGATGGCTCGTCTTCCCATGAACCATTTTTAATTTTTTCTTCGTCAGCATCGGTAACATACCATCTGCCTTTTTTTGTAATACCAACTTTTGTGATATCGTATTTAGCCTTATCTATTTCCTTTAAAATAGATGCAGCGCTTAATCGTGATACTTCATGTTCATTTGAAACACCACCAAAAAGAACTAGTAATCTTATTTTGCTCATTTTTTACCACCTTTGGCACTCTGTTCTTTGTAGGCTTCAATTGCCTCTTCAATATCTGTATCAAGCATCATCTTACCTTTTTTAAGTAAAATACCTCTATTGCAAAATTCTCTTGCAGTACTTACAGAATGAGTTACAAACAAAAGTGTAACATCATCACGTGCCATTATTTCATTTACTTTCTTTACACATTTTTTTCTAAATGCAACGTCACCAACACTTAAAGCTTCGTCAATAATCAATATTTCTGGTTTAATATTAACATTTACCGCAAAACCTAGTCTAGCCTTCATACCTGAAGAATAAGTTCTAACCGGTTGGTCTATATACTCATCAAGCTCTGCAAAATCTTCTATATCCTGTTCAACTGCTTTTATTTCTTCATCTCTCAATCCCATAAGCTGACCTTTTAAATAGATATTTTCTCTACCTGATAGCTCAGGGTCAAATCCTGAAGTAAGTTCTAGCAAAGCGCTTACACGACCTTTTACAATTACTTCCCCTTTTGTTGGATAAGTAACGCCTGTAATCATCTTTAATATTGTTGACTTACCTGCACCGTTTCTCCCAAACAAAGCAACAGCTTCGCCTCTTCTAATTTGAAAAGATAAATTATCAATAGCCTTTTTCTCTTTATATGGAATATTTTTGAAAAAGGCAGATAACAATCTCTTTTTATCGCTAGAAAAAAGCTTATATGACTTTGTAACGGATTTAAATTCTATTACTACATCGTTTTTCATATTTTAAAAATCTCCTATAATACATCTGGCATTTCTTTTTTCATTCTCTTGTAGATTAATACTGCTAAAGACCAAACTATAACTAATTCTACTAAAAATATTGCCAGTATTTTAGGTTCTTCAAAGAACCATATGTGATGTACAAATGATTTTCTATATCCTTCAACTATAAATGTAACTGGATTAGCCATTAATACCTTATGGAAAATACCATTTCCCATACCATTTACATCAAACATTATACCTGATAGCCAAAATAGTGCCATAGTAAATGATTTTACAAGGTTGGCAAAGTCCTTACTCATAGCTCCTAAAACTGATGAGAAAAGACACCATCCTGTCATAAATAGGAACATCATCAACATGTAAAACGGTATCTGGATATAGTAAATTGAAACACCATATCCTGCAAAAATATATATTACCATTACAATTAAAAGCAATATGCAATGAGTTACCAAATGTGACAGACTTACAAATGTAGGTATAGTCGATGTTGGAAACTTCATCTTCGTTATTAAAAACTTATACCTTCGCATGGCATTAGGTCCACCAGACCACATTTCACTTATATAAAACCATGAAATAATACCAGCAATCAACCATAGGAAAAATGGAAAACCTTTTATACCTGCATGGGATCTTAATCCAAATGAAAAAGCAAACCAGTAAATAAAAATAGTTACTGTAGGTTTAATAACCGCCCATGCCCATCCTAAAGCTGCACCGCTATAAGTTTTTCTTAAATCAGATTTGGCCAATTTAAAAATCTGATGTCTCCAATCAATATGTTCTTTAATAATATTTTTAATTTCCATTGAAGCTCCTTATTTTAAATTTCCTAACTTTTCATTGAAAGCTCTAACTCTTGCAGGCACGTCTTCAGCTTTAAATACAGCTGAACCAGCTACTGCAATATCAACGCCTGCTTCTATAACAGTTGAGATGTTATCTAAATTTATACCACCATCTATTTCTATTTCAAACTTAAGATTTAAATCTTTTCTGATTTTATCTAATTCTTTTACCTTATCTAGACAGCTTTCAATATACTTTTGTCCACCAAAACCTGGATTAACAGACATTACCAATACCATATCAACTTCATCTAAGATACATGATAAAGTTGACACAGGTGTTGCCGGATTAATTGCAACTCCAGCTTTTACACCATGAGACTTAATAAGCTGTACTGTTCTGTGTAAATGAGTACAAGCTTCTTGATGTACTGTAATATATTCTGTGTTTTCAGTAACAAAATCACCTATGTAGTTATCAGCATTTTCAATCATCAAATGCACATCAAAAGGCATATTAGTCTTGCCAACTAGGCTCTTCATAACAGTTGCACCATAACTTATATTTGGAACAAAATGTCCATCCATTACATCTACATGTATAATATGTGCACCTGCTTCTTCAATAACTTTTACATCTTCGCCTAGCTTTGAAAAATCTGCTGATAAAATCGATGGTGCTAATTTTTTCATAAAAAACTCCTCATATTTTAATATTTTTTTCTATTTCTAATTTCTTCAATTTGTTCTTTGTATGAATTATATCTTGAGGAATGAATTTCTCCTCTTTGCAAAGCTTCTATCACTTTGCACTCTGGTTCTTTTAGATGCATACAATCATCGTATTTACACTGACCTTTGTACTTTGCAATCTCAGGATAGAAAAGCTGCAATTCGTCTTCTGAGGCCTCTAAAATATCAAATGAAGTAAAACCCGGTGTGTCATAAATCATACCACCAAAATCCATATCAAATATTTCAACATGTCTAGTCGTATGTCTACCTCTTTTAGTTTTACTGCTTATAGTGCCAATCTCCAGATTAAATCCTGGCTGCAAAGAATTTATCAATGTAGATTTACCAACTCCCGAAGGTCCAGCAAAGGCTGTCTTTTTGCCTTTTAGATGTTCTTTTAATTCCTCAGTACCTTCTGAAGTTACACCGCTTGTAAATACCATATCATATATATTACCATAGATTTCCTTTAGTTTTTCAATTTCTTTTGGCTTTGCACCATCCACTTTGTTGATGCACAAAAGTATATCTGTATTGCTTTTTTCAGCCATTACTAAAAATCTATCGATAATAAACATATTAGGTTTTGGTTTAGTAGCTGCAATAACTATAACAATCAAATCTACATTTGAAATTGGAGGTCTGATAAAAATATTTTTTCTCGGATAGATTTCTTCAACTATCCCATCTTTATCTTCCAATATTTCAAATCTAACTTCATCGCCAACACAAGGCGTGATGCCTTCGTTTTTAAATGAGCCTCTCGCCCTGCATTGTGTTACATTGCCGCTTCCGTCTTTGACATAGTAAAAACCACCTATGCCTTTAACTATCAATCCATCCATCAGCCAACGTCTCCTGAAGCAAAATCAACTTCTCTTCTCATAATTTCTTGGCTGCCATCAAATACTACTACAATAGTACCCTTACCAGTACCCTGAACTTTTATATCCTTACCTCCATCTGACTTATTACATGTGTAAGTTTGATTACGTGTACCATTGTCATCGTTAACTGTAACTGTCATTTGGAACACTTCGTTTTCAGCATCCTGGAATGGGATATATAGTTCTATTGTTGAGCTTTTTCCTTTGCTTATTCTAATATTTATTGTTTCACCTTTTTCAAGTTTTGTTCCTGAATTGTATTCCTGCCACATAACTTCACCTTCGTCATATGAACTACTTACACCTTCTGAAACTTTACCAACTTTAAATCCAGCATTTTTAATTGCTTTTTTAGCAGCAGCTTCACTCATACCTAATAAATTTGGTACTTCCACTTTTTCCTTACCTTTACCATCACTTATTACGATGTTAATAGTTGATCCAGAAGAAACTTCACTGCCTGCACTTGGGTCCTGACTTAATACAGTGCCCTTTGTTTTTTCACTTTCCTTTTCAGTAACACTACCAACTTTGTATCCATATTGTTCTATCATCTCTTTAGCTTCGCTTTCGCTTTTACCTATAAGATTTGGAACAACGCCTTTGTCTTCACCCTTTGAAATATCAACAGTAACAACATCTCCTTTTGCTACCATTTCACCTTCATCTGGATTTTGACTCATAATTTCATCTTGGTCGTATTCACTTGAAAATTCATAATCGCCTATTTCGACTTTAATACCTAAATCATCTGCTTTGGCTTCTGCTTCTTCTATAGTCATACCTTTAAAATCTGGTACTTCTATATCCTTTTTATCAAATAGTCCTGTAGCAAATGTCACACCTAAAATAGCAGCTATAAGCACTACTACTCCAGCTATTATGCCGACTTTTTTACCTCCACCAGAGCCTTTTTTCTTCTTGGATTTATTTTTTGTTTTCTTCTTTTTAGGCTTTTTCTTTTCTTCGTACTCATCCTCGTACTCATCTTCATCATCATAATCATTTATATAATCATGATTGTCATAGTTGTCTGCTGCAGCGTAAACAGAATCACCAACAACTCTGTTAACAGTTTCCAAATCTTCCAAGGCTTCAATCATTTCATCTGCTGTTGCAAATCTCTTAGATGGCTGTTTTTCTGTTGCCTTTAAGATGATGTTTTCCAATCTTGGTGGAATATTGTGATTGTAAACTGAAGGCGGAGTTATTTTTTCATTTATCTGCATTAGAGCAATAGCAACAGGGTTTTCTCCATCAAATGGAACTTTACCTGTAAGCATTTCAAATAGCACAATTCCCAATGAATATATGTCAGATTTTTCATCTACATATCCACCTTTTGCTTGTTCAGGTGAAAAGTAATGAACTGAACCCATAACATTATCTTTTGTGCTATCTACAATTGTTGTATTTGTTACAGCCTTTGCAATACCAAAGTCTGCGATTTTTGCAATACCATCTTCTGTAATTAAAATATTGTGAGGCTTTACATCTCTATGTACAATACCTTTTTTATGAGCAGCTGATAGCCCTGCAGCTATTTGTTTAGTAATAGAAATGGCTTTTTTATAATCTAAAGGAGCCTGAGCTTTGATCATTTCGCTTAAAGTCATCCCTGTAACTAATTCCATTACTATATAATTTATATTGCCTTCCTGCCCAACATCGTAAATACTTACAATATTAGGATGCGATAGGCTTGCTGCCGCATGAGATTCTCTTCTAAAATTTTCTACGAATTTTGCATCTTGTGTAAATTCGGGTTTCAAAATTTTAATTGCAACAAAACGTTTTAATACTCTACATTTTGCCTTGTATACAATTGCCATGCCACCGTCGCCTATTTTTTCAATAAGCTCATATCTGCCGGCAAGAACATTGTTATTACTCATCCTACTAACATCCTCCTTCAACCTTTAAGCAAACTGCTGTAACATTATCTTTGCTGTTATGCATATTTGCTCTATTTATTAATATTTCTGATAAATGAAGCATATTTGATTCATAATCCATAGCTTCACTGATTTCTCCATCTTCTAATGAACCGTAAAGACCATCTGTGCACAACAAAATAAGATCATTTTCTTTAAGCTCCATCTGATACAAATCGGCATTTACCGTTGCTTCTGCACCTAATGCTTTAGTTATCATATTGCTATTTTCATGATTTATAGCCTCTTCATAAGTTAAAGCACCTTTTTTCACAAGTTCATTTACATAACTGTGGTCTTCTGTTATTTGAAATAGCTTTTTATCCCTGTAAAGATATGCTCTACTATCTCCTGCATTAGCAAAATATGCCATGTTTTCTCTTATGTAACACAGGACCAATGTAGTTGCCATTCCCCTATGTTCCGGATTTTCAATTGCGCATTTTCTTATTTTTTTATTAGCTATTTCTACGCAACTGTTCAAATAATAATATATATCTTTTTGTGATTTTAATTTTTTTATGGGTTTTTCTTTGACATATTCTGCAATAGTTGTTACTGCCATACTACTTGCTGTTTCTCCAGCATTGTTGCCACCAACTCCATCGGCTACCATATAAATATGCTCTTTTGGCATAACAAAACACGAGTCTTCGTTGTTTTTTCTTATTGCTCCTCTGTCACTTTTAAAGCCTACACAAATCATGTTCTATGCCTTTCTTTTTAACACACTAATATAAAATCCGTCTGTCTTATTTACGTTTGGTAGTAACTGCACTGCTTTTTCAATAATGAACTGTGGGTTTTTTCTAACAAAGTCGCTAACCACACGTTCATTTTCGTAAGGGTTTATAGTACATGTGCTGTAAAGTAATGTACCCCCTTCTCTTATATATTGTGATGATGCTTCTAAAATAGCCATTTGCTTTACTGGCAACATAGCCATTTCATCATTGTTCTTTTTGTACTTGATTTCTGGTTTACGTCTAATAACTCCAAGTCCTGAACATGGTGCATCAACTATAACCTTATCGGCCTTTCCAATATATTTTTCTCTTACCTTTGATGCGTCCCAAGTAAATGTATCCACATTTGAAAGCCCAAGTCTTTTAGCTTCATTTTCAATGCCTGCAACTTTTCTGCTATATACATCTTGTGCTAAAATACATCCCTTGTTATGCATTTTTTCTGCTGCCGCAAGAGTTTTACCTCCAGGTGCAGCACATACATCTATAATAAAATCTGTAGGCTCTGGTTTTAAATATTGTGTCACTAGCTGTGAAGCTTCATCTTGCACTGAAAATTCTCCATTTTTGTACATATCAGTATCAAGTAAGCCTTCACCTTTTACATTTAAAGCTGATTGTGCTAATTCGGCATCATAAACTTCAAAACCTGCCTGCAAAAGTTTTTCTTTTACATCGCTTTTTATAGCCTTAACTTTGTTAACTCTTATTGTTGTCGGTGGAGTTTCGTTACCTGCCTTTAAAAGTTCTTCTACAAATTTAGTATCATAAACTTCAAGCCATAATTTTACGATCCACTCCTCGTATGAATATCTAACAGATAAGTATTTTGCAATATCGTTATCTTTGTCCGGTAAAATTATGCTATGTCTATCTCTTATATAAGATCTTAAAACTCCATTGATAAATTTTTCTCTGCCTCTACAGTATTTTTTTGCCATTTGCACAGACTCGTCAACCGCTGCATACTCAGGCACCGAAGACATCTTTGCAATTTGATAAATGCCCATTCTTAAAATAACCAAGTCTGGCGTCCTTACATTTTTAATTTTACCTGTAATCAGTTTTGAGATAATATAATCCAAAAGTTTTTTGTTTTCCAAAACTCCATATACAAGTTCACGCACAAAAGCAGGAGAGTCTGGTTTTTCTCTCCTTATATGATTATTTAAAGCTATATTTGAATACTGTTTTTTAATTTCAATAGCCATAAGTACGCTATAAGCTGTTTTTCTGTTTTTATCCATAATTTATTCCTCTAATTGCAATAAATCTAAATAACTGTACAAAATATTATATTTGTCCTATTAAAACATTTTATCCTAAAATTGTGCCTATTTCAATATTATTGCCTTTTATATAATCCTGCACATACATCTTTTTTTTGCCTGGTACTTGTATCATTTTAGCTAATAATATACCATCGCCTGTGGCAATTTTTATACCTTCCTTTGATACTTCAAGTACGCTACCTGGCTCTTTACCTGTTTTTTCATCTAGAGCCTCTGCTTCCCAAACTTTAAATATTTCTCCATTTAGGTAAGTAAAAGCACCTGGCCATGGGCTAAGACCTCTAATTGCACATTCCATTTCCTTAGCTGATTTAGTAAAGTCCATAATACCGTCTTTTTTGCTTAGCATAGGAGCATAACAAGACTCTTGGTCATTTTGTTTTTGTGCACTTATATTGCCATTTTCAAAGTCAGGTAATTTTGATACTAATAACTCAGCACCTAGTTTTGCTAGCTCATCGTGTAAATCTCCACTAGTTTTACCTGCTGTTTTTGTATATGCCTTAGCGATCATATCGCCTGTATCAAGGCCTTCGGCCATATACATAAGGGTTACGCCTGTTTCTTCATCTCCTGCAATAACAGACCACTGAATAGGCGCTGCTCCTCTCCATCTTGGCAAAATAGATCCGTGTATATTTACACATCCGTATTTTGGTAAATCTAAAATATTTTTAGGAATCAATTTTCCGTAAGCTGCAACGACTATTAAGTCTGGTGCATATGATTTTAAAGTTTGGAAAAATTCATCGTTTCCCTTTATTTTTTCCGGTTGCAAAACTTCAAGGCCTAATTCCAAAGCTTTTGCTTTTACTTGTGTTGGCTTTAGTTTTTTACCTCTGTCTTTTGCTGCATCAGGCTGGCTTACAACATATCCTACCTCATGTCCAGCTTTTACAATTTCCTCTAAAGCTGGTACGGCAAAATCAGGAGTTCCCATATAAACGATTTTCATTATTGCTCACCTTCCTCCATTGCGGCATCTCTAATATTTGTAGCTTTATCAACATAAAGTATACCTTCAAGGTGATCCATTTCATGTGATGCTACAATAGCTTCAAAATCTGTAAATTCTTCGATGATTTCTTCGCCTTTTCTGTTTAAGTATTTAACCTTAATTCTAGCTGGTCTTACTACATCACCAATAAGACCTGGCACACTTAAGCACCCTTCAACTGAAAGTTGTTCCCCTTCTGATTCTAAAATTTCAGGGTTTATCATTTCAACAAATCTGTCTTCTGATGGCTCGATAATACAAACTCTTCTTGCAACTCCAACCTGTGGTGCTGCAATGCCTACACCCATATCTTCGTGCATAGTTTCAGCCATATCGTCTAATAACGTTATAATTCTTTCGTTTATTTCTGTAACTTCTCTACATTTTCTAGCTAAAATTGCGTCGCCTCTTTTAACTACATTTCTTAGTGCCATTTTTAGTTCCTCCATGTACTGTATGGATTGATATCGATAATCGAACTAACTTTTGTTTTACTTTCTCTCAGTTGCTCTTTTACCTTTTCAGCCATACTTATAAATAACTTTTTCTTTTCATCTTCAAATTTTATTAAAAAGGTGATTCGAAAATTCTTATCACCGTCAATTGCTTTTTCACCGATAAAAACGCCGTTGCCAAAAATTTTTCTTATTTTTCGTCTCCACAAGCTAGCTATATTTCTAACATCGTCTTTATTTTTACCTAAGATACTCACCTGTGCAAATGTTCCAAAAGGCGGATAATTTAGAAGTTGTCTTATAAGGATTTCCCTGTCGTAAAAGGCTTTGTTATCCTGATTAGCGCCGCTTATTATGGCGAAATTATCAGGTTGATAAGTTTGCACTATTACCTTGCCTCTCTTGTCGCCTCTACCAGTTCTGCCGGCAGCTTGAGTTATCATCTGAAAAGTTCTCTCAGACGACCTGTAATCGGGTACATTTAATGTGGCCTCTGCAGCCATAATCCCTACCAAATCAACGTTTTTGTAGTCTATCCCCTTGCCTATTAGCTGAGTACCTACCAAAATATCTATTTTTCCTTTGCCAAAAGCTGTTAATATCTTATTTATTTCTCCCTTTTTTTTGCCTGTATCAAAGTCAACCTTTGCACAAACTGCATTGGGAAATAACTTTTGTGTCTCCTCTAGCACCTTTTCCGTCCCTGCTCCAAAATGCTTTATATATTTGCTGCCGCATTTAGGACATACATCAGGAATGGCAGTGCTTTTACCGCAGTAATGACATGTCATTTTCTCATCGCCTTTGTGGTAGGTCATCGCTATGTCACACTTATCGCATTTAATTACGTAACCACAACTTCTACAAGAAACAAAGGAAGAATATCCTCTCTTATTTATCATTAAAATAACTTGTTTTTTTTCACTTAAAACATTTGTTATTTCATCATACAATCTTTTACTGAAAACAGACCTGTTACCTTCTTTTAGTTCTTCTCTCATATCCTCTATAAAAACTTCGGGAAGCATTACATTGTTGTATCTGTTTTTCAATCTAATTTTATCGTAAATTCCTTTTTCTGCTCTGTAGTTACTAACTACAGATGGTGTTGCGCTTCCTAAAATAACTATACCATTGTACGCTCTCGCTCTTTTAATAGCTACTTCTATAGTATCGTATTTAGGTGTCATATCAGATTTATAAGTCGGTTCGTGTTCTTCATCTAAAACGATTAAACCGATGTTTTGTAAAGGCGAAAAAACGGCTAATCTAGCACCTATAATAATGCGCGATCCGCCATTCCTAATTTTTTGCCACTGGTCATATCTTTCGCTTTGTGACAATTTGCTATGTAAAATAGCAACCTTATCTCTACCAAATCTACCTATAAATCTATCTGTTATCTGTTTAGTTAAAGATACTTCAGGCACTAATACAATTACATTTTTGCCTTTGTCCAAACATTTTTTTGCGGCTCTCATATATATTTCAGTTTTGCCGCTGCCTGTAACTCCTTCAACTAAAAAAATCTTTTTTTGTTCTGCTTCAATAGCACCGTTTATCTTAGCCAGTGCTAAAGACTGTTCAGGTGTTAAAACTTTTATATCTTGTTTTTCACCTTCAAAATCATTTATAACTTCTGTTACTTTTCTTATTTTTGGTTTTTTACCAGTTGGTAAAAATAATTTTACACATTCTATATACCTACAAAAATATCTTTTTCTCATCCAGATGCAGGTGTCTATCTGCTCTTTTGTCAGATAGACATCCTCATCTATAGATGAAACGTATTTTAAATTTTCAAATTGTTCATCAATTTGGTCCATAACATGAAATACGTAAGCGTCTTTTTCCTTGTTAGATTTTCCAAATGGTACAGTTACTTTTTTACCTACTTCTATGTTTTCAAATTTACAACCGTAAGTATAAAAAGTATCTGTATAATCGCTTTTATTGTCTATTACAACTTTAACGTACTTCATGATTTCTCCAGTTAATTATAGTAAAAATATATCGTTTTCTTCGCATTCCTTGATCATATCTTCTGGCCATACTGAAACTTGTACTTCTCCAATATGTGCTTTTCTCAAGAAATACATACATAGACGGCTCTGTCCAATACCGCCACCAATTGTATATGGTAGTTCACGATTTAATACTGCTTTGTGGAAATCCAGTTCTGCACGCTGTTCTTCTCCAGCAATTTTTAGCTGTCTAGCCATAGACTCTTCATCGACTCTAATGCCCATAGATGAGATTTCGTATGCATCTTCAAGAATGTCATTCCACAATATAATATCGCCGTTTAGTTCCCAGTCATCGTAGTCTGGAGCTCTGCCATCATGTGGCTTACCAGATCTTTGAGCACCGCCGATTTTAGAAATAAATACAGCTCTTTTTTCTCTAACGATTTCTCTTTCTCTGTCTTCTGAAGATAGGTCAGGATACATATCTTCTAGTTCCTGTCCTGTGATATAGAAGATTTCGTTAGGAAGTTCTGTTCTAAGTTCTGGATAATGTCTATTTACAAAGTCACCTAAGTTTTTAATTGCCATATATATGCGATTTACAACTTCAATTAGGTACTCTTCTGTTCTGTCTTCTTTTCTTATTACTTTTTCCCAATCCCACTGGTCTACGTAGATAGAGTGAATGTTATCTAGTTCTTCGTCTCTTCTAATAGCGTTCATATCTGTGTAGATACCGTGACCTGGTTTCACATTGTATTTACCTAGAGCCATTCTTTTCCACTTTGCAAGTGATTGTACAATCTGAACTTCAGCTTCATCCATGTCTTTTACTGTAAAATCTACAGTTCTTTCAACGCCATTTAAGTTGTCGTTTAGTCCGCTTTCAGGAGTAACAAACAACGGAGCTGAAACTCTTCTTAGGCTTAGTCCGTATGCCAATTCCTGCTGGAAAAAGTCTTTGATTTTTTTAATCGCTCTCTGACTTTCCATATAATCGATAACAGGGGTATAATCTTTTGGTATAAATAATTTTGACATTTAAAATTTCCTCTCTTTCTTGTTATAAAATTATTTTTCCCAAACAGAAAATTGACAACCGCAATAATTCTGTCTATACAAATTCAATTGTTTTGATAGTTCTATACTTCGTTTAAATCCATCTTTTTTCTTGAAGTTGCCATCTAAATAGTTTATTTGGTATTTTTCTCCTAAGTCCTTGCCTATCTGACTAATTATATCATAGCTCTTATGAGGGCTAACTGTAAGAGTTGTAGTAAAAGTATCAAATTTGTTTTCACTTGCTACTTTTGCAGTTTCCTCAAGTCTCATATCAAAGCAGATGCTGCAACGCTTGCCACCTTCTTTTTCATCTTCGAAACCTGAAACCATTTCAAAATATTTATCTGGCTCGTATTTTCCCTCGATAAAGGAAATTTTACTTCCTGAAGTAATACTTTTATTGAAATATTCAATTACCTCTAATTGAGCTCTCAATCTTTTTTCGTATTCGTCAGGGTCTGTAATATTAGGATTGTAAAAAAATACAGTTATACTGTATTCTGGAAGCAGTCTCTCAATTACTGCTGTGCTACATGGACCGCAGCAACTATGCAACAATAATTTAGGCTTGCTTTTGTCTAAATCCAACATTCCTATAACATCATAACTTTCGTTAGTATAAGATGATAAAGCTTGATTTTCTCCTGTTAAACTATCTTTTTTTATATCTGTCATATTACAAAACTCCTAATAAAAAAGTGAAATTAATAACTGTTTTATTATAACACATATATAACATATTTCATATTATTTTATCATTATGACAAATCTTTTATACTGGAAATTGCAACTTTTCTTTTGATTTTATCAATTAATTTTAGATTTATAATCCGATTGTAGTATAATAACCTAAGTAAGACGAAAAATTTTTAGGAGAAAATTAAAATATGAATAGAATATATACAATAAATGATTATTTAAAAAAGGTCTTTGGAACAAAAGTTGTCAAGTTATCTATTGAAGGTAATTTTACATGTCCTAATCGTGATGGTTCAAAGGGAACTGGTGGATGTATTTTTTGCTCTTCCCAAGGATCAGGTGAACTTGCCAGTGATATAGACACTCAAATTTCCCTTTTGTCTGATAAATGGCCAAATGTAAATACTTACCTAGCTTATTTTCAAAGCCATACAAACACATACGCAACTGTTTCAGAACTTCGCAAAAAATATTATGAAGCTTTAAACAATCCTAAAATCTCAGGAATTGTAATCGCAACTCGTCCCGACTGTTTAGATGATGATGTCCTAGAGCTTTTAGACGAAATCAATCAAAACCACTTTATGTGGGTTGAGATGGGGCTTCAAACTATCCACGAAGAAACAGCTGAGTTTATCAACCGCTGCTATCCTCTTGCTGTTTATGATGAAGCCGTTGAAAAATTAAATAAACTTAGCATACCATATGTTACTCATTTGATTTTAGGTCTTCCAGGGGAAGATAGAGAAATGATGCGACAATCTGTAAAATACGTTAGTAGTAAACATCCATTTGGCATGAAACTCCACATGTTAAATGTTGTAAAAGGCTCAAGACTTGCACTTACACACAGCGGTTATTCCTTTTTCAATGACACTGATGATTATATAAACTTCGTATGCGACCTTCTTGAAATCATACCTGATGATGTAACCATCCATCGTATGACTGGAGATGTGCCTCGCAACCTTTTGATTTCACCACCTTGGAGCTATAAAAAAAGAACTATCCTAAATGGCATACAGCAAGAACTAAAAAGGAGAAATTCCTATCAAGGTATAAAAGCAGATTAATAAAACACAAATGACGCCTACGGCAATCCTTTAAATTGCCAATAAAGCGTCATTTTTATTTCTTATTTCTTATTTTTTAATTTTATTTTACTTTTTCAGGATTTACTACATGTCTTCTCTTAAGCGACCATCGTTATAATGTTTTCTGCACAATGAAATATACATTTCATCTCCGCCTACCATTATCTGTTCCCCTTCTTTTACAAATTTGCCATCTACAACTCTCGCCACCATAGTCGCTTTTCGGCCACACCAACAAATAGTTTTTATTTCTTCGATTTTGTCTGCATAAACCAACAAATAGTATGACCCTTCAAAAAGCTCATTCCTAAAATCGTTTTTTAGACCGTAAACAATAACAGGCACATTGCAACTATCTACAATTTCAACAAGCTCCTGTACGTGATGCTTTTTCAAAAACTGCCCTTCGTCAACTAAAACGCAGTCTATTGGATGTTTTTCGTTTTCTCTCAAAAAAACTTCCAAAATATTTGTATCCTCGGCAACTGCAATAGCATTTCGCTGGAGACCAACTCTAGATGTTATCATGCCTTCCCCGTATCGTGTATCAACTTTTGGTGTAAGACACAAAACCCTTTTGCCTCTCTCCTCATAATTGTATGCAACTTTTATTAACTCTATTGATTTACCTGCATTCATAGTACTGTATTTGTAAAAAAGCTGTGCCATAATTTACCCCTTCACCCTTGTTTGCATAAGTTATTTTTTTATTTTAATCTTAATAATTTTACTCGTTTTACCATAAACATAGTAACCAGCTGAGTCCTTTTTATATCCTCTAACTCTCACATAATAGGTTTTATTTTTCTTAAGTTTGCCTATTTTATAAGAAGTTTTAGTGGTTCTTATGCTTTTAGTATATTTTTTGCTAAACTTTTTACTAGTTGAATACTCAATTTTATATCCGTCAACCCCTTTTATTTTGCCAAATGACAGATACGCCCTTCCTTTTTTATAATTTTTCAGCTTATAAATCTTTGGTTTTGCTATTGAGATTTTGTTCCATCTAGCGTATACAGTATACTCCTTTTTTGCCCCTTTTGAAATAGCTGTAATTTTATTTTTATATTTGCTATCTGTATACCACCCTAAAAACGTGTAGCCTTTGCGGCTTGGAGCTTTTAAAATTATTTTTTCATCGAAATATGCAGTAGGATTTTTAGAGCTGTTTTTTCCATTATTTAAAATATATTTTATATTGTATTTAACATTTACCGTCATTTTGGCGCTTACACCGCTGCCGTCGAGAGCATCCACTTTTATGTATGTTGTGCCTGGCCCCTTAGCAACGACCATTCCATCTTGTGAAACTGTTGCCACATTGCTGTTACCACTTGTAAATTTAAGATTTTTGTCAGTCGCTGATACAGGAATGACTTTTGCTTTTATTTGCACTTTTTCGCCTTTTTTCAAGGTTATCTGGGTGCGATCAAGGTTGATTTGATCGACCGAAATTGTTGGATTGGGTTTTTCTGGTTTTTCCGGCTCTATGGGCTTACTTGGTTCAACTGGTTTCTCAGGCTCTATTGGTTTACTTGGTTCGACTGGTTTCTCCGGCTCGATAGGAACATAATTTTCATCTCTAACAGTCCACGCAAAGCCATCTGCGCCTTTTTCTCCAACAAGTTTAAGCCCCTTGTTATAGACATTTACTTTAAATGAAAAATCGCTGCCATCAGTTTTATCTTTAGCCTTGATATATGTAAACCCCTCAGTTACAACTCCCGAGCAATCTTCTAAAAAATTTGAATTATAAGTTCTAAACTCAGGATTTCCATCAAGTTTACCTTTTACAGAAATCAATTCTTCCATATGAGCTATAATCTTGCCATTGCCCTTTAAATCACCACCAATATTAAAATAATCGTTATTAGAAACATCTAAAGACGCATTGTCTAAAATATTTACATCACCTGTAACTTCAGTTTTATTTAATTCAAACTGACCTTCTCTAAATATGTAGTTATCAAAGTCAATATCGCTTAAAGTTTTCAGATAGACTGTAGATATATCCAAAGTCTTCTTGCCCTTTGTTCCATCGGTATAATATCTAGTCTTTGAACTTGGATTTTCAAGTTTTAAATAACTACTGCCCTCAACAGAGTAATTTACTGGATCTGCTGATGGTTCAGCTGGCTCTGTTGTATCAAACATTTCTCCTGGATTAGCTTCTTTTGCACCACTTAAGTATATATTGCCTAGAAACATTTATTAATCTCAAAGTATGACCATTTGCAAAAATACTGTCATGAGTTTTACTTGAAAAATTTAGGCTGATATTGTGAACTACCCATTGTCTAAAGCTAATGGGCTTCCTGTTTCATCGACCTCGTAACCTACTATCTCCACAGGCGTTAATTCGGGTAGTCCCTACCCTATATATTATTTTCTTATGTTATTTGCCTTAATCCCTCTGCCAGTACGTTCTTCGCAGCATTGATATCTCTGTCATGCTTTTCTCCACACACAGGACATATCCATTCTCTTACTGATAAATCTTTTATATCCTTATTTTGATATCCACAAGTAGAACATATCTGACTACTTGCATAGAATTTATCTATTTTGATATATTCCCTGTTGTTCCATTTTGATTTATATTCTAACTGTCTTGTTAGCTCGTACCATGATACATCTGATATTGCTTTTGCTAGATGATGGTTCCTTACCATATTTCTTATCTGCAAGTCCTCTGATACTATCACTTGGTTTTCGCTGATAATCTCATGGGATATCTTATGCAGATAATCCTTTCTAGTATTTGCTATTTTCTCATGGCATAACGCTATTTTTTTCTTCGTTTTATAGTAGTTATTGCTTCTCTTTTCTTTATGAGCTAACTGCCTTTGCAGTTTTTTCAGCTTTCTTTCCTGTTTTGAAAGTGTTTTGGGGTTTTCATATTTCCGTCCATCTGATGTAATGCACAAATCCTTAATTCCTAAGTCTAATCCTACCTGTCCTTCCTCTTTTGGTAATGCGGTATGCTTTGTTTCCACAAGTATTGATACATAATATTTCCCACTTGGCACTTGTGATACTGTCGCTTATTTTATCTGACCGCTGAAATTTCTATGCAGTTTTGCATTTACTTCTTTTAACTTAGGTAGTTTTATTTTTCCATCCTCAAAATCTACAGTTATATTTCCATTCGTAAAATTTGTTGTGTAAGATTTATGGTTGTCATGCTTACTCTTAAACTTCGGATAACCTGTATGTTCTTTGAAAAACTTCTGATATGCAGTATCCATGTTATAAATTGCATTAGTCAGAGCGAACTTATCCACTTCCTTTAACCATTCATACTCTTTCTTTAATTCTCTGTTACAGTAATTATTACAGTCTATTTTACTGACAGATTTTTTCTCATTCTCATATTTTTCTTTTCGGTATGCCAATGTTCGGTTATAGACAAAACGGCAGCACCCAAATGTTTTTGCAATCTGTACCTTTTGTTCATTATTAGGATATATTCTGTATTTATACGCTTTCAGCATTAGCTATCACCACCTTACTATCCTTGATTCTCTATGTATTCTTTCAGCATTTCTTCTGAAACGTTCCCTACACTACAAACAAAGTATCCATATATCTGATAATGACTTTATGCTTCTGACATATCTCATAAGAAAACTGCTTTATATCATCTGATATTTGTTTTGACATCAGAAATTTCTTTCTATACTTGCATACAAAAATAATATGATACTGTAACAGATACTTGTGTCTTTTTTTTTGGTTTCCATGTTCCCTTAACGCAAGTATAGCACAAGCCACTACTTTCGGCTACCTTAACCCACCGTCTAAAGCCAGTGGGATTGCGGTTGCGGTAGTCATCTTTCAAAAGTTACATCTGCTCCAAGTTTTATACCTGATTTGCGAACTAATAACTGTGCATTATCCATTCCTGGTGCAGGTTTTACTGTAATATTTTTATCAATCAAATACGGATCACGGTCATAATCCGACTCTACATTTAAAAAAGCTCCTTTTTCGCCTTTTATATAAATAGTGCCGCCATCTTTTACATTTTTTACAGCATCCTTAAACAAGTTATATGGATTTGATAATGTTCCATCACCTCTTGATACTGTATTATCACTTGTAAATGACGTATAAACCACTTCTTTTTCAGCTTCTCCAGCTAAAGCAATATCTATATTTACTGCTATGCCAGAAACTGCCATAATAGCTGCCATAAACACACTTACTATTTTTTTAAACATATTTTCCCCTTTTATATCTATTATTTTTTATATCCGATTTACTATACCACAATTTGTCTTTTTTACTCAATCTCATTTTACGATGTATAATGTTCTTTCATCACCAACACCAAAACTCATAGAATCTAAATAATCCAAAAATCAAAAAACTGTTGCATCAAATCGCTTTGACACAACAGCTGAAAACAAAAAAAAAATGGTGCCCAGACTCGGAATCGAACCAAGGACACGGGGATTTTCAGT
>CAUWIT010000016.1:0-45916 GCA_963558965.1 uncultured Clostridia bacterium | reverse complement strand
TCAGTTACTACTAAACCACAGAAGGTTAATTTACAGAAAAAACTTCACAGTCTCTTTCATTATTTAGAATTATATATTTAATACTATGTATTTAGACTTCTACGATGTCGCAAACGTCTACCCACTCTCTTGCTTTAGAAACGTCAAAAAGCTGCTCACAAGTGAATTCTATGGCGCTGTTGCTGCTGCCACAAGCTGGGAATACTGTATCAAATCTTTTTAGACTTTCGTCTGTGTAGATTTCAACATCTTCTCTATCAATGCCAAATGCACATACTCCACCGATTGCGTGTCCTGTGTATTCTATAACTTCATCTGGGCTAAGCATCTTTGCTTTAAATCCAAATTTCTTTTTAAATTTTCCGTTTTTGATTTTTGTATCACCAGCAGTCTGGATCAATATACATCCACCTTCAGGTTTTTTAAATGAAAGTGTTTTGCATATTCTCGCTGGTTCTGTTCCTACTGCTTCAGCTGCTAATTCTACTGTTGCACTTGATTGATCAAACTCTTTTATTTGATCTTCAATCCCTAGAGTTTTAAAGTATTCTCTAACCTTTTCTATAGCCATAAATAAATCCACCTTTCTAACCATTTTATAAGTCATTACTCTATTATATCAGTTATACATTTAAAATCAAATATTATATCCACTCACAAACTTCCCTTAATTTTTTTGTTGACAAGACACTAATTCTTTGCTATATTCTATTTGTAGCTTAGAATATTTGAGTCATTTGTATTAGTTAATTAAGATAACGACGTACATCTTTTCAAATCAAATCAAGAAAACAGCAGGCTTGTGCTTGCTGTTTTTTGTAATTACTTCAATGTATTTAAATGTATCAGAAAAGCACCAGCTGTGAAATCTACTTTCACGGCTGGTGCTTTTTTACTGTTTAACTTGTAATATTAAATCTAAAAAATTCTTTTATAAAAACCAAAAAGCTGATCGAGTAATCCCCTCTCAGCTCTTAGGTATATGAAATGTGAATAAGAAAGAAAGCTAGTTCAATTAAGCCGAATGCTTATTCATCTTGTATTTAAATTTTTATTTCTTTGACAATTAGAATTATAACATTATTGTAACATAATGTCAACCACATACCAAAAGGTATGTGGCTGACTTACTTTAATTAAATATGTCTACAGATTAGTTTTCTGAAAGTTTTTTGTACTTAGCATATCTTTCCATAGCTTCAGCTTCAAGCTTAGTAAATAGAGCTTCTGCACTTTCTGGGAATTCTTTTACAAGTGAGTTGTATCTTACCTGTCCCATGATGAAGTCTCTGAATTCTCCATTTGGTTCCTTAGAATCTAAGATAAATGGATTTTTGCCTTCTGCTTCTAGAGTTGGGTTGTATCTGTATAGCTGCCAGTATCCGCACTTAACTGCATCTGCTGTATTTTCCTGAGTCTTGCCCATGCCTTTTTTGATACCATGGTTGATACATGGAGCGTAGCAGATAACTAGTGATGGACCAGGATAGCTTTCTGCTTCCTTGATAGCCTTTAAGAACTGGTTCTTATCAGCACCCATACCTACCTGAGCAACGTATACATATCCATAGCTCATAGCCATCATACCTAAGTCTTTTTTCTTAGTCTTCTTACCTGAAGCAGCAAACTTAGCGATAGCTGATGTTGGAGTAGCCTTTGAAGCCTGTCCACCAGTGTTTGAATATACTTCAGTATCGAATACTAGTACGTTGATGTCTTCTCCTGAAGCTAGTACGTGGTCTAATCCACCGTAACCGATGTCGTATGACCATCCGTCACCACCAACACACCAGATAGATTTCTTAACTAAGAAGTCTTTTTTATCCATAATAGCATTTGCAAGTTCAGCTTCTTCTCCAGCAAAATCTGCTTTTTCTAGAGCTGCTACTACTGCATCGCTATATGCTCTTGATTCGTCTCCGTTATTCATGTTAGCTAACCAATCTTCACAAGCTGCTTTTACATCTGCATCAGCAGTTTTTTCGATTAGAGCTTCCATTGAATCAACGATTTTGTTTCTCATCTGAACAACACCTGAAGCCATACCTAGACCGTATTCAGCGTTGTCTTCGAATAATGAGTTAGCCCATGATGGACCTCTGCCATTTGCATCCTTAGTATAAGGCATTGAAGGAGCTGAAGCACCCCAAATTGATGAACATCCTGTTGCGTTAGCGATCATCATTCTGTCACCAAATAGCTGTGTTACAACCTTGATATAAGGAGTTTCTCCACAACCTGCGCAAGCACCTGAGAATTCGAAGTAAGGTTTAGCGAACTGTGATCCCTTAACTGAAGTCTTAGATACTAGTTCATCTCTAATTGGAAGTTCCATTGCATAATCCCAATATGGAGCTTCAAATTCCTGAGTTGCAAGTGGTTCCATAGTTAATGCTTTACCAGGAGCTGGACAAATGTCTGCACAGTTTCCACAACCTAGACAGTCTAGTGGAGAAACCTGCATCTTGTACTGGTATCCAGCTAGTTCTTTGCCCTTAGCAGGAACTGTTACAAATCCTTCTGGAGCAGCAGCTTTTTCTTCTTCTGTTAATAGTACAGGTCTAATTGCTGCATGTGGACAAACAAATGAACACTGGTTACACTGGATACATTTTTCAGCATCCCAAGCTGGTACGTTTACTGCAACGCCTCTCTTTTCGAAAGCAGCAGTTCCTGATGGGAATGTACCGTCTGGTAAATCTTTAAATGCGCTTACTGGTAGGTCGTCGCCTTCCTGTCTGTTCATAGGAACTAAGATCTTTTCGATGAATTCTGGAAGTTCTTTAACTTCTTTTTCTTCATCTACTGCATCAGCCCATGCTGCAGGAATTTCAACTTTATGTAAGCTGTTAATACCTCTGTCTACAGCTTCGTGGTTCATCTTAACGATGTTTTCACCTTTTTTACCGTATGATTTAACGATAGAAGCCTTTAGGTATTCTGTTGCTTCTTCTACAGGAATAACGTTAGCTAGTTTGAAGAATGCAGACTGCATAATCATGTTGATTCTGTTGCCTAGTCCGATTTCCTGACCGATAGCTGTAGCGTTAATTGTGTAGAAATCGATATCGTTTTTAGCTAGATACTGTTTCATCTTAGCTGGTAGATGTTCTTCTAATTCTGCATCTGACCATACGCAGTTAAGAACGAATTTGCCGCCCTTCTTTAGACCTTTTAGTAGGTCATACTGATGAACGTATGCCTGGTTGTGACAAGCTACGAAGTCAGCTTCTGTAATTAGGTAAGTTGACTTGATCTTGTTTTTACCAAATCTTAAGTGTGATACTGTAATACCACCTGATTTTTTAGAGTCATATGAGAAGTAACCCTGAGCGTACATATCAGTATTGTCACCGATAATCTTGATAGCCTGTTTGTTAGCACCTACTGTACCGTCTGAACCTAGTCCCCAGAACTTACATCTTACTGTTCCTTCTGGTTCAGTTGCTATATCAACTGGTTCTAGAGAAGTGCCGTTTAAATCGTCTACGATACCAATTGTAAACTGATTTTTTGGAGTTTCTTCTTTTAGGTTGTTGTATACTGCAACGATCTGTCCTGGAGTAGTATCCTTAGAACCTAGACCGTATACACCACCAACGATTTCTGGAGCGTCTTCTTCATCGAAGTACATTGTCTTAACGTCCATGTATAGTGGAGAACCCATAGCGCCTGGTTCTTCTGATCTGTCTAGTACAGCAATCTTCTTAACTGTCTTAGGCATTACTGCTTTTAGATATTCTGGAGCCCATGGTCTGTAAAGTCTTACTTTGATTAAACCTAGTTTTTCTCCTTTTGCAAGAAGTACATCTAGAGTTTCTTCAATTGTTTCACAAACTGAACCCATAGCAATAATAATATGTTCAGCATCAGGAGCACCAACGTAGTCGAATAGTTTGTATTCTCTGCCAGTTAGTTTTCCGATTTCGTTCATGTATTCTTCTACTACTGCTGGTAATGCATCGTAGAATGGCTTTGAAGCCTGTTTAGCCTGGAAGAAGATATCAGGGTTCTGTGCTGTTCCTCTGATTACAGGATGTTCTGGGTTTAGAGCATGATCTCTAAATGCCTGAACTGCATCCATATCTACTAATTTTGCAAGGTCTGCATGATCGATAACTTCGATTTTCTGAATTTCGTGAGAAGTTCTGAAACCATCGAAGAAATGTAAAAATGGAACTCTTCCCTTAATTGCTGATAGATGAGCAACACCTGCAAGGTCCATACATTCCTGTACTGATGATGAGCAAAGTAATGCAAAACCAGTCTGTCTTGTAGCCATAACATCGCCGTGGTCACCAAAGATACATAGAGCATGTGTAGCAAGTGTTCTTGCAGTTACATGGAAAACACCAGGTAGCAATTCACCAGCAATCTTATACATGTTAGGAATCATAAGAAGTAGACCCTGTGAAGCTGTATAAGTTGTTGTTAAAGCACCTGAAGCTAAAGAACCGTGTACAGCACCTGACGCGCCTGCTTCAGACTGCATTTCTACTACTTTAACTTTCTGTCCGAAGATATTTTTTTCTCCATGTGCAGCCATATCATCAACGACTTCTGCCATTGGTGAAGATGGAGTAATTGGGTAGATAGCAGCTACATCTGTAAATGCATATGATACATATGCAGCAGCAGCGTTACCATCCATTGTTTTGAATTTTTTCTGTGACATATTACCCTCCAAATTCTTATAAAATAATTATATTATTATAAATTGTTATTTTGTCCTAAGACTTACTTTATACTACTGTTAGCAAATTGTCAATATTAGCATAATATGTTTTGAATTTAGTGCAAAATACAATCCACAATTTAACAAAAACCTTTATTTTTCAATGTTTTTTCTATACAACACCACCGATTGTATTTATTTTTTCAATAATAAATACGAATTATGATGTATTTTTATCCATCCTTAAGGTTCCAAAATTTCTCCAGTTAAGCTAAAAGTATTACTGTCTGTTATGACAGCTTTTACCATTTTGCCCACTAAATTTTCATCACCGACAAAATTTACAATCTTATTTTGTGAATTTCTACCAGTCATATGGGTTTTATCACTTTTGCTAGGTCCTTCTACTAAAACATCACAAATTTTTCCAACAAATTTTAAATTTTGTTTAGCAGAACCACGATTTACCTCTTCAACTAACCTATTAAATCTTTCATGCTTCACTTCTTCTGGTATTTGATCTCCATATTTTTCTGCTGGAGTACCTTTTCTAATTGAATATAAAAATGTAAATGCACTATCGTAGCATACTTCTTTAACTAGATTTAGAGTATCTTCAAATTCCTCTTCAGTTTCTCCAGGGAAACCTACTATTATATCTGTAGAGATAGCTATATCCTCACGAGCCTCTCTAAGTTTTTTAATAAGCAGCAAATAATCTTCCCTTGTATATCTTCTGTTCATTCTCTTTAGGATATTGTTGTTACCTGACTGTACTGGCAAATGGAAATAGCTGCACAACTTGTCACAATCTCTATATGCATTTATCAACTTATCTGATAAATCTTTTGGATGAGAAGTCATAAATCTAATTCTCTCTAAACCTTCTACATCGTTTAACATATACAACAAATCTGTAAAGTCCACATCGCCTTCACCTTTGTATGAGTTAACATTTTGTCCAAGCAATGTGATTTCCTTAACACCGTCTGCTACAAGATTTTTTACTTCGTTTACAATATCTTCTGGTCTTCTGCTTCTTTCTCTACCTCTAGTGTAAGGCACGATACAATAAGTACAGAAGTTGTTACATCCAAACATAATATTTACAAATGCTTTATGTTTATAAAGTCTCTTAGATGGTAGTCCTTCTACGATTTCTCCACCGTCTTCCCAAACTTCTATCTGTCTTTTCTTTTCGCTTATTACATTTTCTAAAAGCTGTGGGAATTTATGTATATTATGTGTACCGAATATAATATCTACCCATGGGTATTTTTCTTTTACAGTATCAATTATGTGCTGTTGCTGCATCATACAACCGCATATAACTACTATAAAGTTTGGATCAGCTTCTTTTTTCTTTTTAAACTGTCCAAGCATACCAAAAAATCTTTTATCTGCATTTTCTCTAACGCTGCAAGTGTTGATAATGGCTATATCTGCATCTTTTTTATCATCGCATGATTCATATCCAATTTCAGTTAGCATACCTGCAATCGTTTCGCTATCCCTTTCATTCATCTGACAACCAAGGGTTTGTATATTAAACTTTTTCATGTTTTCTTTCTCTTCCCATTAATATTTCAACAGCTTCTGCTGCCTTTATTTTTCCATTAATAACTTCATAAATTTTTTCTGTAATAGGCATTTCAACACCTACTTTACGAGATAGACCGTAAGCCGCTTCAGTTGTGTACATACTCTCAACAACCATTCCTATATTTTCTGTGGCTTCTTTTGGAGTCAATCCTTCGCCTATCATAATGCCGCAACGTCTATTTCGGCTGTGCATAGATGTACAAGTTACAATCAAGTCTCCCATGCCAGTCAGTCCCGCAAATGTCTCCTGCTTTGCGCCAAGGGCGATACCAAGTCTTGAAATTTCAGTAAGACCTCTAGTCATAAGAGCAGCTTTTGCATTGTCACCAAAGCCCATTCCGTCTGAAATACCAGCTCCTAAAGCGATAATGTTTTTCAAAGAACCACCTAGTTCAACACCTACAACATCGTCATTCACATAAGTTCTAAATCTTTCTGTAAAGAACAAGTCCTGAACAAATTTAGCAACTTCTTCATCTTCCGAAGCGATGGCTACTGTTGTTGGAAGTTTCAAGCCTACTTCTTCTGCGTGACTTGGGCCTGACAAAACTGCGTATTTAACATTTGGATTTATTTCCTTTGCCACTTCCGAAAGTCTCATAAGAGTTGACTGCTCTATGCCCTTAGCTACATTTATAACAACCTGTTTGTCATTCATATGAGGAATGGCATCTTGGTATGTTTTTCTAAATGCTTGAGTTGGTACTGAGAATAGCACTGCATCGGCTCCAGCAACTGCATCTTTTATCTCATCTTTCACCTGGATACAATCATCGAATTTAATACCTGGCAAATACTTGATGTTTTCGCGGTTTTCCTTCATTGAATCTCTCTGCTGGTCATTTCTAGCCCAAATGTTGACTTCATGACCTTTGCCACTTACTACTGTTGCAAGAGCTGTACCCCAGCTGCCTGCACCAATGACTGCGATTTTACTCATGAGACTTTGCCTCCTTTTTCTTTTCGCCTATTTTAGGTTCTTCTCCTCTTATCAGTCTACCGATGTTAGCTCTATGTTTAAAAACTATTAATACAGCTAGTATTGTTCCCATAACAAGGAAATCTGGATTGAAATAGTATGCCACAAAAGGAAATGTAACAGCACCTAAAATTGATCCTACTGACATACGTTTAGATATGATTACGCCAACTGCTACAATTGCAAGAGCTGTTAATCCCATCCACGGATTTAATCCTAAAAGTGCACCAAAGGCTGTTGCTACACCTTTTCCTCCTTTAAATCCAAAGTAAATAGGCCATACGTGTCCAACAAATACTGCCGCAACACAAATTGAGGCTATAATTTCACCAAATAGTAAGCCGCCTAAAACAACTGCGATAGTTCCCTTTAATATATCGATTACCAAAGTTGCCGCAGCAGCTTTTTTACCAAGAACTCTAAGTACATTTGTCGTACCTGCGTTACCGCTGCCTTCTTTTTTTATATTGATGCCTTTGGCACGACCAATTAAAATTGCTGGAGAAATGCTGCCTATAAAATAGGCAACGATCACCATAATTATGCAACCAATCATTGAGCTCTCTGTATTTCCCAAAAGTCCAGTAGCATTATACATCTTCTTTTTCACCCTTCTCTCTAAATACAAACTTTATAGATGTTCCTTCAAATCCAAAGGATTCTCTAATTTTGTTTTCTAAATATCTAGCATATGAAAAATGCATCAAAGGTCTTGAGTTGATTTTAAATGAGAATAGAGGTGGTTTTACTCCAACCTGAGTCGCATAGTAAATCTTTAATCTCTTACCTTTATCTGATGGAGGTTGCTTCATCAGGATTGCATCTGAAATAAGTGAATTTAACTGACCTGTTGGCACTCTCATAGCTCTATTTTCGGCTACTGCCTTGGCCATAATCAATACGTTTTTAACTCTTAGCTTATCTTTTACTGAGATAAATACGCTAGGAGCATAAGACATAAATGTTAATTCTTTGTCTAATTCTTTTTGGAAGTTTTTCATAGTATGTGAGTCTTTTTCTATTAAATCCCACTTGTTTACTACAACTACTATACCTTTTCCTGCTTCGTGAGCTACTCCTGCAATTTTTTTATCCTGCTCTGTTATACCTTCTGTAGCATCTATCATAAGTAGACAAACATCGCATCTTTCAATAGCGGCTACAGCTCTGATAACGCTGTATTTTTCAATATCTTCGTTTACTTTGCTTTTTCTTCTAATACCTGCTGTATCAATTAGAGTATATTTTTCTCCTTCAAATTCTAGAGGAGTATCTATTGAGTCTCTAGTAGTACCGGCAATAGGTGAAACGATTACTCTGTTTTCTCCTGTTAGTTCGTTGATAATTGAAGATTTACCTACATTTGGCTTACCTATTACAGCAATGCCTATGCTATCGTCTTCTTCTGTATCTGAACCTTCTGGGAATAGCTTTACGATTTCTTCAAGTACATCACCTATACCTAGCATATTTGCAGAAGAAATCGGCATAGGACCGCCTATACCTAATTCGTAGAAGTCATAAAAATCATCTGGCAAATTAGGTGTATCAACCTTATTTACTACTAAAATAACTGGTTTTCTAGTTCTCCTTAGCATATTGGCAACTTCTCTGTCGTCAGCTGTCAAACCTGCTTTTCCGTCTACCATAAATACGATTACATCTGATGTGTCCATGGCAATCTCAGCTTGTGCTCTCATCTGAGCTGGGATTATTTCTTCACTTGCCGGTTCGATACCACCTGTATCAATAAGTGCGAAATGAACATTCTGCCATTCTGCCTCAGCATAAATTCTATCTCTTGTTACTCCTGGAGTATCTTCAACGATAGCTACTCTCTTACCCACAACTCTGTTAAAAAATGTTGATTTACCAACATTTGGTCTGCCTACTACGGCAACTAATGGTTTACTCATCAAAAATACCTCCTATAAAATCTGCCGGATCAAACGGCTTCAAATCATCTATTCCTTCTCCTACACCTACAAATTTAATAGGTAATCCAAATTCGTCTGCAATTGTGATTGCAATACCCCCTTTTGCAGTTCCATCTAATTTAGTTAGAACTACACCTGTTAGTTCAGCTACTTCGCCAAATTCTTTTGCCTGTGATACTGCGTTTTTACCAGTTGTAGCATCTAAAACTAACAATGTTTCTCTTGCTGCTTCTGGAAATTCCTTATTTAAAATCTTATTCATTTTTTCTAACTCATTCATAAGATTTTTCTTGTTTTGCAATCTGCCTGCTGTATCGCAAATCAAAACATCGATGCCTCTTGCTTTTGCTGACTGAGCTGCGTCAAATAAAACTGCTGATGGATCAGCGCCTTCCTGATGTTTAATAACATTTACTCCAACTCTATCGCCCCAAATTTGAAGCTGTTCAGCTGCAGCTGCTCTAAATGTATCAGCTGCGGCAAGTAAAACGCTTTTGCCTTGCTGTTTATACATATTTGCGATTTTACCAATTGAAGTAGTTTTACCTCCTCCATTGATACCAATCATCATAATAACTAACGGATATTCGTCCTTTAGCTTTTGATCATCCCCTTTATCTACAGCTTTTACCATTATTTCTTTTAATTTTTCACGAACCTTTTCTGGATCTTTGATATAATCATTTTTTACTGTTGTTCTAAGTTCTTCAATAATTGACATAGTTGTTTCCATGCCAATATCACTAGTTATAAGGACTTCTTCTAACTCATCAAAAAGTTCTTCATCTATTGAAGCTCTTCCTAAAAATACATCCCCTATTTTTTCTGATAGTCTACCAAAGAAACCTTTTTTCTCTCTTAATGACATATGTTTTCCTTTCCCCTATACTGGCAATTCATCGCCCATCTTTAATGAAAATACTTTTGAAATACCTCGTTCTGGCATAGTAACACCATACATAACATCGGCATGTTCCATAGTAGTTTTTTGATGGGTTATAAGTGTAAATTGTATATTATCAAATTTCTTTAAGTAATTTGCAAATACATGTATGTTGTGATCGTCAAGTGCAGCCTCTACCTCATCTAAAATACAGCAAGGTGTCGGTTTAGTTTTAAGCACTGCAAACATAAGTGCAATGGCAGTCATAGTTTTTTCTCCACCTGACATAAGATTTATATTTTTTAACTGCTTACCTGGTGGCTGAGCTGTAATTTCAATAGTTGCATTTAATGGATCATCTTCGTTGTCCAAAGTTATTTTCGCATGGCCACCACCGAAAAATTCTACAAATGTATTTTCGAAATGCTCAACAACTTGATCGAAGCTTTCCTTGAATTTTTCTCTGATCACCTTATCCATATCGAAGATAATCTTATTAAGCTCATCAGTTGATTTTTGGATATCTTCTCTCTGTTCAGTTAAAAATTCATATCTTTCTTTTACTTGAGCGTATTCTTTTATCGCTCCAACATTTACTTCTCCAAGCTCTTTTATACGATTTTTAATTTGACGGTTTTCTCTAATTGCAGCGCCTACTACAAAATCATCTGACTTCATAGATAGAGCCTGAGCGTAGGAAATCTCAAAATCCTCCCACAGTTTATTTTTTAAACCGTCTAGCTGACCTTCTTGTCTCGCAAGTTTTACATCAATTTCATATTTTTGATTTTGCAATCTAGTAGTTTTGCTGTTTATAGTTTCTCTTTCATTTGAAGACTCGCCATAAACTTTTCCTATATTTGCTTTATTTAAAGTAGCCTCATGCAATTGATGCTCAAACTTTTCCTTTTCTATTTTAAGCTGAGCGATTTTGTTTTCCTTTAGATCCACCCCTTTTGTCAGAGCTTCTCTATCAAGGCCTATATTTTCGATCTGTCTTTGTTTTTGCTCTTTTTCTTCAATATATGCAGATATATTTTGATTTGAAATCTCATACAAATTATCTATATTTTCTTTTTCACCTTGGCAAGAAGTTACTTCAATACGAGCTTTTGTAATTGATTCGCTAGCATCATTTAATTCGTCTTGCATGTTTTCCAAGTCAGTTGTTGCCTTTTCTATTTTATCAGTTAACTCAACTATTTTGTTATCTGCATCCAAGATTTTTTTAGAAACTTCATCGACGCTTTTTTTACCTCTTAACTGTTCCTGTTTTAAGTTTTCCAAAGTAGCTTCCCACTTGGCACTTTCATTTGTAAAATCTTCTATAGATTTATTTAAAATATCAACCTGGTTTGATTTGTTTAAAAGTTCAACTTCCTTTTCTCGAAGGTTAGCAGTTACTTCATTTAAGTTTTTCTTTGCTGCATCAATGACTTTTTGGTATTCCTCAGTTTTTTCCAAAGTCTCAGCTTTTTGTTTTTCAAGCTCTTTTATAGTATTTTCTAACTCTGCAATTTCTCCTCTTCTCTCTAGGATATTGGCAGACTTGTTTTTAAATCTACCTCCAGTTACAGCACCTGCTGTACTTATTATTTCACCTTCCAAAGTTACATATTTAATTGAGTTATTTCCTTTTTTAGAAATTTCAATAGCGTTATCCATATTGTCAACGATAACTACATTTCCCAAAAGATACTCGAAAATCTTCTGAAACTTTGGCTCAAAACCAATACATTCCACCCCATAACCTTTAAAACCTTGCATATTTTCAATAGTTTCATCTTTTACTACAGGTCTAGGTCTTATGGATTTAACAGGCAAAAATGTTACACGGCCACCTTTTTTCTCTTTTAGAAGATTTACGGCTTTTTTCGCTGTGCTGTCATCTTCGCAGACGATATTTTGCATAGTTCCGCCTAGGGCTGTTTCCATTGCAAGCTCATACCCTTTTGGCACATCTATTAACTCTGCAACTACACCGTTAATACCAGCAATATTTGATTTCATAACGAATTTTACACCGCCGTTGTAACCTTCGTAATTGCTTTCCATTTCTTCAATAGTCTTTTTTCGGGCAGCTTTTTTACCAATTTCAACGCCTAGTTTTTGAATTTCGTCCTGAAGGTTTTGATTTTCTGATGTTTTAACATCTATTTCAATTGCAAATTGTGATTTTTCATTTTTAAGAGACTCAATTTCGTCTTCTAAATTAGATTTTTTCTCTTTTGCAACGCCAAGTTGTTCTAAAACCAAATTGTGGCTGTCACTTCCCTTTTGACGATCCATCACAAGTTGTTCTTCATTTTGATTTAAATTTTCAACAAGTCTTTCAAGGCTTAGTTTTTCAGCCATCCAGCCGCTTTTTTTATTTGAAATAGCATACATATCGTTTTTGTTTTGATCTATTTCTGCTGTTAGCTTGGCCTTTTGTGTAACTGCATCGCTGTGACTTTGAATTTCAATATTTAAGTCATTCTCTAATTTTTTCAATCTATCATCAACAGCTTGTTTTTGCTTAATAAGTTCCTGTCCGCTTTGCTTTTCCTTAGCGATTTTTTCCTCGATTTCCTTTATTTCGTTAGTGATTCGCATACTATCTTTTTCCATAGCATGTAGTCTTTCACGACTTATATTTTTTTCACTGACAAAATTATTTATATCATCATTTATTTTGCTAAGCTGACTGTTTGCCTCTTCAATATCAGCCTCATACTGAGATAATTGTTCCTTAGAAACTTGGATTTTTCTATCCAGCTCCTCTCTTATAGAGCTAAATGAACCAAGCTCTTTTGTCAAACCTTCAAGGTCATCGGACAATACTTTTACCTTTTCAGAAATTTCCTCAATATTTTTTACAGTAATATTTATTTCAAGTTCCTTATGTCTATCTCTAAGAGCTATATACTCAGTCGCTTTTTCGCTGTCCTCCTTAAGAGGCCCAATACGCTCCTCAAGCTCAAGTATAATATCGTTAACTCTGTCCATATTAAGATTTGAAGACGCTAACTTCTTTTCGGCATCAGCTTTTTTACTTCTGTAACTTACAATACCGGCTGTCTCTTCGAAAATTTCCATTATGCTATCTGATTTGTTTGAGATTATATCGGATATTTTTCCTTGTCCAATTAGGGAGTACCCATCAACTCCAATCCCCGTATCCATTAAAAGTTCTCTAATATCTTTCATACGACACTGGTTGTTGTTAATCGCGTACTCGCTTTCGCCGGATCTATACATCCTTCTAGTTATAGCAACTTCTTGGTATTCTATAGGGAGAATGCCTGTAGAGTTGTCTATTACAAGTGTTACTTCCGCCATGCCTCTCGATTTACGACTTGCTGTACCGGCAAAAATAACATCTTCCATTTTGCCGCCTCTAAGCATCTTAGGACTCTGTTCACCTAATACCCATCTAATAGCGTCACTTATGTTACTTTTACCGCTTCCATTTGGGCCAACTACACAAGTTATGCCCCTGTCGAATTCTATTGTTACAGGTTCTGCAAAAGACTTGAACCCGTGCATTTCAATTCTCTTAAAATACATTTTATCTCCTATTTAGTCATACTATTTACGGCTATTTGAGCTGCTTCATTTTCGGCTTTTTTCTTGCTTTTGCCAACTCCTGAGCCTACAACTTTACCATCTAATTTCAAGTCTACATAAAATGTTTTATCATGACTTTTACCTTCTTCTCTAGTTACCATATATTCGATTTTATGGCTACCTTGACTTTGAACAATTTCTTGGAAAACACTTTTGTAATCATTAGCTAAAAGTCCTGCAATACCCTTTTCAATCTGTTCATCAAACAAATTCAATACGACTTTTTTTGCTGTGTAAAAATCGCTATCTATAAAGACTGCAGCTATAATTGATTCCATGGCATCTGCTAAAATACCTTCTTTGTCACAGCCGCCAACACTTTTTTCCCCGTAACCTAAGATCAAATAATCTCCTAAGTTTAAACCTCTTGCGATTTCTGCCAAAGATTCTGTTCTGACTACATTTGATTTTATCTTTGTCATTTTTCCCTCTTCAGCCTTTGGAACTCTCGTATATAGCTGTTCGCAAACTATTGTTTCTAAAACAGCATCACCTAAAAACTCCAATCTTTCATTGCAAAGCTCTCTTGGTAAACCAACTTCCTTTGTATATGACCTGTGTGTTAGTGCTATTTTAAGCAATTCACTATCATTAAATATATAATTAATTTTATTTTCTAATTCTCTCATTTCCTCTCCCTTTTAGTGACAGTAATATCATTATATTATATAATTTTTAGCCATTAAAGTAAAGAAATTGCCCATTTTTAATGACTTTCTATTTCTTTTTAAAATAATAAGTCTTATAATAGACTTAACAAATAAAATAAACTGACTGTTTAAGGAGGTAATTAAAATGAATGAAAACGTTAAAAAAGTTTTAGAAGAACAGCTATGGTATCTTGCAACTAGCGGTGACGAACCTCATGTAGTTCCAGTTGGATTTAAAAATGTTACTGATGATGGCAAATTAGTTGTAGGTGCAGTTTTCCTAAATCACACTATTGAAAACATGCAGAAAAACGGCGGAAAAATTTCTGTTGCTGTATGCGATCCAAAAACTATGGAGTCATATCAGATTAAAGGTGTTGGCGAATTTGTTACTGAAGGCCCTTTAGTTGAACCTTACCATAAACTTGCACAGCAGATGTTTAAGGGAGCTTTAGATGCAAAAGGTGCTTTAGTAATTACTCCTTCAAAGATTATCGTTTGCTCACCTACACCAGATAACGGCAAAGTTTTATAATATCACAATATGATTTTTAAAAGCTGTCCCATTTGATTATGAGACAGCTTTTTTATATGCATATTATTTTAATCTTCTAATTCATCGGCCATTAAAATTTCTTCAATTTCAAATACGGCTTCAGATATAGTTCCAACAACATTTTCTTTTGCAAAAGGTATACCCTTTAAAATAGTATTTTTAACTGCATTGGCATTTGATGAACCGTGCATCTTTACTACTGGGCCTTTTACTCCTAAAATTGGTGCTCCACCGTATTCAGTATAATCAAATTCGCTTTTTAGCTCTTTGATTTTATCTAATAGGAACATTGCTCCGATTTTTGCTTTCATACCATCTGTAAATTTGCTCTTTAAAAGTTCCATAATATTTAAAGCTAAACCTTCTGTTAGTTTTAAAATTACATTGCCTACAAATCCATCACAGACAATAACATCGCAAGCTCCTCTAGGCACTTCTCTTGCTTCTACATTTCCAACGAAATTCATATGGCTTTTATCAAGTAACTCATATGCTGCTTTTGTAAGTGTAGAACCTTTATTTTCTTCTACGCCTAGATTTACTAGACCTACTTTTGGATTTGTTCTGCCTATTACTTTGTCCATATAGATGCTGCCCATCATTGCGAATTCTAACAAGTTGTTAGGTTTGCATTCAGAGTTTGCACCTGCATCTACAAGTAGTGCTGGTTCTGAGCCTAGGATTGGATAAACTGAACCTAAAGCTGGTCTGTCGATACCCTGTATACGTCCTAGATTGAACAATGATCCAGCCATAAGCGCACCTGTATTACCTGCTGAGATAAAAAGATCTCCTTCACCATTTTTTATCATGTTTATACCAACTACCATTGATGAATCTTTTTTTCTTCTTACTGCACGTACTGGAGTATCGTCGTTTTCTATAACTTCTGAAGCATGTACTATTGAAATTTTATTTTCGTCATACTTATGTTTTGATAATTCTTGCATAATCAAGTCTTCTTGACCTACAATTATAATTTCATCTTCAATAAGCTGTGATGCTTCTACTGCACCTTTGACAATTTCTTCAGGAGCGTTATCTCCACCCATACCATCTAATATAATTCTCATTTTTTTACACCTCCAATAGCATAATTTCAGGGAAGCAGTCCACTTTGTATTGAGGACAGTCAGCACATTCGAAAAACAAAGGTGCTTCTTTTTCTGAAACTATGTTGAATCCTTGAGTTTTGAAAAATCCCGGTGCTCTTGCTACTAAAAACAATTTTTTGCCACCAAGACTTTTTACTTGATCGATAGCAAGTCCAAGGAGCTTTTCTCCCATTCTTTTACCTCTTAAAGACTGATCTACTGCAATCCCATCGATGATATAATCACCTTCTCTAAAGGCTAGACATACGCCACCTACCAATTTACCATTTTCATCATCAGCTCTCCAAGCCTTGATTACATTTGTTTCAACTGGCTCTGCATCGCTAATTTCTAGGTCGTTGGCTTCAAAGAAGTCATTTAACACGTCCATATCATCTGTTACTGTTATTTTTATTTCACTCATTAGATACAATCCTTTTCTGTAAATATTTTAAGTTTTTTATTTAATACGCTAAGTTTTAGCGGTAATGGCTCTCCGTGTTCACCGTCAACATCTGTTGAAATTTCTTCTGGTGACTCGATAATCAATTCGGGAGTTTCAAATGTCAATACGTTTTTGTTTTGCACATGGTTTCCTGAGATTACAGCAAATAGCAATGGTACAAAATCTATAATTGGCATTTTTCTAAATAATATTACATTTAGCTTACCATCCTGAATATCTGATTCAGGAGATAGTTTTTTAAATCCACCAGCTGATGCACCATTCATAACTACCATAAAGAACATATCTTCTTCGTATACTGCATCAGGTGTTGTTAGTTTAACTGGCAAAGCTCTTAAGTTTACTACTTCTGATGCGCCTTTTAGATAGTAAGCTAATGATCCCAATGTATTTTTTAGATTTGGATCTGTCTTTTGACTTACATCTACTAAATTTCCTAAAGCTGCAACATTTATAAAATATTTTTCGTTACACTTACCAACATCTGCATAAGTATAACGCTCTCCCATAGCCACATCTACCATTCCTTCAATATCCTTTGGTATCTGCAAATAGCTTGCAAAGTCATTTGCTGTGCCAGTTGGAAATATTGCCAATGGTAAGTCAATGTTGTTTTTAATCATTGCATTGACACATATGTTTATTGTACCATCTCCACCTGCTACAATAACTTGTCTATACATTGATTGATCCATTTCTGCCAATGCTTGCTCAATAGCTGGGCCGTTGGCAGCTCTTACTGGAACAACTTGGAAATTTGATTCCTGAAATCTTCCAATAATAGTATCTAAATTGTTTTTAAACATACCATTTCCAGCATTTGGATTGTAAAACAACAATACTTTTTCTCTTTTTTTAACAGACATCCAGTAACCTCCTAATTTCGCCGATTAGATAAAGTGAACCTACAAATAGTATTGCATCGTAATCTCCTGCTACGTTGTTTACATGTTTTACAGCTTCTTTAGGCATCTTACTTGCAATTACATTTAGTCCTTTTTCACTCATCATATCAGCTAAATTTTCTTTGTCTAGTTTTCTTGGATTTGCAGGTTCTGTGGCTATAAAATCCGAGTTAAGTTCCTTAAATGAATTTAACATAGAGTTATAATCTTTGTCTTTTAGCATGCCTGCTACTGTAAGTAGTTTTTTATCTTTTAAGTCGTGTTTAACTGTTTCAACAAAGTTTTTTACACCGTCTTCATTGTGTGCTCCATCTAAAATAATCAATGGCTCTGTTGATACAACTTCAAAACGACCTGGATTTTTAGCCTTTGCAATTCCATTTTTGATTTGGTCAATGTTTATGGTAATTATACCATTTTTAATTAATTCTTCAAGTGTAGTCAAGGCAACCACACTGTTGCGAACCTGATGTAAACCTACCATTGACACTTTTAAACCATCAATTTGCTCATCTTGTATTTTGCAATTTACAATGGTGCCCTTTAAGTTTTCTTCTACTATTTCAACCTGATTTAAAGTAGCATCTACAAATTGGGCATTTTTTTCTAAAGCTTTATTTTTTACAACTGCTTTTGCTCTTTCATCTGTAACTCCAGAAATAACTGGCACTCCTTGTTTTATAATACCAGCTTTTTCATTGGCGATTTGCTCAATTGTATCACCTAGTCTATCCATATGATCCATAGATACTGAAGTGATAACTGTAGCAACTGGTTTTTCTATTACATTTGTACTGTCACCTATGCCACCTAAACCAACTTCAAGCAGTACATAATCAGCCTTTTTTTCTGCAAAATACATAAATCCTATAGCAGTTACAACATCGAATTCAGTTGGTGAAAGCAATCCCTCATCGCACATTTCTCTTGCGATTTTTGAAACCTGATCTGCATATTTATCTAAATAGCTGTCGGGGATATATTCGCCGTTAAATTCGATTCTCTCGTTAAATACTTCTAAATATGGCGAGCTATATATGCCTGTGTTATATCCTGCTTCTCTTAACACCTGATATATGTATCTACACACAGAACCTTTGCCATTGGTACCTGCAACATGGATAATCTTTAAATCCTTTTGAGGATTGCCCAATCTTCTAAGGAGCTCTTGGACCCTTTCTAGGCCCAAGACACTACCAAATTTATTAAACTCGCCTATTTTTTCAACTGCGCTTTTCATATTTTTTCCTCCACCATAGCTAATCTGTCGATTACTTTTTCAAGCATATCTTTGTAATTTGCAAGTTTTTCTTTTTCTTCATTTATTTTTGCTTCAGGAGCTTTGTTAACAAATCCTGGGTTTGAAAGCATTTTTTCGCCACGTTTTACTTCCCCTTCTAATTTTTTCTTTTCCTTGGAAAGTCTTTCAAACTCTGCTGCGAAATCAACTAATTCATCTAGTGGAATATTTATTTCAGCTCCATTTATTACAGCTGACATAACTTCTGCTGGCACTTTTGTTTTGTCTTCTGTAAATAGGATTTCTGAGATGTTAGCCATCTTTTTAATATATCTTTCGCCAAGTTTGATTTTTTCTAATTCTTCTCCAGATGATACGATAACAGCTGTTAAAGTTTTACTTGGAGCAGCTTCAGCTTCAGCTCTAATATTTCTTATAGCTTTAATGGCTTCCATAGCTGTTTCTAGTTCTGCTACTTCATCTTCAAAAGTATATTTTTCATCGAATTCTGGGAAGCTATCCAACATAATAAATCCTTCTTTTTCTTTTGGTAAGTAGCTCCAGATTTCTTCTGTAATAAATGGCATAAATGGATGAAGCATTTTTAACATATCTTTTAAGTTTCTAACAAGTACATATCTTGCAACTTTTTTGTCTTCTTCGTCATCACCGTATAGTCTGCCTTTTACGATTTCTATATACCAGTCGCAGTATTCATTCCAAATTACATCGTAAACTCTCTGTGCTGCAAGAGAAAGATCAAATTTATCCATAGTTTCTTCAACGTATTTAGCTGCATCGTTTACTCTTGAAACCATCCATTTATCTTCATCTCTCCATGCATTTTCATCTGAGTTCATTTCTAGGAAGTTTCCATCTTCATCTTGAAGATTCATAATTACAAATCTGGATGCATTCCAAAGTTTGTTAGCAAAGTTTCTTGCCGCCTCTAACTTTTTAGGAATATATCTTGTATCATTACCAGGTGTTATACCTGAAATAAGCATAAATCTAAGTGCATCGGCACCCATTTCATCGATTACTTCAAGTGGATCTATACCATTTCCAAGAGATTTACTCATCTTACGTCCCTGTTCATCTCTTACTAAACCGTGTACGTAAACAGATTTAAATGGCACTTCATCAGTCATTTCAAGAGCAGAAAATACCATTCTTACTACCCAGAAGAAAATAATATCGTAACCTGTTACAAGTACATCTGTAGGATAGAAGTACTCTAGTTCAGGAGTTTTATCAGGCCAACCTAAAGTTGAGAATGGCCATAGAGCTGATGAGAACCATGTGTCTAGCACGTCTTCTTCTTGCTTAATATTTGTGCTGCCACATTTTGTACATTTTGTAACATCTTCTCTTGAAACCATTAATTCTCCACAGTCCTGACAGTAATACGCTGGGATACGATGTCCCCACCATAGCTGTCTTGAAATACACCAATCCTTGATGTTTTCTAGCCAGTGAAGATATATTTTTTCAAATCTTTCTGGTACGTGTTGTAGTTTTCCTGCTTTTGCAGCTTCGATTGCTGGTTTTGCAAGTTCTTCCATAGCTACGAACCACTGGTCTGAAAGCATTGGTTCTACTGCGTTGTGACATCTGTAGCAAGTTCCAACAGGAATGACAATGTCTTCTGTTTTTACAAGGTATCCTGCTTCATCAAGGTCTTTTACCCAAGCTTTTCTGCATTCGTATCTATCCATACCTTCGTATTTGCCTGCCATGCTGTTCATCTTTGCTTCAAAATCCATACAAGCTGGCATATCCAAATTATGTCTCTGACCTACTTCAAAGTCATTTGGATCAGCTGCTGGTGTAATTTTTACTGCACCTGTTCCTTTTTCTGGATCTGGATGTTCGTCAGCGATAATTGGAATTTCTCTATTGATTAAAGGTACCATTACTTTTGTACCTATCATATCTTTGTATCTTTCGTCTTCTGGATTTACTGCAATAGCAACATCGGCAAACATAGTTTCTGGTCTTGATGTTGCAACTACTATACCTTCCCCTCCATCTACTGCTGGATATCTAAAGTACCAGTATTTTCCGTTTTTATCTTCGTGTTCTACTTCGGCATCTGATAGAGATGTGCCGCAAACTGGACACCAGTTGATCAATCTATTTCCTTTATAGATAAGACCTTTTTCATAAAGTCTTACAAAGAATTCTTTTACAGCTTTGTTACAGCCCTCATCCATTGTAAATCTTTCTTTTTCCCAATCGCATGAGTCTCCTAGTTTTCTGCACTGCTGAGTGATTTTTCCACCGAATTCTTCTTTCCAGTCCCAAACTCTCTTTAAAAATTCTTCTCTGCCTAAGTCTTCTTTTTCTAGTCCTTCTTCTTTTCTAATTTTTTCAACTACTTTAACTTCTGTAGCAATAGAAGCATGGTCTGATCCAGGTATCCACAATGCGTTGTAACCCTTCATTCTCTTGTATCTAATTAGTACATCCTGCAATGTCTGGTCAAGAGCATGTCCCATATGTAGTTGTCCTGTGATGTTTGGTGGTGGCATCACAATTGTAAATGGTTTTTTATCCTTATCTATTTCAGCACGAAATGCTCCTTTAGTTTCCCACTGATTGTATATACGATCTTCAAATTCATGGGGATTGTAAGTTTTAGCTAAATTCTTTTCCATGTTTAACCTCCTGTAAAAAATATCAATAAAAAAATCCGTCCTACTTAAAGGACGGATATATTTCCGCGGTACCACCTTTATTCCGAAATTAGATATCTAATTTCAGCACTTTAGTAATAGTAAGCTCCAAAGCAACCTTCAAAAAACGCTTATCCCAGAAATCTCTCAGCCACGAATTTCTGTCTCTGTAGGGGCTATTTTTTTACTCCTCTTTTTCATCGCTCTATAAAATTGTAATAATTAATTATAGCTTTTTTATTTGATTAGGTCAATATTTTAAACATATTTAAAATGAAATATTGTTTTAGCAAAAAATCTATTGATATTTTTTTAAATATATGTTACATTAGTAAAGCTGAAACGAATAAATAAGAAGCATGTTGTTGGGGTATCGCCAAGCGGTAAGGCAACGGATTCTGATTCCGTCATGCGCAGGTTCGAATCCTGCTACCCTAGCCAATTATGGCGACATAGCCAAGTGGTAAGGCAGAAGTCTGCAAAACTTTTATTCCCCAGTTCAAATCTGGGTGTCGCCTCCATATTAAAAAGAGTTACATGATTTTGTAACTCTTTTTTTATAATCTGATCATATGAATATTATCAAAATATTTTCTTTGAGTCTCATCGTGAGTAACCCAAATCACAGTCTTATCCTTTAGATATGGCAAAATAACTTCCATAAACTGCTGTTCCGACTCTTTATCCAAACCTTTTAAAGCCTCGTCAAAAAACAAAATATCCCCATTTGCTAAAATACATCTTAAAATAGAGACTCTTCTCTTCATGCCTCCAGATAATGTTTTAACTAGATTAGCTGCAATATCTCCAAGTCCCGTTTTATTTAAAAATACTTTAACCTCTTCAATAAAATCGTTTTTCGCCTGGCCTTTTAAATTGTTGTGAACCATGTGGATATTAGACGAAACGCTTAAGTTTTCACAGAGCCTATCTTCTTGAAACACAGCAGCAACAGCCATATCTGTCATTCCTGTAATACTGCCACTATCAGCTTTTTCAATACCCATAAGCAAGTTTAAAAGTGTAGTTTTGCCTCTACCTGAAGGACCCATTATAAAGTTGACGTGGTGCTTTTTTATCTCACAGCTAAAATCATTTAGCACCTGTTTGCCCTCATAGCTTTTGCATATATGGTCAAGTTTTATTGTGTTTTCCATACTATAACGCCCTTTCCAATTTTTCAATATACATGCTTATAAGTTTCATAAACAGCTTTTCAAAGATTATGCTTATGCAAATAATAACTACCGTCCATGCGAAAAGAGATGGTGTGTCGAAAAATATTTTGGCGTTGTAAAGATTTTCTCCTATAGAATTATCTGGCATACCGATAACTTCCGCTGCAATTCCCGCCTTCCAGCACATGCCAAGAGAAATTGAGCAAGCGCTTTGCAAATAGGGAATCACCTGGGAGCAATAGATATATCTAACTCTCTGCTTTAAGTCCATCTTAAAAACATCAGCCATTTCTATCATCTTAGCATCCGTTTGCACTATTCCCTCGTAAATGTTGGTGTAGATAATTGGAAACACCATTAAAAATGATATTACGATTGACAGATTTGCTGATGAAATCCAAATTAGCACTAAGATTATAAATGATGCTACAGGAATGGCTTTTATGGTTCTTATAAAAGGTTCTAAAAGTTCTCTGATAAATCTGTAGCGCACAGAGACTATTGCAAAAATTAGCCCTAAAACTAATGCCAATAAAAATCCGCCTATTATCCTTATAAGGGTAAACCCTATAGCGTGCCAAAACTCAGCTTCTACAATTAAATCTTTTAGTTTTATTAACACATCAACAGGAGATACTAAAAGTATCTCCTGCCCTATTGATATACTTGCTATTTCCCAAACAATTAGCCAAAAGGCTACAGCCCATAAGGCTATTTTTCTCTTTTTTATCAATGATTAGTCCTCTGTTCCGTAGTAAAAATCATCTTCAGGAACCTTGCCGCCTACAGCTTTTGCATTTTGTTTAGCTAAAATTTCAAGGTAACCTGAAAGTTTATCTTCCATTTCATCGCCTGTTAGCAATACGATATTGCACTGTGGCAATGCTTTTTCAGCAACTTTAGCTGGAACGATATCGTATTCCCCAACTAATTTAGCTGCATCTTCTGTATTTTCATTTACATAATCAACTGACTTCTTGTAGTTTTCTAAAAATGCTTCTACAGCTTCAGGATTTTTTTCAATAAAATCTTTTCTAGCAACTACAACTCCAGTAATCAATGTGCTATCATCTTTTTCTTCCTGTAAACTATCCCATTCTTTTGTTAGATCAAGTGCAACATTTATCTTAGGATTTTTAACCTGTGCTGCTGATACAAATGGCTGTGGTAACATTGCAATTGCATTTTCGTCTTTAGCAATAGCTGCTACACATTCGGAATGCTCACTTTTCCACTCTATTTTTACATCTTTGCCTGGTACTAATCCGTTTCCTTCAAGGATGTAATTTAATGCGTATTCAGGAGTTGCTCCCTTGCCGCTTGCATAAATAGTCTTGCCTTTTAAGTCTTTTACAGTTTTTACGCTGTCTCCAGTTTCACAGATGTAAAGTACACCAAGTGTGTTTACTGCTAAAACCTGAATATTTTTATCCTGATTGTTGTAAAGTACTGAAGCCATGTTTGCAGGAACTGCTGCAATATCAACTTCCCCTTTAACTAAAGCTGGTGTAACTTCATCAATAGCAGATGCAATTTCAAAGTTGTAGTTGTTATCATCGATAGCTTTGTCATCTACATCTTTCATAAACTTAACCATACCCATAGCAGTTGGCCCTTTAAGTGCCATAACATTTACATCTACTGGATCTGCTTTTGTACCACAAGATGTAAATCCAACTAAAGTAATTAGAATAGCCGTAGCTAATGCAACAATTTTTTTCATCTCTAAAACTCCTCCTCTTAAAATCTTCACGTGTCTAATTATATCATACTTACCCAAAATACAATATATAAAAACAGATTGGAAGAAAATTTCCAATCTGCCTAATCAATCTATTAATTATTTCAAACTAGTTGCCGCAAGATTTTTCTGCTGCCTCTATTACATGTTTCATTAAGATAGAAGTAGTTACTCCACCAACTCCACCTGGAACTGGTGTAATGTTTTCTACAACATCAAATAGTCCATCAAAATCTGCATCTCCTACCATATTGCCATCTTCATCAACATTGATGCCAACATCGATAATTGTCTGGCCAGCTCTGCCAAACTCTTTGCTAACTGTATTTGCTCTGCCTGCTGCTGCAATTACAATATCAGCTTCTCTTGCGATTTCATCCATGTTTTCTGTCTTTGTATGACAAATTGTTACAGTTGCATTTTCTTTCATAAGCATCATAGCAACAGGTCTGCCGATTACTAGACTTCTTCCTACAACTACTGCTCTCTTGCCCGCCATAGGGATACCATAATGCTTAAGTATTTCTATACAAGCTGCTGCTGTACATGGTGGATATCCTAAGTCTTTGCCGCTGTACACTCCAGCCATTGCCTCATCGCCAATACCATCTACATCTTTTTCTTTTGCAAGTGCATTTCTAACAACATCATCGTCAATGTGCTTTGGCAAAGGTCTTAAAATAAGCACCCCGTCAATAGCATTATCTTCATTTAACTTTTCGATTTCAGAAACAACATCTTCAGTAATAGCAGACTCCTCTAAAACAATTTTTTCCAAGTCTACACCTACTTTAGCTGCTCTGTTTGTTGCACCTCTTTCGTAAGCCAAATCCGAAGGATTTTCACCTACTCTCACTATTGCTAAAGTTGGAGTTACACCTTTTTCGTCCAAAGCTTCACATCTTGCTACTAAATTTTCAGTAATAGCTGCTGCCACTTCCTTGCCTGTCAATTTATTCGCCATTTTACTGCCTCCCTAAAAATTATTTTACATTAGATGTCGCCACAACATCAACACCTAGACCAAACAAATCCTCGATAATCACATCGCCAATTTTAACTGGTGCTTCTACTTTCACCTTGTTTATAGCCGCCATAGCATCGAAAATCATTTTCTTAGGAATGGCTGCGTTGGTTTTCACTGCTGCCATTTCAAGCTTATCGCCTCTCACTCTAACAGTAGTTGTTATAACCCTAACTGGATCAGTTAATTCAGTTCTGGCATAAACTTCTCCACGTTTACAAGTATTGCCTGTTATTTCAACAATCTGCTCACCATCTAAAGTAACCTCTAGCTGACATCCTATAGGGCAATTGATACATGTTAAATTTTTCTTTTCCATAATTATTTGCCCTCCTTAATTAATACTTTTATTTCATCATTTGAATTTATTTTGTCTAACATCTCACAATTAAGTGTGATTTTTTCCATTTCACCTGGAGCTACTACAGGTCTTTTTTTAGAAGCGATTACTTCATCTCCGGCTTTTAGTACTACTTCGCATTTTTTGTACACTCCAGCTGGTCTAAAGCTAATAGTCACTCCACCATCTTTTACTCTATTTTTGTCGATTTTAGTTGGAACAGTATATTTTACTCCATTTTCGCACAAAAGTTTGATACTCTTTGAACTTTTTTCTAGAGAACCGTTTATAAAGCGAGAAGCACACATTCCTGCTAAAGCTCCCTCTTCAGAAACAAAGTCAACTAAGTCATGTACGTGAAGCACATTGCCACATGCAAATATGCCTTCAACTGATGTTTCAAGGGACTCGTCAACAAATGGGCCGCTAGTTAAACGATTGATTTCAACCTCTGCATTTTTTGAAAGCTCGTTTTCTGGCAATAGACCCACAGATAAAAGCAATGTGTCGCAAGGAATATAGGTTTCTGTGCCTGCAATAGCTTGTCTGTTTTCGTCAACCTCTGCAATTACAACTCCTTCTACTCTGTCTTTGCCATTGATTTCAACTACTGTGTGAGATAGCATAAGAGGAATGTCATAGTCGTCTAAGCACTGCACTATATTTCTTTTAAGTCCTCCCGAATAAGGCATAACTTCTAAGACTGCTTTTACTTTTGCACCTTCAAGAGTCATACGTCTTGCCATTATTAGACCAATATCTCCTGATCCTAGGATGACCACTTCTTTACCTGGAAGCAATCCCTGTAGATTTACTAGCTGCTGAGCTGTTCCCGCAGTGTAAATACCTGCTGGTCTGTATCCTGCAATATTTATAGCGCCTCTCGGTCTTTCTCTGCATCCCATTGCCAAGATTACCGCTGATGCTTTTATCTTACAAATGCCGTCTTCCTTGTTGATATATACGATTTCTTTTTCCTTGTTTATATCGATTACCATAGTGTCTAATTTATATGGTATTTTTAGTTCTAAAACTTTAGATATATATCTTGCGGCGTACTCTGGACCTGTAAGTTCTTCGTTAAATCTATGTAATCCAAATCCGTTGTGGATACACTGATTTAAAATACCACCTAATTTATCGTCTCTTTCTAAAATAAGGATATCGTCTATTCCATTTTCTTTGGCTGATACGGCAGCTGCTAAACCTGCTGGGCCACCGCCTATTATTACTAATTCATATTGTTTCATGTGACCCTCCTATTTTGTAATTCCTACTAACATCTTTGAATTAGCCCCGTCTTTAGTTATTTCTAAAATTGATTTACCTGTTTCTCTTGCAAGTATTTCCATAACTTTAGGGCCGCAAAATCCTGACTGACATCTGCCTAAACCTGCTCTTGTTCTGCGTTTTACTCCATCCATAGTAGTTGCGCCAATAGGTCTATTTATTGATTCGACTATCTGGCCTTCGGATACAGTTTCGCATCTGCATATAATATTTCCATACTGGGGATTTTCATTTATAAGCTGGCTGTATTCTTCCATTGAAAGTTTTTCCATAGAAGTAATACCTTTTCTTTTGCCGTTGAAGTTTTTATTTTCTTCTAAGTTTAGCTTTTCTTTTATCATATTCGCTACCATAACTCCAATAGCTGGTGCACTTGTTAATCCTGGTGATTCAATGCCTGCGCAGTCAAATACTCCTGGTGCATCTTTTACTTCACCTATGATAAAATCATCTCCACCTTCGTGAGCACGAAGTCCTGCAAAAGTGGTAATCACCTTATCCATTGCAATATTTTTTACACTAAGAGCCGCCTTAGTTTTTACTTCCATAAGTCCGCTTACAGTAGTGTTAATACCTTCTTTATCTTCGATATCGTGAGCTGTAGGCCCTATAATCAAATTCCCCTCAGCAGAAGGAGTTACCAAAACTCCCTTGCCGTATTCGTTTGGCAATGCAAAAATTGTACGCTTAACATGTTGTCCTTCGCTTTTGTCTAATAGATAATATTCTCCCTTACGAGGAACTATATTTATCTTTTCTTCGGATACCATATTGTGTATTTTATCAGCATAAACTCCAGCTGCATTTACAACTACCTTTGCAGTTAAATCTTCTTTATCAGTTTTAACAGTCCAAGTTTCTCCATCTTTAAATACTTCCTTAACTTCAGTATTAAACTTAAACTCAACTCCATTAGTGTTTGCATTTTCGGCTAAGGCGATATTTAAGTTAAATGGACAAACGATACCAGCAGTAGGTGCGTATAATACTGCAACTACTTCATCTGCTAGATTTGGTTCCATGTCGAAAATTCTTTTTCTATCTATAATAATTTCTAATCCTTCAATACCATTTTCATGGCCTTTATCTAAAAGCGCTTCAAGTTTAGAAATATCTTCTTCCTTTGTACATACAACAAAAGATCCTGTATTTTCGTATGCAAAATCCAGTTCTTCTGATAAATCCTTCATCATTTTATTTCCTGCACGGTTTAGCTGAGCTTTTAAGCTCCCTGGTTTTGCGTCATATCCTGCGTGCACTATACCGCTATTAGCTTTAGATGTGCCGCAGCAAACATCTACTTCTTTTTCTATAACGCAAGCTTTACAGTTGTATCTGCTAAGTTCTCTAGCAACTGCTGAACCAACTACTCCTGCACCTATTATGATTACATCATACATGCTTTTATACCCCTTCCTTAATCACGTATATTTATTTATACCTTTTTACAGGTTCTTAAAACTTTTTTATTTTAAGCTTTGTGAAATAGTCTCACCGATACATTCTATTGTAAAATCAAGATTTTTTCAATAGATTATTGCAAAGAAAAAGCGTTCTATTTGTACAGAACGCTTAGTTATATCAATATTTTATTAGAATAATCCAGAAATTTTACCAGTATTGTCTACATCGATTTTTTCTGCTGCTGGTACTTTTGGTAATCCAGGCATAGTCATAATATCTCCTGTTAAAGCAACTATAAATCCAGCTCCTGCTGATACTTTAACTTTTTTAACAGTGATTTCAAATCCTCTAGGTGCTCCCTTTAGGTTAGGATCATCAGCAAAACTGTACTGTGTTTTAGCCATACAAATTGGCATATCTCCAAATCCTAATTTTTCTAATTCAGCGATTTCTTTTTTAGCTGCCTTAGTAAAGTTTACACCATCAGCTCTGTAGATTTTTTTAGCGATAGCTTCGATTTTTTCTTCGATGCTTAAATCAACATCGTAAGCAAACTGGAAGTCATTTTCTTTTTCGCATAGTTCAACAACTTCTTTAGCTAGTGCGATACCGCCTTCTCCACCTTTAGCCCAAACTTCTGATAGAGCAACATTTACACCTAGTTCCTTACATTTTTCTTCTACTAGATCTAGTTCTGCCTTAGTATCAGTTGGGAATGCGTTAATAGCAACTACGCAAGGTAATTTGTATACCTGTGTAATATTTTCAACGTGCTGTAGTAGGTTTGGTAAACCTTTTTCTAGAGCTTCAAGGTTTTCGTTATTTAAATCTTCCTTAGCTACACCGCCGTGGTTTTTAAGTGCTCTAACAGTTGCAACAACTACTACTGCTGATGGTTTTAATCCAGCCATACGACACTTGATATCCAAGAATTTTTCTGCACCTAAGTCTGCGGCAAAACCTGCTTCTGTAATTACATAGTCAGCCATTTTTAGAGCCATACGTGTAGCCATAATTGAGTTACATCCATGAGCGATATTTGCAAATGGGCCACCGTGTACAAATGCTGGTGTATGTTCTAGTGTCTGAACTAGGTTAGGTTTTAGGGCATCTTTTAATAATGCTGTCATAGCGCCCTGAGCCTTTAAATCTCCAGCAGTTACTGGATTTCCTTCAAAATTATATCCAACTACGATTTTTGAAATTCTTTCTTTTAAATCGTCAATATCTTTTGCAAGACATAAAATAGCCATAATTTCACTTGCTACAGTAATATCAAATCCGTCTTCACGAGGAACTCCATTTACTCTGCCACCTAGACCATCAACAACATTTCTTAGCTGTCTGTCATTCATATCAACACATCTCTTCCAAGTGATTTTTCTTGTGTCGATACCAAGAGCATTGCCCTGGTGAATATGGTTATCTAGCATTGCTGCAAGTAAGTTGTTTGCAGCTCCAATCGCATGCATATCACCTGTGAAATGTAGGTTGATATCTTCCATAGGAACTATCTGAGCATATCCGCCACCAGCAGCTCCACCTTTAATACCAAATACAGGTCCTAGTGAAGGTTCTCTCAAAGCTACGAAAACATCTTTGTCGATTTTTTTCATACCATCTGCTAGACCTACTGTAGTAGTTGTCTTACCTTCACCTGCTGGAGTTGGAGTGATTGCAGTAACTAAAATAAGTTTTCCATCTTTAACATCTTTTCTTTCTTCTAAGATGTTATAGTCTACTTTTGCTTTGTAATTGCCATAAAGTTCAACATATTTTTCATCAATGCCTGCTTCTTTTGCTACTTCGCTAATTTTTTTAGGCACGTTTTCCTGAGCAATCTGTATATCTGATTTAAAATCCATTTTTATATCCTCCTTGTTATCTAAAAAAGGGCAGTATCTGCTGTTATACAAATACTGCCCAGACGGTCGGCTCATATAACTTTGATTTCCCTGTGGTTATCCACAAAAAATCCGTCAGTAATCAAAGCTCTTATCTATTTTTATCTTATATCATTGACCCCTTATGTGTCAATAAATATTTTGTTTTAGCTGTTGGAACCAATTTTATTGCTTCCTATTTCTTTAACTCGAAAGATCCTCTAATCCCTGAGTCATTGATAATCTCAGCTAGATCCTTATATTTGTTTAATGAATATACATGAAGACCATCGATACCAAGACTCATATACTTGTAAATAAGTTCCTTTGTATACTCCTTACCAGCCTTTTTAAATTCTTCTGGTTTTTCTCCGTATTTGCCGATAATATCAGCAAGCTCAGCCGGAATAGAGCATCCATTTGAAGTAGTCATACGAAGCACCCCATGTTTATAAAGTACAGGCATAACTCCAACAATAATAGGTGCTGTTATACCAGCTTTTTCACATTTAATCATAAATTTTTCAAAAGCTTCTGTATCGTAGCAAAGCTGGGATACAAAGAATTTTGCTCCATTGTTCTGTTTAGATCTCATATGTGCAATATCGCTGTCAAAAGTTTTTGCTTCTATATGTTTTTCTGGATAACAAGCTCCCGCAAGACACATATCTGGGAAATGTTCAGTTAGTGCTTCAATCAAGCTATCAGCATGCTTGTAATATCCACCTGTTCCTTGCCATCCTTCTGGTAAATCTCCTCTTAAAGCTAAAAGATTTTCACCGCCCATGCCTTCAAACTTTTTAACTCTAGCAAGTACATCTTCTTGGCTGTTTCCAATACATGTAAAATGAGACATCAAGTTAATATCTCTATCTAATATTTCCATGCAGACTTCATTGTTTCTACCTTTATTTGTGCCGCCTGCTCCATAAGTTACGCTGATAAAGTCAGGTTTAAACTTGGCAAGTTCATCTAAAGTTTCCTTTAATGGTTCTAATGGCTGATCATTTTTAGGTGGGAATACCTCAAATGAAAAAGTCATTTTCTTTTCTAGTATTTTGTCGATTCTCATCTAGTGCTCACGTCCTTTCTACTATTTGCTATATTTTTTCAAAAATGTTTTTCTGTGTATCGGACACATGCCCAAACTATCTAACCCCTCGTAGTGAGCCTTAGTTCCGTATCCTTTATTTGATGCGAAACTGTATCCAGGATACTTTGTATCGTAATCGATCATCATATGGTCTCTTGTAACCTTTGCAATGATAGAAGCAGCAGCAATGCTAACACTCTTCGCATCGCCTTTTACCATTCCCATCTGAGGCACATCAATATCCAATGTCAATGCATCGATTAGGATATATTTTAAACTTTTTCCCGTCTTTTTTTCAAGGTCAATTTTTAAATTAGTTATAGCTTTTTTCATGGCAATTTTTGTAGCTTCAAGTATGTTTATTTCATCGATAACTTGATGATCCACAATGCCGATGCCGTAAGCTACAGCCTCTTCCTTGATAATGGGAAATAGTTCTTCTCTTTTTTTCTCAGTAACCTTTTTCGAATCATTAATCCCTAAAATACTAAAATCTTGTGGCAGCACAACAGCAGCCGCTACTACTGGACCTGCAAGAGGCCCCCTGCCGACTTCATCTACTCCAGCGACAATATCGTAGCCTTGTTCCCAAAGCTGTCGCTCATAAGTCAACATCTCCTCCAACAAAAGTTTTTGCTTTTCTATTCTTTTCACTTTACAACCTCTAAAGTAATTTTGCCTATGGCGCCGGATCTAAACTCATCCATAACTGTTCGTGCAGTTCTTTCGTAATCTATGCGCTTGCCTGACATGATAAATCCTCTTTTAGCAGCAATGGCTTCCATAGTATCAAGAGGCATTTCTCCTAACTCATCTAGCTTGTATCTTTGCTTTAGCTCCTCTGGGTAATGTTCTTGTAGCCAAGTTATTAGCTCTAAGCAAAGTTCATCTTGCGGAATGATTTCGTCTTTGATTGAACCACAAAAGGCAAGGTCAATACCTACTTTCGGGTCCTCAAATTTAGGCCACAAAATACCTGGAGTGTCCAAAAGCTGCATGCCGTTTTTCAAAGTTAGCCACTGCTTTCCCTTTGTTACACCTGGTCTATCTCCTGTCTGTGTGCTCTTTTTACCTGTAAGTCTATTTATAAGTGAAGACTTACCAACATTTGGCACACCTACAATCATAATTCTTAAATTCTTTTTTCTTGTTCTTTCACTATTTTTTTCGTCTTGGATTTTTTCTAAAAGTTTAAATAACTGTTTTACTCCTATACCAGTCATACAGTTCATACTTAATACATAATATCCATCTTCTTTAAACTTTTCTGTCCATTTTTCGTTTTGCACACTGTCGGCTAAGTCGCTTTTATTTAAAACGATAATTCTATCTTTACCTTTTACAAGTTCATCGATAATAGGATTACGACTTGATGAAGGTATACGTGCATCTACTACTTCAATTACTATATCAACCAGTTTTAAGTTAGCCTGTATAAGCTCTCTGGTTTTTTTCATATGTCCTGGATACCAGTTTATTGTTCCTAACATAATTTCTCCTTTTTATTAAAATAAAAGGACCTACTATAGGTCCTTCAATTTCGCGTTTATTTGTCTTCTTTAGCAGCTTTAATCTTAGCAGCTTTTCCTGTTCTTTCACGCATGTAGTTAAGTTTAGCTCTTCTTACGCTACCTCTTCTTACTACTTCAATTTTATCAATTTTTGGTGAATGCAATGGGAATGTTTTTTCAACACCTACTCCAGATGCAATTCTTCTTACTGTGAAAGTTTCTGAAACTCCACCATTCTGTTTCTTTAATACAAATCCTTCGAAAACCTGGATTCTTTCTCTTGAACCTTCCTTGATTTTGATGTGTACTCTTACAGTATCACCAACATTAAATGCAGGAATATCAGTTTTCTTATATTCGTTTGTAATCGCAGTTAAAATATCCATTGGTATTTCTCCTCCTCTCTCCAAAGACGTTCTTGATACCTTATTGTATTCAGAGGACCGCCCGTACTAACCAATTCATAATAGCATACCTATTATCTATTTGCAAGTAAAATTTTTAACTTTATCTAAATTTTTTTAACAGGTTGACAGATTAAATATAAAGTGGTTTAATTTAAAGGTAAAAAGAAAATATGCTTGGGGAGCTTAACAGCTGAGAGGAAATTATTTCGACCCATATACCTGATGTGGATAATGCCACCGTAGGAATGCAATTAATATATATATTATGAACATTTTAGATGGCAAAACCAAAAGGTTAAGCCATCTTTTTTATTTTACAAAAGCGGTAGATTGGGGGCACCACCTTATATCGCTATAAAAAAAGTAAACTTACTTACTGGCACCAAATGCCAGAGGCGCCGATTTAATCGACTAATAATTAAATATTATCAATCGTAAATCGGTGTTTTTACTCAATCCATTGTAAACAAACTAAGGAGGAAAAAATGAGAGAGTATAAAACACAGATGGAAGCTGCTAGAAAAGGTATTGTAACACCTGAACTAGAAATCGTAGCTGAAAAAGAACGTATGACAGTTGAAGAACTAATGCCACTAGTTGCTGAAGGTAAAGTTGCAATTTGTGCAAACAAAAACCACAAATGCATCAGCCCTGAAGGCGTAGGTTCTATGCTAAAAACTAAAATCAATGTAAACCTAGGTGTTTCAAGAGACTGTAAAGATTACGATGTAGAGATGAAAAAAGTAATGGAAGCCGTTAATATGGGAGCACATGCTATTATGGACTTATCATCTCACGGAGACACTATTCCATTCCGTAGAAAGCTAACTTCAGAATGTCCAGCAATGATTGGTACTGTACCTGTTTACGACTCTGTTATCCATTATCAGAGAGATCTTGCAACACTTACTGCTCAGGATTTTCTAGATGTAATCAGACTACATGCTGAAGATGGTGTAGACTTTGTAACTCTTCACTGCGGTATTACAAGACACACTATTGAACAGATCAAAAAACATAAGAGAAAAACTAATATCGTTTCAAGAGGTGGATCTTTAGTATTTGCTTGGATGAGCATGACAGGAGAAGAAAACCCATTCTACGAATACTACGATGAAATCTTAGATATCTGTAGAGAACACGACGTTACTATTTCTCTAGGTGATGCTTGCAGACCTGGTTGTCTTGCAGATGCTACTGATGTATGCCAGATTGAAGAACTAGTTAGATTAGGTGAATTAACTAAGAGAGCTTGGGAAAAAGATGTTCAGGTTATGGTTGAAGGCCCTGGTCATGTTCCACTAGATCAGATTGAAGCAAATATGAAAGTTCAGCAGACAATTTGTAATGGTGCGCCATTCTACGTGCTTGGACCTATCGTAACTGATATCGCTCCAGGTTATGACCACATCACTTCTGCTATTGGCGGTGCTGTTGCCGCAGCTGCTGGCGCTGCATTTTTATGTTATGTAACTCCTGCAGAACATCTTGCACTACCAAATGTTGACGATGTAAAACAGGGGATTATCGCTTCTAAAATCGCTGCTCACGCTGCTGATATTGCAAAAGGCGTTAGAGGTGCTCGTGAAATCGACGATGAAATGGCTGATGCAAGAAGAGAACTTGATTGGGAAAAACAATGGGAATGCGCAATAGATCCAGAAACAGCTAAAGCGATTCGTGATGAAAGAAAACCAGAACACGATGATTCATGTTCAATGTGTGGTAAATTCTGCGCTGTTAGAAGTATGAACAAAGCTCTAGCTGGCGAATATATCGATATTTTATAATCATATAAATTAATATCAACTCAAAACAAAAGAGCTATTTCAAGTAGGTTATCTACCTGAAATAGCTCTTTTATAGTAGTCTAAAATTTTATAAATTTGGAAGTCTTACAATTCCTTTTACTTTTCCGTAGTATCTAGCACTAGTTACAGCAACATCTGTTCTTGGATTAGTAGCATGGATATACTTGCCATCCCCGTAATAAAATGCAGCGTGAGTTATTCTTCCTGTACCCATTGAATCAGTAAATACGATATCTCCAGGTTGTGCTTTTGATAAACTCTTTGTGCCTATGCTGTATTTCTTTAGGTTGCCCCACATACCAGAAGCAGAAGTTCTCTTAATCTTTTTAGTAGAAGCTTTTGACTTGTTTGTTACGTAGTAAACATATCCACTACAGTCAAATCTATTTGGACCAGAAGCTCCACTAACATAGCTTGCACCTAATTTTGATTTCGCTGTTCTAATTAATTTACCAGCTGTAGTCTTTTCAAATCCTTTTGTACTTCTTCTTAATACTTTTGGTACGTATATTTTATCTGAGTTTAATTTTGAGTAATAATATTTTCCATTAACCTTTTTGTATGCTCTTACAGCATATGTATGTGTTTTACCCTTTGAAACTTTTTTTACTCTATATGAAGTTGTACTGTTCTTTGAAATAGTTTTAATCTTTTTATATTTGCTACCAACTTTTTCATAAACTTGGTAACCTCTTGCACTTGTGCTTTTTTTCCAAGAAACAGTAACCTGATTGCTTGCATAAAGCTCTGCCTTAACATTTTTTACAGATGCAACTTCTATTTCTGCTGCACTTGCTGATTGCGCTGATACAAATACACACGATACTGTCATAATTACTGCTAATGTTAAACTTAAAAACTTTTTCATAATTTATCTCCATATATATAAATTTCTATAATAACTTACTTCTTTTTTCGACAGTTGTTATGTTACCATCATGTCACTTTACGCGCAATAAAAATGAGCTAAAGTTCATTTTAGTATCACAAAACTTCACTTTAGCCCATATTTCATCATTTTTTATTCAATTTTTCATCACATTTACTTCACATAAAACATATTTACTGTTTATTTTCCGTAATTTTTTCATCTTTTGGTTCTTCTTTTAAATGTGGTTTAGTCCTATTTGCATCAGTTAAAACTACATATCCAAATAACAATGCCACCGCTATAAGTCCTAATGTCTCAACATAAAGTTCTCTACTTAACAATACTGCTGCAACGCCCATAATACCACACACGCCGTAAAGACAAAGTACAGTGCGACGTTGACCCATTCCTGATCTTAACAATCTGTGATGTAAGTGGCCTTTATCCGCCTGCATAATTGGTTTACCATTGATCCATCTTCTAACTATAGCCAGCAATGTATCGATAATAGGTAGGAAAAGTGCCAAACTAGGTATTAAAACCGCTACTACTGTTGCACTCTTTACAGTGCCCAAAATGGAGAAACTAGCCAGCATAAATCCTAAATATTGCGATCCACAATCTCCCATAAAAGTTTTAGCTGGGTAGAAATTATATGGTAAAAATCCAAGAGCTCCACCTGCAATAGCTAGCATAGGGAAAACTCCAAGGTAATATCCAAATATATATGCTACATATGCTATGCAAAGAGATGCAATTGCAACAACTCCAGCCGCCAATCCATCCAATCCATCTATTAGATTTATAGTATTTGTAATCGCTACTAGCCAAATAACTGTAACTAAATAGCAAATAATTTCAGATAAATCTGTTCTGCCATGACCAAACATTACAGATAAAAATTCAATTCGCACGCCTATAGCATATACAAAAGATGCTGCAACTATCTGACCAATCAATTTTACTATTGGCTTCATATTTTTTAAGTCATCTATAAATCCAACTATAAAAATAATTGCTCCGCCAAATACGACCCCTAACATAGGATTTAATTTTCCTCCCATAATGAAGTCTAAATCCCAAGTTATATCTGCAAGACCATTTGTTCTGTCAATAGCTCCAGGTACAAATAATCCCATGCCACTAGCTATAATAGCTGAGACCGTAATAGCTAAAAATATAGCCACCCCACCTATACGTGGGATAGGTTTAGTATGTACTCTGCGATTATCTTTGGGAATATCAATAGCTCCTATCTTATGTGCTAAATTTATACTTGCTGGTACAAGCGCCAAAGTTATCAAAAATGCTATTAGATATATTATCCCACATAAATAAATAACTTTAATCGTCATACTTTTTCCTCTTTCTTAAATTCTTAAAGTTTAAGCTCTTGGATGAGTCTTATCGTAAACGTCCTTAATCCTGTTTTTAGTAGCAGAAAGATAAATTTGAGTTGCTGCTATATCTTCATGACCTAGTAATTCCTGTAGTGATTTTAAATCCGCTCCATTTTGTATCATATGAACAGCAAAAGAATTCCTTAAAATATGCGGAGTAATCTTATCTTCAATTCCAACTTTTTTTCCATAAGTTTTTAAAAGTTTCCAAAATCCTTGTCTAGTCATACGTTTACCATAATAATTTACAAACAAAGCCTGTTCTTTTCTATTATTTTTTACAAACATATCTCTTGCATCTTCAAGATAATTTTCTATAGCTTCTCTAGCAGGTCTGCCAAGAGGAACTATCCTTGCTCTGCCATACTCTCCTGGACAAGCGAAAAAACCGATTCGTAAATTTACATCTTCGATATTAGCTGCAACTAGTTCATTTACTCTTATACCTGTAGCATAAAGTAATTCAAATATAGCCCTATCTCGCTTTCCTTTTAAAGTATTATCCGGAGCAGATAATAGTTTGTTTACCTCTTCAACTGTAAGATAAGAAATTTCTTTTCGCTCAACTCTAGGTGATTTAATATTAGCAGTAGGATTGGTGTTTACCATACCCTTTTCATTGAAGTACTTGTATAAAGATCTAATTGACGACAATTTGCGATTAACTGTAGCCGCAGATTTACCTTCCTCTTTAAGTGCAAGTAAATAGGAGACAACATCCGCATTTGTAACGTCTAAAATATTGTCTTTTCCCGCTTTGCTACAATATTTTTCAAAATCTAAAACATCCCTTTTATACGCTGCAAGAGAGTTTTCTGACATCTTTTTTTCATTTTTTAAATAAAAAATAAATTGATCTATATACATATCCTTCCATCCTAAACTTATATTTTTGGTTTACAATAAATATTATCCTAAATATGGTATTTTGTCAAAAGTAAACCTGCAATAGTTTTGCCATCTGTAATTTTTCCGTCAATTACCATCTTAATAGCCTCATCAAGTGAAACTTTAAACATATCTATTGCCTCATGCTCGTCAAATTCAGTTTCTCCTGGAGTTAAATCAGTCGCAAGGTAAATATATAGAGTTTCACTAGTATATCCAACTGAAGGATTAAACTCCGCCATAAGTTTAACATTTCCCGCTATATAACCAGTTTCCTCCTTAAGTTCTCTAACTATAGTTTCCTTTGTATCCTCGCCCTTTTCAATTTTACCTGCTGGAAGCTCAATCATGTCCTTTTCCATAGGTTTTCTAAACTGTTTAATTAGCACCACTTCATTTTCATCTGTAAGAGCTACTGCAACTGCGCCACCGTTGTGTTCAATAATTTCTCTGTAAGAATGACTGCCGTCTTTTACCAAAACTTCGTCTCTGCGTAAATTAAGTATCGCACCTTCATAAATCATCTCACTAGATATTGTTTTTTCATTAAAAGTCATTTTTCTCTACTACCCTTCCTTTAGTTTTCCATTTTCTTTGATTTTTCCATAGCGGCTACAAAACCTTTTTCAACTACTTCATCAAATCCAAGTTCATTTAATTTATTTACAGCCTCAATTGTTGTACCCCCAGGTGAACAAACATTTATACGAAGTTGCTCAGGTGACAAGTCGCTTTGAAGCACCATTTGAGCTGCACCTAAAACTGCTTGAGCTGCAAAAATCTTTGCCTGTTCATATGACATTCCATATTTAGATGCAGTTTTCGCCAAAGCATCGATATACATATATGTATACGCAGGGCTGCTGCCGCTTACACCTATAACGGTATGTATTAACTTTTCATCTACCACTTCTGCCTTTCCTATTGAAGAGAAAATATCCATAAGTGTTTTTTTATCTTCTTCCTTTACATTGCTATTAAACGATACAGAAGTCATTGCAAGGCCTACCTGGGCTGGAGTGTTAGGCATAATCCTTGTTATCGCAGCTTTATCGCCTAAATACGATTGGATGAAATCTATACTGATGCCAGCTGCCATAGACACACAAATTTTATCGTCTGTATAAAACTCTGCAATTTTTGGCATAACCTCTTCAAACTTGTTTGGTTTTACACCTATTAAAAATATATCGCTTTTTTCAACTAGCTCCCCTATTTCATAACAAGGAATGGCACCTGTTTCTTCGCAAGTCTTTTTCAATTTCTCATGGTTAACGCCAAATACCAAAAGAGTGTTTCCCTCTTTTTTTGCGCTTTTTACATATCCTCTTAAAATTGCGCCACCCATATTGCCTGCGCCTAAAAAACCAATATTCATATTTCTAACTCCTTTATAAATTATCTATTTCCAAACAAATACTGTTCCCTTTTCTTCTCCATTTGCTGCGCTTAAAATAATATCTTTCTTTTTACCATTTAATAAAACAGTAGGTATACCGTAAGTCCCCGCTTTTTTTGCAGCTTCAATTTTAGTTGCTATACCCCCTGTACCAAAAGTGCTAAGGCCGCTAATATCTATTTCCTCTTCTAATTTATCAACATCTACAACCTCTTCAATAAGTTTTGCATCCTTATATTTTTTTGGATCCTTGTCAAATATTCCATCTATATCGCTTAATATAATCAAAACATCTGTGTTCCAAAGATTACCTGTCAGAGCACTTAAATTGTCATTGTCTCCTATTTTTATTTCATCCACGCTGACGCTGTCATTTTCATTTATAATTGGCACAACCCCTTCGTCAACCATCGTAAACAGTGTATTTCTAATATGTAACGTTCTTTCACTGCTAGTAAAATCATCTTTAGTCAAAAGAATCTGCCCAACATGTATATCGTGTTTTGCAAAAAATTCCTTGTAAGTCATCATTAGTTCAACTTGCCCAATAGCACAAAGAGCCTGCTTGTAATTAATATCCTTACGTCTGCTCCATTTGTTTATCGCTCCAACTCCACAAATACCAGCACCGCTGGAAACGATAATCACCTGTTTGCCTCTTGCCATAAGCTCATTTACCTGATCTGCAATATTTTCAATTACCTCTCTATTAGGCATACCCTCTTCTGTAGATAACACATTACTTCCTATCTTTATAACTACTTTTCTGCTTTTATCTATTATACTACTTAACATATTCATTTTTTTATACTCCTAACATAAATATGCAACAATTATACCATTTATATGGTACAATATAAACATGAAAATTTTAAATGAAATATATGAAGACAAAATCTTCGACTACAAGATTTTTGATTTTTATTTTAAAAATGCCAAAATTGGTATTTTTGATATAGAAACAACTGGGCTTAGCCCTAAAAAAAACAACTTAATATTATCAGGTTTTGTAATTCCATTAGAGGATGGTACACTCCTTGTAAAACAGCTATTTGCCGAGAGTTTAGACGATGAGGCCCAAGTAATCGAGGAAACCATCAATATTTTAAACAGCTTAGATTGTATTATAACATACAATGGGGCATCATTTGATTTGCCATTTTTGCAAAAGAGAATGACACATCTAAATGTCAAAAACAACTACGTTCCATACAATCTAGACTTATATAGAGTTGTGAAAAAATATTCACCTGTTAGCAAATTTATGCCAAACTTAAAACAGACAACTTTGGAAAATTTTATGGGCTTATGGGATAAACGCACCGACAAAATCGACGGCGGAAAAAGCATTGACTTATACGCCCAATATCTTCTATCAAAAGATATTCAGTTAGAGCGTCAAATTTTACTACATAATTCAGACGATGTTAAACAGCTCTACAGACTGTTAGACGTTTTAAAAAAATGCGATTTGCATAGAGCCATGTGTGCCTTTGGATTTCCTTGTGGCCGAGAAAATGAATTTATCATCGATAAAATAAAACTTTCCACAAAGAAACTCACTATTACAGGTAATAAAATAGGTAAACCATTTTTTTACGAAATGTACGATGACGAATCACAATGTAGCGCAAAATTTGAAGGCCATAAATTTGAAGTACAAATCCTGCTTATAAATGAAGATATTTTAACATTTATAGATTTAATAAACTTTAAAATGGATTTAAATGATTTTAAAAATTGCGAAGGCCTTTACAATCACTACCTTGTCCTCGCAACAGATAAAGAACCCGATCCTCAATCTGTTTCAACATTTATAAAAAAATTATTTGAAAGGATAACTTAACCATGAACTACTCAGAAATTGCTAGACTTGCAAAAAAAGATAGCTTTACTTTAGCTACCCTTGATGAAAATACAAGAAATAAAGCACTTCAAAATATAGCAGATGCTTTACTTGAAAATAAAGATATTATTTTTGAAGCTAACAAAAAAGACTTAGAGCAGGCGCAAAAAGATAATATTGCAGCTCCTATTTTAGCTAGACTAAAATTCAATCAAGATAAACTGGATGTATGCATCCAAGGTATCAAAGATTTAATCGGACTACCTGATCCAGTTGGCAATGTTCTTTTAAAAAGAGAACTTGATGCAAATTTAGTTTTAACAAAAATAACATGCCCTATTGGCGTAATTGGAGTTATCTTCGAATCACGTCCAGATGCCCTTGTGCAAATATCAACACTTTGCGTAAAAAGTGGCAACTGTTCAATTTTAAAAGGTGGCAGCGAAGCAAAAAATACAAATAAAGCCTTATTTGATATAATATATCAAGCTGGTATAAACGCAGGTTTACCAAAATATTTTACTTCACTTGCCGAGACTCGCCAAGACATCGATGAACTGCTAAAATGCCATGACTCCATCGACCTTGTCATTCCTAGAGGCTCTAACCAGTTTGTACAATACATAATGGCTAATTCTAAAATCCCTGTAATGGGCCACGCCGACGGAATCTGCCACATATATGTCGCTGAAGATGCCGATATAGATATGGCGCTAAAAATCATAGAAGACTCTAAAACACAATATGTAGCAGCATGTAACACTTTAGAAACTCTCCTTGTAAACGAAGCCATCTACGACACATTGGTACCTGCTATTACAGACAAAATCCAGCTGAGAGAAGGCGACTACAACGAGGAATATCTAGACTACATAATGACAGTAAAATCTGTTAAGGACATAGATGAAGCCATAAATCAAATAAATACCAACGGTTCTCACCATACAGATTGTATTATTACAAAAGACCAGTCAAAAGCTGATTACTTTATGAATTTTGTTGATTCTGCTGGAGTTTACCACAACTGCTCAACAAGATTTGCAGATGGTTTCAGATATGGATTTGGAGCAGAAGTCGGTATCAGCACAAGTAAATTACATGCCCGCGGCCCAGTAGGTCTTGACGGACTTGTAACATATAAATACAAATTAAATGGCCAAGGTCAGATTGTAGGAGACTACGCATCAGGCAAAAGCCAGTTTAACTTTAAAGACTTAAAATAACTAAGGAGGTTTATCATGAAAGGACTAGTAAGAACAGCTGTTACTCTATCAGCAATTTCAGTTGCATTAGCTAATGCATCACTATTTATCAATATTTTAACATTGAGAAAAAGCAAAAAAATAAAAAAGATTGCTGACTAGTTTACAATAAATAAGGAGGAATAGTTTTATGAAAATTGTATTTTTGGAGCCACTTGGTATACCAAAACAATCGCTGGAAGAAACTGTAAATAAATACGTACCCGCTGGCCACGATATTGTATATTATGACAACAGAGTTGAAGATACAGAAACACTTATTGAACGCAGCAAAGATGCAGATATCGTAGTACTGTCAAACTTCAAATACGGCAAAGATGTTATGGAGCATTGTCCAAATCTAAAAATGATTTGTGTCGCATTTACAGGCGTTGATCATGTGGATTTAGATTACTGCAAAGAACATAATATTGCAGTTTGCAACTGTTCTGGTTATTCAACTGTTGCTGTTGCCGACATAGTTTTTGCAATGGCAATCAATTTAGCTAGAAACATCTTACCTTGCGATGCAAGATGTAGAGCTGGAGAAACAAAAGATGGTCTTGTAGGATTTGAATTAGCTGGTAAAACTTTCGGAATTATAGGCCTTGGGGCAATCGGTCAGAGAGTTGCCAAAATTGCTAACGCCTTTGGATGCAATGTAATTGCTTACAATCGCTCAGTAAAAAATATTGAAGGCGTAACTCAGGTTTCTATGGAAGAAGTTCTAAAAAATTCTGATATCGTATCACTTCACGTGCCACAGACTAAAGACACTATTGGTCTAATTGGAAAAGAAGAACTATCACTTATGAAGCCAACTGCTATGCTAATTAACACTGCTAGAGGCCCAGTTGTAGACACTGACGCACTTGCTGAAGCATTGAAGAATGGCACTATCGCAGGTGCAGGCATCGATGTATTTGATGTTGAACCACCACTACCACTAGATAATCCTCTTATAAATGCGCCAAATACAATTGTAACTCCTCATATTGCATTTGCAAGTCATCAAGCATTTGAAAAGAGAGCCCACATAGTTGTTGAAAATATTGCAAAATGGCTAGAAGGCAATCCACAAAACCTAATATAAAAAATTCTAAATTCAGCGTGCTGGTGATGAAAAAGTTTTCATCATCAGCATCTTTTTTTGCCATATCTGGCGTACTTTCACTTACTCACTTACTGCGACAAAAAAAGAGATTCGGGCAGCAGCTTAGCCGCTGCCCGAATCTCTTAATAAATTTTAAGTTTTAAATTTTATCTTTTAAATAGTTTTTTCCAATGGTCAATTTTGCAACCAAAGTCATAACTGCACTTAGCATCAATTGTACATAGTATGAAACCCCCCTGCTAAGCACCATACCTGGAAGCAAGAACTTTGCACCGAAAATAGGTAAAAATACGATGCTAAATAACTTCTCAGAAATGCCCATTCCCCCTGGCAATGGCAACATATCAACGGCTACCGAAATAGACGCCTGAAGAAGGGTAATAACAACCGCAGATCCCCCCTTAAGTCCAATTGCCCTGTACACAAAATAAGTTGTAGCAAACAACATAAATCGCTGAACAATAGTTATAATCATTACATTTGCGATTATTTTATTGTGACTCTTAAGATAGTTAGCTACCTGACCATACTGCATCATAGAATCATTTAGTTTTTTAACTCGATCCGGTTTGTCTTTCAAAATTTTTATCTTAGTTAGAAATTTCAAAGTTCCCTGGGCCAACTTAGTAGCCGTTCGAGGCGCTAACACAAGTATAAGCATCCCCCCAACGCAAACGACATTTAAAAAAATCCCAAGATAAAACACCCACTCCATACCATTCATGTAAGTATGTATAAGGTTCATGCCAAAAATCAACAATGCAATGCCAACAAGCACCAAAACAAGCTTGTAGGTAATCGTTATAATCATCAACACCAACGTTGATACAGGAATGGGAATGTCTTTTTTCTTCATAAAATATATCTGCATAGGTTGGCCTCCGCTTGCAGACGGTGTTATGCAGCTGAAGAAAAATCCCACCGATGAAAATAAAAAACATGTATCTCTTCTAAGCTTCAGTCCTAACGAATTCATTAGATAATGAATAATCATGGACTCGCTGTATATAAACAGTACCACAAGTACTATTCCAACCGCCAAAAACCCCTTATCTGTGCCTTTTATAACTTCAATTAGCTCTCCTAAATCTTCCCCTTTAAAGACACCATATATAGTTAATAAAAAGACAGCAATAAGAAATATTCCCTCAAAAATGGCCTTTTTGTATTTTTTCAAACTCATATTTTTTCCTTACCTCATATCATTCAACCATATCTAATTTTAAAGATAAATCGACATTATGTCAATTAAAGTTGAATAACAATTACAAATATCAATCCGAAAAGTTTTATACAGTAATTTGGGTGTTTCATAAAAAACACCAATACTATGAAATTTACTTGGATTTCTTTCGGCGTTGCCATATCCTTTAGAACTCGGAGATAGCTGATTCTCCTCAAATAACTTATGCGTTATAAAATCCCCCTTGTGACAATCCTGTTTATTTTAGATTATATTTATTTTGACTCACATTTATCTTGAACCATATTTATTTTGGAACATATTTATATACTTGCAACCATTAATTAAAAGTTTACTCCTTACTCATGATCAACACTAGCGCCGTACCCAAATAAACTCTGACGCCGTGCCTATCGGTATACATGCATGTCGAGGAAAAAGTTCATGGATAAGTCGAGGGAGAAGTTTTAATGTATTTCATAGTCATCACCTTTTTCATTGCAAAAAAATGACATGAGAGCCATTTTCCTTTAGAATGAAATAAAGCATAAAAACACCAAAGGAGGTTCCCATGTCACAAGTAAATTATATAACAGAATTATTAGATTAAAAAGATAAAAATACACCCGTAAAAATGTAAAATAAAGAATAAGTAGAACAAAGCAATCAGTCTTCCCAATAACTAATTTAAAACTATTTTACATTAAATTACGAGTGTAATAATCAATATGGTGACCCTACCGGGGTTCGAACCCGGGTTACCGCCGTGAGAGGGCGGTGTCTTAACCGCTTGACCATAGGGCCATCTAAAATGTTAATTAAATAACAATTTCATTATACACCTTTTAGTTCAGAATACAATAGTTAAACAAAAAAAAGAATACTATTTACATAGTATTCTCAAAATGGTGCGCGTCGAGGGACTTGAACCCCCACGGTTTCCCACCAGAACCTAAATCTGGCCGGGAGTTTGACACTTGCTCTTCACACACCAATCTTTCAAGCCCAATCATTTCAA
>CAUWIT010000015.1:0-53677 GCA_963558965.1 uncultured Clostridia bacterium | reverse complement strand
TTGAGAGGATATGAGGAGATAAAATGGAGAAAATAAAGGTACTATTTATTTGCCATGGCAATATTTGTCGTTCAACAATGGCAGAATTCATTTTAAAAGATATGGTAGATAAAAGAAACTTGTCCTCTGACTTTTACATAGAGTCAGCAGCTACAAGCAGAGAAGAAATTGGCAATGATACACATTATGGCACCAAACGTAAATTAGACGAAGTTGGTGTTAAGTACACAAAACGCAAAGCTAGACAGATAACAAAAGCCGACTATGATAAATTCGATTACATCATAGGTATGGATGATGCTAATATAAGAAATATATTGCGTATTGTAGGTGGCGACGATAAAGGCAAAGTGTCAAAGCTATTGGATTGGGCAAATTTGGATAGAAGTATAGCTGATCCATGGTATACAGGCAATTTTGATGAAACATATGATGATGTGGTAAAAGGTCTAGAAGGGTTTTTAGAAAAAGTAATTTAAACTTTAGATGGAGGAGAATTAATGAAAAAAACGGGGAAATCTTTTTTTAGCATTGCTCTTAGCATGATGTTAGTAATTGCACTAACATTGACATTTACAAGCTGTGGACAAAAAAAGGAAGAAACAAAAAAAGAAGACAATTCTTACGAAAAAGTCGCAGCTTTGTACGAAGAGCAAATAAAAAATTGTAAAAAAATCGATTTTAATATTGATTTGTCAGGAACTACTGATGACACATATAAGTATAAATATGCTCTTGCCTATGTAAATGACGATGATATGCCGGAGCTTCTAATTCAAAAGATTGATAAATCATTTGGGCTAGAATACAACAAAACATATTACTATGATAAGGAAAACAACAAGCTTTTATCACCAAATGAAATTTTAACAACAGGTGTTTCTGCTTCTGGCGGATATAGAGGTGGATTGTCTGCTTCAAATAAAAAAGATGGTTTGATTTTAGATCAGGCACAATCAGGTACTGGCGAGTTTAAACGCACAAGATTTACATTAGAAATAAAAGAAGATAGTTCAATTGCCTTAAAAGATACATTATTAAAAGAAACTACTATAGGGGATGAAAGTATTGATAATGAAGAGTGTCAAGAAATAACTTGGTATGAAATAGATGACTTATCAATATTGGATAAACTTAAAACTGGCAAACTAGATTTAAGCAAGGAAAGCAAGAAGAGCGAAGCCAATAAAGAGAGCAAAGAAAACAAAAACAATACTGAAACTAAAAAATCAACAGGTGCAACAGTTGATAACAAAACTGTTTTTCAAGGAACTTTAAAATATTTATCATACAATGATGTATTAAGTCTTCAAGGAATAGACGATCCTAATCCAGGCTACTCTGATCCAAATGAAAAATTTGCTTTATTAGTATTTGATGGCTCAATAAATCTTACTGCTACAAATGGAGATGGACAGGGTTCACATACTGGCGCAGCTAAGATGATAAAACTTAACAATTTTAGCGGTGCATCAAAATACAATGGCAAAAAAGTAAAAGTTAAAATCACAAGTATGTATTGGCCTTCAGACACAAGTTTACCAATTGGTGAGCCTTATGCATTAGAAGGAAAATATAAAATAGTTAATTAATGGAGAGAAAATATGAATTATACACAATTAGGATTTAGAGCATTTTACAAGCATTTCGTTATAGTACCTATAGGTGAGGCTATAATCGATACTTTAAAAGAATTTCCAGAAGCTAAAGATGCTTTTGGGGTCTTGACTTATGGATATTACAACAGGGAGAATGGCCTTTGTCTCGATGCATTAGGTTTCGTTTTTACCGAAAATGAAAATTCATGGGTAGAGCCACCGTCAAAAAATATTCGACTAACTTATCAAATTGGTAGTGTTGAAAATGAAGAATGTGTATTTTTAGGTGATGAAGATGGAGGTCTTGCAAACCAATTTAAAGATTATCTAGATTTACTTGAGGAAAACTTTAGCACTACTAACGAAATCGAGATGACAAGACAGATGAGATTTTTAGACCAGTGTAGACATCAGTATTATCTAGATGATATTTTAGTTAGACTAGAAAAACCAGATATGACACCAGAAGGTTGTTGGGTTCGTATAACTGGTGTAAGTGGCATGTACTTTGTTGGAACACTTTTAAATGAACCTGATCAGGATTTTGGAGTTCATAAAGGTGATGAAGTAAGATTTATAGCTAAGGAAACTGAAGAAAAACAAGTTGTATGTTTTATGGATTTTTATGAAGATGAAGAGATAAAACTTACAGCGGCAGATTTGGAAGATGGTCAAATACTAGATGACGCTGTTGAAGCTTTTGTAACTATGAGAAGTAAAGACTATCTATTGTATCTACTTGAAATTTTAAGAGATAGCAATGTATGGGTGCTTTGTAAAAAGGAAAATAACAAAACTCCTGAAATTTTGGAAAATGAAGAGGGATGTTTCCTATCTGTATTTTCAAAATCAGAAGCTTTAGATGGGTATGATGATGAATTTACAAAAGAGCATTTATCAATGTTAGAAGTAATTGAAATAGCTAGATCTTACGAAAAGGAAATAGATGGAATTATTGTAAATCCATTTGACAAAGCATTTTTCATTTTAAGTAGAAACCTTTGGAATCTAGTTGAAAGTTTACAAAGTAGATTATAATTAATTAAGGGCTTTCCAAAATTTAGGAAAGCCCTTGTTTTATAGTCTTAGTCGTTACTAACTGGCATGTAAGGTATCAATCTACCTGCGAAATCTGCAAAGTTCATTGTTTGGATAATTACTTTGCCTGGTCCAGTTAGTTTAGTTAAAAATAGACCTTCGCCACCAAATAAGATATTTCCCATGCCTTTTACAGTTTCGATTTCATATCCTACAGTAGGTGAAAATGCAACTACGTTACCAGTATCTATTTTAATAACTTCGCCTGGAAGCAAATCTTTTTCGATGCAGTCACCATCAATTTCCAAAAATGCCATTCCGCTACCTTGAAGTTGCTGCAAGATAAAACCTTCACCGCCAAATAATCCTGATTTTAGTTTTTTATTGATAATTGTATTTAGCTGTACAGTGTCTTGAGCACATAAAAATGCACCTTTTTGTACAATTAGATCGTTGCCAGTTGCACCTACATCAATAGGCATAATGCTTCCTGGAACAGTAGAGCTAAATCCTATATAAGCATTAGGTTTTGTGGCAGTGTAGTGTGCCATAAACATTGATTCGCCTGCTAACATGCGGCTAAATCCTTTAAGCAAGCCGCCTCGTGTGTTTGTTGACATATCGATGCCATCGCTTTGCCATGCCATGCCTCCAGATTGAGTAAATATAGTTTCACCTTGATTTAGATTGATTTCAACTGATGGTACAGTTTGTCCTATGATTTTATATTGCATAAACTATCCTCCGTGTTACTTAAAATACCATATTTTTTTTAATTATAATATATTTAGAATGTTCGCACAATATTTTTTTAAAACTTATACTTACGTATAAAATCGGTTAAATTTAAACACTTGCAGTTATTTGAAAAATATGCTATACTTATTTGAGTTAAGAATACTAGATTGTTTGACTAGAGTGGGCATTTGGCCCACTCTTTAGTTTTAGAATTAAAAATTTAATAAGGAGATCAAATGGCAAAAGTAAAAATTAAAGATGTAGTTGCTGATTTACTTCAGGACTACCTTGATGAACGCGGTCTTGAACTTTGGAATGTTGAATTTGTTAAGGAAGTTAAGGACTGGTTTTTAAGAGTTTACATTGATAAAAAAAGCCATGACAAAGAAGATTACATCAGCATTGAAGAGTGTGAAGATGTAAGCAGACATTTGAGCGAGCTTTTAGATGAAAATGATCCAATTGAACAGAATTATTATTTAGAAGTATCTTCACCAGGTATGGATAGAGAGTTAATTACTGAGGACCATTACAAAAGATATATAGGAAGTCTTGTTGATATGAAACTTTACAAGGCTATTGATGGTAAAAAAGTAATAACTGCTACATTAGATGGTATTGATGATGAAAATTATTATCTTCTAGATGATAATGAAAATAAACTTACAATAGCTAAGTCACAAGTTGCTAAGACTAAATTAGCAGTAGTTTTCTAAAAAGGAAGGGATACAGAAATGAATAAAGAATTTATCGAAGCTATCGGTGAATTAGAAGCCGAAAGAAAAATATCAAAGGATATGCTTTTTGAAGCTATCGAGTCTGCACTTGTTTCAGCTTATAAAAAGAACTATGGTACAAATCAAAATGTATCAGTTGATATTGATAAGATTACAGGAGATATCAATGTTTACATGTCAATGGATGTAGTAGAGGAAGTTGAAGATGATAATTCACAAATTTCTCTAGAAGAAGCACAGGAAATAGATCCAGCATACGAAGTTGGCGATGTAGTTGAATACATGGTAACTCCTAAAGATTTTGGACGTATTGCAGCACAGACTGCTAAACAGGTAGTTGTCCAGAGAATCAGAGAAGCTGAAAGAAACGTAGTTTACGACAAGTTTGCAGATAGAGCAGGTGAAGTTGTAACAGGTGTAGTTGAAAGAAACAATAACGGCACACTTGTTATTAGACTAGAAGATAACATCGAAGGTATTTTACCAGTTAAAGAACAGGTTCCTGGAGAACAGTTTGAAGTTGGCGAAAGCCTAAGAGTTTACGTTATGGATGTTAAGAGAGCAGCAAAAGGCCCTCAGATTTTTCTATCAAGATCACATCCAGGTTTAGTTAGACGCCTATTTGAACTAGAAGTACCAGAAATCGAAGATGGTATTGTAGAAATCAAAAACATCGCTAGAGAAGCTGGCTCAAGAACTAAAATGGCAGTTTACACAGAAGATGAAAACGTGGATCCAGTAGGTGCATGCGTTGGTAACAGAGGTATTAGAGTACAAAATGTTGTCGATGAACTTTCAAATGAAAAAATCGATATTATCACTTGGAGCGAAGATCCAAAAGTACTTATTAGCAACGTTTTAAGTCCTGCAAAAGTTGAAGAAGTAACTATCAACGAAGAAGAAAAATCAGCAGAAGTTGTAGTTCCAGATTTCCAGCTTTCACTTGCAATTGGTAAATCAGGACAAAATGTTAGACTTGCAGCAAAACTTTGTGGATGGAAAATTGACATAAAGAGCAATTCACAGGCATATGGACAGGCTGATGAAGAAGTAAATGAAGATGCAAGCGATGATATTGAAATTGTTGAAATAGAAGAATAGGGGAAATTTACTTGAAAACTAAAAAAGTACCTATGAGAAAATGCATTGGTTGCAACACATCTAAACCGAAGAATGACCTTATAAGAGTTGCATGCTTTAACGGTGAAGTCACACTTGATTTCGATGGCAAAGCTGACGGTAGAGGTGTATATGTTTGTAAAAACAGTGCATGTCTTAAAAAGATATACAAAAAAAAGGGCTTTGTTAGAGCCTTTGGTGTAGATTTAAGTGATAAGCAAAAAGAAGATTTACTTGAGGAAATAAAAAAGTATGAAGAAGATTAACAGCTATATGGGATTTGCCAGAAAATCAGGAAATCTTGTAATGGGTAGCGGTACTTGTATGACATACTTACCTAAGAAAAAGATTAAACTTTTAATAATCACAGAAGATACAGCACAAAATAGTATGGAAAAACTAATACGTGTTGCTGAAAAATACAATGTGACATATAGAGTATATGGGGATAGTGAAGAATTATCTCACATTGTTGGCAATCCCGGTAGAACAGTATTTGGTATTACAGACAATAACTTTGCTGAAGTAATATTGGGAGAAATAGACAGAGAGTGTCATTAAAGGAGGTGTTTTCATGACAGTAAAAGTAAGTGATATTGCAGAAAAACTGGGCATGACAAGCAAGGATATAATTGCTAAAGCAACATCTATGGATATAGATGTAAGTGCAGCAAATAGTGTGGTTTCTAAAGAAGAAGCCAAAGCTATAGAAGAAGCCATTCATAAGGCATCTGAAGGAACAGAAACTAAAGTTGTAAGTGCTGGCAGCAAAAAAGTAGTTGCAGAGGAAGACGATGAACCAAAGGTTCAGGTTAAAGCAGCTAAGATTGTCATGCCTAAAGCAAAAAAAACTCAGACAAAAAGTGAAAAGAAAACAGAAGGCAGTGTAACTAGAAAAGCCCCAATAGGCAGACCTATTACAAAAGCCGAATCTGAAAGCAGAAGAAAACCAGCGGGTAAACCTATTACTAAAAAGGAAAAAGCTGAAAAAGAAGCTATTGCAGCTAAGGAAAAAGAAGCTATTTTAGCTGAACAGAAAAAACCTGAGCCTGTTAAACAAGAAGAGCCAAAATTTAGAGGTCCTAAAATTATTAAAAAGGCTGAGGATGTAAAAAAAGAAGAAGAAGCTAGAAAAGCTGCTGCTCAAAAAAGAGCTGAAGAAGAAAAAGCAGCTAAGGAAAAACGTCATAACGAAAGAAAAAATAAAAAAGATAAACATGGCGATAAGCATAACCAAAAACAGAGAGACAAACACAGCGAAAGAAAAGTTGAAAAATCAAACGAAAATGTAGCAAGTGTAGAAAGCATGCCTGTAAATCCTGAAAAAGCTGATAGAAAAAGCAAGAAAAAGGATAAAGATAAAGAAAGAGAAAATCGTAAGAACAAAAAAAGAGAAAGAAACAATGGCGGTGAAGGCAATCATTACGGTGAAAAATCTCTTGAAAAGAAGACTAAAAAGAAGAAAAACCAGAAGCAAAAAGCTAAGCCTGAGCCAGAAGTAGAGGTGGAAATGGAAGAAATGCCAGTAGGTACAAAAGTTATCAATGTTCCAATTACAGTTGCTGGATATTGTGAACAGGTAGGAGTATCAGTTTCACAGGTTATTATGACTCTTATGAAACTAGGTATCGTAACTAATATTAACGCAAATCTTGACGAAGATACTGCATTGATTTTAAGTGAAGAACTTGGAGTTAATGTTGTTATTGGAACTGTTGAAGAGGAAGATATAGACGAAGGATTGGAAACATTTGAAGATAAAGAAGAAGATCTAGTTTCAAGACCTCCAATTATTACTGTTATGGGTCACGTTGACCACGGTAAAACTTCACTTCTTGATGCTATTAGAGCAACAAATGTAACTGCTCAGGAGTCAGGTGGTATTACACAGCATATCGGTGCTTCTGAAGTTAAATTAAATGGACAAAAAATTGTATTTTTAGATACACCAGGTCACGAAGCGTTTACAGCTATGCGTGCTAGAGGTGCTGATATTACAGATATTGCAGTTCTTGTAGTAGCTGCTGACGACTCTGTAAAACCTCAGACTATCGAGTCTATAAGCCATGCTAAGGCAGCTGGAGTACCTATTATCGTTGCTATCAACAAAATTGATAAGCCTGCTGCAAATCCAGATATCGTTAAAAAGGACTTAACAGAACATGGATTGTTAGTTGAAGATTGGGGCGGAGATGTTATCAGTGTACCTGTTTCAGCTAAAACTGGTGAAGGTATTGAAAATCTACTTGAAATGATCTTACTACAGGCAGAAGTATTAGAACTAAAAGCAAACCCTAAGAGACTAGGTCTAGGTACAGTTATCGAAGCTAGATTAGATAAGTCAAAAGGTCCTGTTGCTACACTTCTTGTTACAAATGGTACAGTTAAAACAGGTCAGAGCTTAGTTGCTGGTAATACTTCAGGTCGTATTAGACTTATGACTGACTACAAGGGAACAACTATTAAAAAAGCAGGTCCAGCTACAGCTGTAGAAATCCTTGGTTTAACAGAAGTTCCAGCTGCTGGTGACGATTTCCATGTAGTTAAAGATGATAAGTTAGCTAGAGAAATCGCTGAAAAGAGAAAACAGAAACTAAGAGAAGAAGTACTTGCTAGAAATGCAAGCTCTACATTGGAAGAACTATTTAGCCAGATTAAAGCTGGTGAAGTTAAGGATCTTAACTTAATCGTTAAGGGCGATGTAAGAGGTTCTGTTGGTGCTGTTGTTTCATCACTTGAAAAACTTTCAAATGATGAAGTTAGAGTAAAAATCATACACTCTGGTGTTGGTGCTATTACTGAATCAGACGTTACACTTGCAAGTACTGCTGGTGCGATTATTATCGGATTTAACGTAAGACCTAGCAGTGTAGTTCAGGGAATGGCAGACAGAGAAAATGTACAGATTAGAACATATAGAGTTATCTACAACATTATCGACGATGTAGAAAACGCTATGAAGGGTATGCTTGATCCAGAGTTTAAAGAAGTTGTTTTGGGTCAGGTTGAAATCAGAGAAACATTTAAAGTACCTGGCGTAGGTACAATTGGTGGAGCATACGTTACAGATGGTAAAGTAGTTAGAAATGCCGAAGTACGTATCGTAAGAGATGGTATTGTTATCCACGAAGGTAAGATTTCTTCATTGAAGAGATTTAAAGATGATGCTAAAGAAGTACAGCAAGGATACGAATGTGGTATCGGTATTGAAAACTACAATGACATCAAGGAAGGCGATGTAATCGAATGCTTCCAGATGGAAGAAGTAGAAAGGAAATAACAATATATGGGTAAAGGATACAGAGCAGGAAGACTTGGTGAAGAAATTAGAAAAATCATCAGTGAACTTTTACTTAGAGAAATTAAAGATCCTAGATTATCCGGAGGCATGGTTAGCGTAACTGCTGTAGATGTTACAAATGATGGAAGTTACGCAACTGTGTACCTATCAGTATTCGCTTTGGGAGATCAGTCAGAGCTTGAAGCAAAAAAAGAAGAAGTGCTTGAAGCTATGAGAAGTTGCAAAGGACTATTTAAGAGAGAAATTGGCAAACAGATTAAATTGAGACATATCCCAGAGTTGATTTTCAAAATGGATACATCTTTGGATTATGGCAGACATATAGATGAACTTATCGACAAAGTGGTGAAAAAAGATGAATAACACATTTGAAGAAATAGCAAAAGTCATCGAAAATGGGGAAGTATTTTTAATATTTCCCCATGTTGTCGTTGACGGAGATGCACTTGGTTCATCTACAGCTTTATGTGAAGCTCTTAGATTAAAAGGCAAAAAGGCATATGTAGTATTAGAAGATGAGATTGGTACAAATTTAAAATTTTTAGACGATGGTTATTGTATAAATTTTGAGGATGTTGATTTTGATCACGATATATCTATATGTGTAGATTGTAGTGAAAAAAGTAGATTTCCAAAGCGTGTAGACTTGTTTGACAAGGCGAAAACTACTATTTGCATAGATCACCATAAAACAGCAGAGCCATTCTGCCAGTACTACTATGTAGATCCTAACAGCGCTGCAACAGCAGAGCTTATTTATCTGCTGATAAAAGCTATGGGCGTAAGATTAACTGAAAAGATAGCAAAGCGTATATACACTGGTATTACTACGGATACAGGCAATTTTCAGTATTCAAATACTACTAAAAGGACACATCAAATCGTAAGTGAATTGTATGATGTGTGCGATGGCTTCAATGATATTAGTGTAGAAATATATGAGAATGACTCTTTTGAAAAGTTGGCTCTTCAAAGTGAAATACTAGGCAATGCCGAGCTTTTTGCTGATGGTAGAGCAATAGTGGCATATGTGACACAAGATATGTTAAAAAAATGTGGTGCTACTATGGAAGACAGCGAAGGAACAGTTTCTAGACTAAGATCTATAAGAGGCGTAGAAATTGCAGTATTGTTAAAGGAAAAAGAAGACAATCAAATTAAAGCATCTATGAGAGCTAAAACTTATGGAGATGTAGCTAGTATTTGTGTTAAATACGGCGGTGGTGGTCATATAAAAGCGGCAGGATTTACATCTGATGAACCACTTGAAAAAGTTATTGAAAATATAAAAAAGGACGTTGAACAAAGTTTTGAATAAGACAAATGGAATTATAGTTATAAATAAACCTCAGGATTGGACTAGTCACGATTGCGTCGCTGTTATGAGGAGGGCTACTGGTATTAAGCGTATTGGCCATACAGGTACTCTCGATCCTATGGCGACAGGAGTGCTTCCTATTTGTATAGGTACTGCTACAAGGATTATGGAATACATGGACCTTGATTGGAAAACTTATAGAGCTACTTTGAAACTTGGTATTGAAACAGATACTGAAGATATTTGGGGCGAAGTTATAAGTGAGAAATCTACTGAGGGTATATCAAAAGAACAGATAGTTCAAGTTGTAAACAGTTTTATAGGTGAGATTGAGCAAATACCACCTAAGTATTCGGCTTTGAAAGTCAATGGAAAAAAACTTTATGAATACGCTAGAGCAGGTCAAGAAGTTAAAATAAAATCAAGAAAAATTACCGTTAAAGAAATAATTATAAATGATATATCAGGAGATAATGTAGATCTTACTATAACTTGTTCTAAGGGAACTTATATCAGAACTATTTGCAGTGATATAGGTAAAAAACTAGGTTGTGGTGCAACTATGTCTTCTCTTGTAAGAACAGCTAGTGGTATTTTCAAATTGAAAGATGCTATTGAGATTGAAGATATAAAAAAGATGTCAAAAGAAGAAATTTTAGACAGATTGATAGATACAGATGTACCTCTTGTACATTTTGGAAAAATAAATCTAGATGCTAAAAAGGCTAAAGATTTTGTTAACGGTAAAAAAATAAGACGAAAAGAAATTGATATTGTTGGTGAAAGCAATCATCAAAATATGTATAATATATATTATAGTAATGAGTTTTTGGGAGTTGCTAAAATAGAAGAAGGCGTTTTAAAAGCTCATAAAGTATTTAATGTGAGGATGCAAAATGAAAATATTTAATTCTTTGGAAGAAATCAAAGATATTGAACCAACGGTTATCGCTCTTGGCAATTTTGATGGTATACACCTAGGACATCAGGCTATTATTAAAAAAGCTATCTATGATGCTAAAGGTGAAGGTTACAAAAGCGCAGTATTTACTTTTGCAAACCATCCTAGAAACTTGTTAAAAAATAGAGAACCGGTAAAAAATATTTTATATGTTGAAGACAAATGTAAAATTATCGAATCTCTAGGTATAGATTATCTTTTCAATATACCTTTTGATGAAGATATTATGAAGATGCCACCTATAGATTTTATAGATAAAATCTTAATTGGCAAATTTAATATGAGGGAAGTGCTTTGTGGATTTAATTATCATTTTGGTTACAAAGCGCAAGGCGATGTTGAGCTTTTAGTAAAAGAAAGTGTAAAAAAAGGTTTTGGAGTTCATGTAACACAGCCTTTTACAGTAGATGATCAGATTGTAAGCTCATCTCTAATTAGAGAAAAAATAGCACAAGGCGATATGATAGCATGTGCTAAGCTTTTAGGTAGAAATTATGCTATCGAAGGTGAGGTAGTAGTAGGCAACAGATTAGGTAAAAAAATCGGATTTCCTACATCAAATATCAATATAGATAAAACTATGGTATCACCTCCAAATGGCGTATATATTACTAAATGTACATATAATGGCATCGCTTATCCAAGTATTACAAATGTTGGAAATAAGCCAACAATAGGCAAATATAACAAAAATGTTGAAACACATATCTTTAATTTTGACAAAGAACTTTACGGCAAAATGATAAGAGTAGAGTTTTTAGAAAAACTTAGAGATGAAAAGAAATTTGATTCTGTGGAAGAGCTAAGTAAAGAAATTATGGCAAATTGCATAACAGCAAGAGCTTACCACAGACAGCATATGTAAACTATCACTTAAAAATCAATATAGGTGAACAATATGTATAAAAGAGTATTTGCCGCATATTTTAGCGGTACAGGAACAACTGAAAAAACTGTTAAAGCTATTGCAAAGAAAATAGCCGATGAGCTGTGTCTAAAATACGAGGAGTGGGATTTCACTCCTCTTTTTGCTAGGCAAGAACCTAAAAAATTTGAAAACACTGATATAGTGATTTTCGGTACGCCGGTAATTGCTGGCAGAGTGCCAAACTTGCTGTTAAAGTATTTGGATACATTGCAGGGAAATGGCGCAATTGCAGTGCCGGTAGTTATGTTTGGCAATCGCAGTTTTGACGATGCTTTAATTGAACTTAGAGATATTTTAGAAAAAGCAGGAATGACAACTTTCGCGGCTGCAGGCTGTGTGGGAGAACATAGTTTTTCGCGTATTTTAGGAAAAGGAAGACCTGATAATGACGATATGGAAGAAATTTTGGCATTTGCAAAAAAAGTGTCTGAAAAAATAAAAAGTGGCGATATAAAATCACCTGTAAAAGTCGATGGCGTGGCATTCCCATACAGAGGTTACTACCAGCCTAGAGATAGATTTGAAAATCCTATAGATATACGAAAAGTAAAACCAAAGACAAACGACAAGTGTGATGATTGCAAGCTTTGTGCTAAACTATGTCCTCTTGGTTCAATAGATTTTGAAGATGTTAGCAAGATAAACGGCATTTGTATGAAATGCTGTGCTTGCGTTAAAAAATGTCCAAAAGGTGCCAAATATTTTGATGATGAAGGATATTTGTATCATCAACATGAGCTAGAAGAAATATATACAAGAAGAGCAGAAAACAAATTTTATTTGGAGGATTAAATATGGATATAAAAGAGAGATTAGCATGTTTAAGAGAAGAGATGAAGTTTAGAAATATAGATGTCTATGTTGTGCCGACTTCTGATTTTCATCAAACTGAAACTGTTGGTAACTATTTTAAGGCTAGAGAATTTATGTCTGGCTTCAATGGATCTGAAGGAAACCTAGTAGTTACATTAGATGAAGCTGCTTTATGGGTTGATGGCAGATATTTTTTACAGGCAGCTAAACAGCTTGAAGGTAGCAGCATTAAAAAGATGGAAATGGGTGAGCCTGGAGTTCCTACTATTGAAAATTATATATCAGAAAAAACTCCGCAAGGGGGTACTGTTGGATTTGATGGCAGAGTTGTAAATACACATTTTGCAGAGGAAATAGCAGCTGCAGCTTTGACAAAAGAAGGTAAAATCTACTGTGAAGAAGATCTTGTTGATTTAGTTTGGCAGGATCGACCAGCCTTACCTAAGGACAAGGCATGGTTAGTGACAGAAGAGTTTTCAGGACAGAGCAGCAGAGAAAAAATTGAAAAGCTTCAGGAGTATCTAGTTGAAAAAGATTGTGATATGCAGATTTTATCAACTTTAGATGATATTGCATGGCTAACTAATATGAGAGGAAACGATGTTGAATTTTTCCCAGTAGTATTAGCATATATGGTTGTTACAACTAAAGAAAAATACTTGTTTGTAGATAGTTCAAAGCTAGGGGAAGATTTATTATCTCAGTTTGAAGCAGATGGTGTTGAAATAAGAGAGTATGATGAAATTTACGACTTTGTTAAAACTATCAATGTAGAGAGAGTTTTAGTAAATTTAAATACACTAAACTTTAAAATTTACAGCAATATTCCTTTGGCTGTAGAGATTGTAGATGAATTTTCACCGACTCAGCTATGGAAGGCTTGCAAAAATCCAGTTGAACTTGAAAATAACAAAAATGCCCATATTAGGGATGGTGTAGCTCAGACTAAGTTTATTTACTGGCTAAAAAATGCTGTTAAAACTGAGGAAGTTACAGAAGTTTCTGCTGCTGAAAAGTTACTTGAATTTAGAAAAGAGCAGGATAGATTTATAGAAAACAGCTTTGAAACAATTGCAGGCTATGAAAAAAATGCAGCATTTGTACATTATCACGCTACAGAAGAAGATCATGCAAAGCTTGCGCCAAAGGGATTTTTACTAGTCGATAGCGGTGGACATTACAAAGATGGATCTACTGATACAACTAGAACTATTGTATTAGGAGAAGTAAGCGACAAACAGAAATTCCATTATACAACTGTTTTAAGAGGTATGATTAGACTTAGCATGGCTAAGTTTTTACAAGGATGTAACGGTATTAATCTAGATATTCTTTGCAGAGGTATGATGTGGGAAATGGGTCTTGACTACAAACATGGAACAGGACATGGTATCGGCTATATTTCAACTATTCACGAAGAACCAAATGGCTTCAGATGGAGAAAAGTTGCAGGTATTAACGACAGTGCGCCTCTTCAGGAAGGTATGATTACTTCAAATGAACCAGGTCTATACCTTGAAGGTGAATACGGTATTCGTATTGAAAATGAGCTTTTAACTGTAAAGGATGTTGCAAATGAATACGGTCAGTTTATGAGTTTTGAAACATTGACTTATGTACCAATCGACAAGGAAGCAATTGACAAATCACTGATGACACAGTATGAAATCGCATGGCTTGATGAGTACCACCAAAAAGTTTATGAAAAGATTTCGCCATTCCTAGACGATGATGAAAAAGCATGGTTGAGAGAAGCGACATTGCCACTTTAAGGGCATTTGTTTGTTTTATGAAAGGAAATAGTTATGAAAAATTATATGGACAAGATGACAGATAAATATATTAAAGATGTTAAAAATATATTGCCTTTTGTAAGAAGAGAAGAAAAAGAATATCTATACAATTTAGAATTGGAGATTAAGGGATATATAGAAGCTCACAGGATGACTGATTTTAAGTATGTAATTGAAAAGTTTGGTTCTCCTTGTGATGCGGCTATGGATTATATAGAACATCATATTGATGAGAAAACTATGATAAAAATGAGAAAAAGAAGCAAGATTTTAAAAGTTACAGCAATTACAAGTGCTGTGGTTTTGTCTGCGGCTGTGGCTGGTGCATGTATTTATAAAAAATGTCTATATGATGAGGAAAATAAATAATAATCCTTGCAATTGCAGCGACTGTATGGTATCATAAGTTGTTGTTAAATTTACCTGTTACTTAGTTTATCGAAACTCCAACAATAAACTCAGTAGTAGGCGTATTAAGAAAAGGAGAAATAAACATGATTACTAAAGAAAAAAAAGCAGAAATTATTAACGAATATGCTCTAAAAGAAGGAGATACAGGTTCTCCAGAAGTACAGGTTGCTATTCTAACTTACAAAATCAACGATTTAAATGAACATCTAAAAGTTCACAAAAAAGACCACCACTCAAGAAGAGGTCTACTAAAGATGGTAGGTAGAAGAAGAAACCTTCTTAACTATGTTAAGGAACAGGACATCGAAAGATACAGAAGTCTTGTTTCTCGTTTAGGACTAAGAAAATAGTTTTGGAATTTAAGCGAGGTACAAAGCCTCGCTTTTATTTATATTAGATAATGGAAGTGGATTTAAACAGGAGGTAGTTGTTTAAATGAAATTTGAAGATTACAAAGTATTTAGAACAGCCGTTGGCGGCAAATTATTGGAACTAGAAATCGGTAAAGTTTGCGAAATGGCAAATGGTCAGGTTATGGTTAGATACGGAGATACAGTTGTAAATGTAACTGCTGTTGCATCTGCACAGCCAAGACCGGATATCGACTTTTTCCCTTTAAGTTGTGATTACGAAGAAAAGATGTATGCCGCAGGTAAAATTCCTGGCGGATTTATTAAAAGAGAAGGTAGACCTAGTGAAAAGGCTATCCTAAATTCAAGACTTATGGATAGACCTCTTAGACCTTTATTCCCAAAAGGTTTTTACAATGATGTACAAGTAGTTGCTACAGTTATGTCTATGGACTTAGATGCTCCATCAGAAATCGCTGCTATGATTGGTTCATCAGTTGCTTTGGCTATTTCTGATATTCCTTGGGATGGCCCTACAGCTTCAGTTTTAGTAGGAATGGTAGATGGAGAGTTTATAATCAACCCAGGTCTAGAAGAAAGAGAAAAAAGTGATCTACATCTAGTTGTTTCTGGTACAAAAGATGCGATTATGATGGTAGAAGCTGGAGCAAATGAAATCCCAGAAGAAACTGTACTAGATGCGATTATGTTTGCTCATGAAGAAATCAAAGAAATCATAGAGTTTATCGATGAGGTTGTTGCAGAAGTTGGTAAACCTAAAATGGAAGTTGAACTTTACAAAGTTCCAGAAGAAATAGAAGCAGATGTAAGAGAATACGCAGAAGGCAAAATGAGAGAAGCTGTTCACACTGTTGAAAAGATGGAAAGACTTGAAAACATGGATGCAGTTGAAATCGAAACTCAGGAATATTTTGCTGAAAAATATCCAGAATCAGAAAAAGATATTGCAAGCGTTTTATATGATATTACAAAAGAACAGGTTAGAAGCCTTATTTTAGATGACGGCATCAGACCTGATAACAGAAAATACGAAGAAATTAGACCTATTTGGGTAGATACAGGTATTTTACCTAGAACTCATGGTAGCGGACTATTTAAGAGAGGCCAGACTCAGGCTCTTTCAATTGCTACTTTAGGCCCAATTTCTGATGGACAGAGAATTGATGGTATCTCAGAACAGACAGAAAAGAGATATATGCATCATTACAACTTCCCACCTTATTCAGTTGGTGAAGCTAGACCTATGAGAAGCCCAGGCAGAAGAGAAATCGGTCACGGTGCTCTTGCTGAAAGAGCTATTTTACCAGTATTACCTTCAGTTGAAGAATTTCCATATGCAATTAGAGTTGTATCAGAAATTTTATCTTCAAATGGTTCAACTTCTCAGGCATCAGTATGCGGAAGCTGTCTAGCTCTTATGGATGCTGGTGTACCTATTAAAGCTCCAGTAGCTGGTATTGCAATGGGATTAGTAGAAAGAGTAGAAGAAGATGGTTCATCAACAATGGCTATCTTATCAGATATTCAGGGTATGGAAGACTTTTTAGGTGATATGGACTTTAAGGTTGCAGGTACAGCAAAAGGTGTAACTGCTATTCAGATGGATATTAAGGTTCACGGTTTATCTAAAAAAGTTTTACAGGATGCGCTAAAACAGGCTCATGATGGACGTATGCATATTATGAGTGAAATGTTAGCAGAAATCCCAGAACCAAGAGCAGAATTATCACCATATGCACCAAGAATTATCTCTATGCAGATCGATCCTGAAAAAATCAGAGTTATTATTGGACCTGGTGGTAAAACAATCAATGCAATCGTTGAAAAAACTGGAGTTAAAATCGATATTGAAGACGATGGTATGCTATACATCGCAGCTCCTGATATGGAATCAGCACAGGCTGGTCTTGCTGAAATCGAATTGCTTATTAAAGATGTAGAGGTTGGAGCAATTTACGAAGGTAAAGTAACAAGAACTACTACATTTGGAGCATTTATCGAAATCCTACCAGGAAAAGAAGGTCTACTACATATTTCAAAGATGGCTGATCATAGAGTGGAAAAAGTAGAAGATGAAATGAATGTAGGAGATATTGTTAAGGTAAAGGTAACAGAAATCGATAGCCAGGATAGAATAAACTTAACAAGAAAAGGCATTAAATAATTGTCGAAAATGCACCATTTTTTATAAAAATAAACATAATTTTTGTAAAGATAAAAGCTAATAAAATTGTTGATATTTCAATGATACATAACAAGATGTTATTATTGACTTGAAAAAATCTATAGATGAAATTGTAAAAAATCACAATAAATTATAGAATATTTATGTTCTGTCAACAAAAATTTATGCTTGACATTTGTGTTGCTACCCTATAAAATAACAAATGTAAATTGAAAAAAGACGTTGAAGGAACCGGTTACTTTGGTAATATCCTTACAGAGAGATTGCGTAGGTGAGAGGCAATTGGTGAACAAGGTAATAGATCAGTCTGGAGTCTACAATTAAATACCAACAAGAGGCACATTTTATTATTTGTGCAACAAGGGTGGTACCGCGGTTAGATAATCGTCCCTAGTCCATAAGGATTAGGGATTTTTTTTACGAAAATTTTGGTTTGAAAGTTTGAAAAAATATAGAACAGGAGAGTGAAGTTTATGTTTAAGAATTTATCCGAAAAACCCATAGCTGAACTTCAGTTAGGCCAGGCAGATGCTTGGGCAGAAGAAGACTTACTGGAAAAATGTGTTACAACTAGAGAAGGACAGCCACAGTTTATCTTTTACGAAGGACCTCCAACTGCTAATGGCAGACCTGGTATTCATCACGTAATGGCTAGAACTCTAAAGGACTCAGTTTGCAGATATAAGACAATGCAGGGCTTCCAGGTTAGAAGAAAAGCTGGATGGGATACTCACGGACTACCAGTAGAAATCGAAGTTGAAAAACAGTTAAAGATGACTGGCAAACAGGATATAGAAAAATATGGTATAAAAGAATTTAACCAGAAATGTAGAAAATCAGTATTTTCATACGAAAGTCTTTGGAGAGAAATGACTCATAGAATGGGTTACTTAGTTGATCTTGACAATCCATATATCACACTTGATAACAACTATATCGAATCATGTTGGTGGATTTTAAAAGAATTTTTCAAAGCTGGTATGATTTACGAAGGTCATAAAATCCTACCATATTGCCCTCGTTGTGGAACAGGTCTAGCTTCTCACGAAGTAGCACAAGGATATAAGGAAGTTAAAGTTTTAACTCTAACAGTTAAATTTAAGAAAAAAGATGCTGACAACGAATACTTCCTAGCATGGACAACTACTCCATGGACATTGGCAGCAAACGTTGCATTAACAGTTCATGCAGATGTTGACTATATCAAAGTTAAAATGTTAGACGGAGATAACGAAGAAAATATCTTCTATCTAGCAAAAGAATTAGCAGGTAAAGTTCTAGGCGATGCTAAGTACGAAGTGCTTGAAGAAATGAAAGGTAAAGACCTAGAATACATGGAATACGAACAGCTAATGCCATTCATAGATGTAGACAAAAAAGCATTTTTCGTTACATGTGCTGACTATGTTACAACTGGCGATGGTACTGGTATCGTACATACTGCTACTGCATTTGGTGAAGACGACTACAATACAGGAAAAAGATACAACCTACCAGTAATCAACCCAGTTGATGAAGATGGTAAATATACAGAAACACCATGGGCTGGCAGATTTGTTATGGAAGAAGGCCTAGATGTAGATATTGTTAAGTACCTAGCTAAAGATGATAAAATCTTTGCTAAAGAAAAAATGGTACATAACTACCCACATTGCTGGAGATGCGGAACTCCACTTATCTACTATGCTAAGCCAAGCTGGTACATAGAAATGAGCAAGTTAAAGGATGAACTTGTTGCAAATAACAATACAGTAAACTGGTATCCAGATTTCGTAGGTGAAAAGAGATTTGGAAACTGGCTTGCAGAAGTTAAAGACTGGGCTATCTCAAGAAATAGATACTGGGGTACACCAATTCCAATTTGGAGATGCGAATGCGGTCATCTAGAATGTATCGGTTCAAGAGAAGAGTTAATCGAAAAAGCTCAGGAAGATGTTGATATGAGCGTTGAACTACATAGACCATATGTAGATGATATTCATCTAACTTGTCCACACTGCGGCAAACCTATGACAAGAATCCCAGAAGTAATGGACTGTTGGTTCGACAGTGGGGCTATGCCATTTGCTCAGCAGCATTATCCATTTGAAAACAAGGAAAAATTTGATGAGCAGATGTTCCCAGCAGATTTCATTTGCGAAGGTATCGACCAGACTAGAGGTTGGTTCTACTCACTAATGGCTATTTCAACATTCTTAAAGGGCAAAGCACCTTACAAAAATGTACTTGTAAATGACTTAATCCTTGATAAGAACGGCAAGAAGATGAGTAAGTCAAAGGGCAACACAGTTGATCCATTTAACTTATTTGATAAATACGGTGCTGATGCTGCTAGATGGTATCTACTATATTCATCACCTGCATGGACACCAACTAAGTTTGACGAAGACGGATTAGTTGAAATTGTTTCTAAGTTCTTTGGAACAATTAAAAACGTTTACAATTTCTTTGTACTATATTCAAATCAGGACAATATCAATCCAGCAGAGTTTGACGTACCTGTAGCAGACAGACCAGAACTAGATAGATGGATTATATCAAGATACAACAGAGTAGCTAAAGAAGCTACAGAATACATGAACACTTACGATCATATGAGAGCTGTTAGAGCTATTCAGGACTTTGTAAGTGAAGATCTTTCAAACTGGTACATCAGAAGAGCTAGAAGAAGATTCTGGGGTGAAGAATTAACAGATGATAAAAAAGCTGTTTACAAGACTACATACGAAGTATTAGTTGGAGTATCAAAATTAATGGCACCATTTGCTCCATTCCTAGCTGATGAAATCTACATCAACTTAACAGGAGAAGAATCAGTACATCTTGCTTACTATCCAGTAGCTGACGAAAGCCTTGTTGATGACAAAGTTGAAGAAAGAATGGACGTTGTAAGAACTCTAGTTGGTCTAGGTAGAGGTGCTAGAGAAAAAGAACGTATCAAGGTTAGACAACCATTGAAGAGCGTTCTAGTTGATGGAAAATACGAAAGCCTAATCAGCGACTTAACTCCATTAATCGAGGAAGAACTAAACATCAAGGAAGTTCACTTTGAAAAGGATTTAGGCGACTATATGAATTATCAGCTAAAACCTAACTTCAAGGTAGCAGGCCCTGTTTTAGGTAGTCATATCAAGGAATTTGGAGCATTGCTAGCATCTGCAAATCCAAAAGATTACGTTGGATTTGAAAGCACTAAGGTAACTTTAGGCGAAGAAGAATTCGAAATTACAGCTGATATGGTTGATGTTAAAATCACAGCAAAAGAAGGCTTCGCAGTTGCTATGGAAAACAATGTATTTACAATCCTAGATACAAATCTTGATCAAGATCTAATCGATGAAGGTCTTGCAAGAGAAATCGTTTCAAAAGTACAGCAGCTAAGAAAACAGCACGACTTTGAAATGATGGATAACATCGAAGTTTTACTTGCAGCAGACGATGAAGTTAAAGCAGCAGTAGAAAAACACTTAGATTACATCAAGAATGAAACTTTGGCTGTTTCATTAGACTTTGGTGAAGCTAAGGACAAATTCGACATCAACGGTCATGAAACTTGCATCGAAGTATGTAAAAAATAGATTAAATACAGCTAAATAACTTATTAATAAGGAGGCATCACTAATTGATTTTGGTGGTGTCTTTTTTATACATTTATATCAACTTATATACAAAAGATATAAAAAATGGAAGAAATGTTTGTTTTTGAAAATATTAATCGTTGAAATTTAAAAGGTTTTATTGAAATTTATGCAAAAAATTTTAAAATTTATAGATATTTTTCATGTTAAAAAACGTGATTTATTGGGTAAATGAAATGTATTAACTCAGTATTTATGTTATGATAGAGTTAACAGAAAATTTCGAAAGGAATAAACAAATATAAATTTAGAGGATGGTGATGGTATGGTTCAGGAGATGATTGTTAAAGTACAAGATGCTGAAACAAAAGCTTCAGAAATAATAAAAGAAGCTGAAAAATCCAGTATTTCTTTAATTGAAAACGCTAAGATTAACGGCGAAACAATTAAAGAAGATAGTCGTAAAAATGCTTTAGCACATGGAGAACAAATGCTCGCTCAAAAACAGTTTGAGTATGAAGAAAAGGAAGGAGCTGTAAATAAACAGATTGAAGAAGAAATCGCAGCTATAAAAAAAGAAGCAGTTGCAAATGAAGCAAAGGCAATAGAGGCGGTTATATCTAGTTTTTACTAAATAAAAGGCACAACTAAGAAAGGAGGTTGGTTATGTCAGTATTAGCCATGAAGAGACTCAATATGTGTGCTATGAAAAAAGATCAGCAAGCATTAGTTGAGAAACTTCAAATGTTAGGCGTTATGGAAATTGATTCGCAAGTGTTTAAAGATAGCGGACTTGAAAGTTACAACACACTTGAAGAAAAAATGAACTATGACAGAAAAGCTCATGCCATTGACAATGCTTTAGAAGCCTTACAGACATATGTGCCAGAGAAAAAAGGTATGTTAGCTTCTTTAGAAGGCAAAGCGTTAATTGGAAAAACTAAGTTTGACGATATTGTAGCTTCTGAAGAAAAGTATTATAAATTGGCAACTGAAATTACAGACACTCAAAAGCAAATTATCGAAAATAGAGTAACTGCAGATAGAAACAATGTTTCTATAGAAACGTTGGAACCATGGCTTGGTCTGGATATGCCAATGGAATTTAGCCATACAAAAAGGGTAGCCTTTTTAATAGGCACTATTGAGCCTACAGATACTGTTGAAGAAATTTATGACGGTATAGGAGCTCATATGGTAGATTTATCTGAAGTAGAAGTTCAAATCGTACATAAAGATAAATATCAAACTTGCATAGTTGCAGTTTGTTTAAGAGAGTATGAAGAATCGGTAGAAAATGGACTTCATACACTGGGATTTGCTAGGATTTCAAATACTTTTAAAGGTGTGCCTAGGGAAGAAAAAACAAAGTTAGAAAACCATAACAAAGACCTTGAAAAACAAAATAAGGAACTTGTAAAAAGGCTTGAAGCAATTTCAAAAGAGAAGAAGAACATCGAGATTTTAGCTGATTACTACCGTATGACAGCGAAAAAACTTGAGATGATGAGTAAGTTTCCACAAAGCGAAATGACATTCTTTATAAGTGGATACATACCAGCAAGAGATTGTCCAAAAGTCAAAGATAAGTTAGAAAATCAGTTTAATATCTATATCGATATTGAAGAACCAGAGGCTGATGAGGATGTACCTGTACTATTAAGCAACAGCGGCGTAGGCGAGTCAGTTGAAGGTGTAGTCGGTTCTTATGGATTGCCAAAGCACGGAGAAATAGATCCATCAAGAATTATGGGCTGGTTTTATATCTTTTTGTTTGGACTTATGTTAGCAGATGCGGCATATGGACTTATAATATGGGTTGCATGCGGATTTTTACTAAAAAAATATAAACGCATGGAAGACTCAATGAGAAAATCTATAAAAATGTTTATGTATTGTGGTATATCCACACTGGTTTGGGGTATACTCTTCGGAGGGTATTTCGGAGATGTGATAAATGTAGTATCATCAACATTTTTCGGAAAAGAAGTTGCAATAAAACCACTTTGGTTTGCACCTTTAGATGAACCGATGAAACTTATGATGTTTTGTATGTTATTTGGTATTATCCATCTTTACACAGGACTTGCCCTAAAGGGATATATGAGTTTACGAGATAAAAAATACATGGACTTTTTCTGCGATGTCGTACTCTGGTACTGTTTGTTAACAGGCCTAATTATGATGTTACTTCCAACTGAGCTATTTTACTCATTGTCACAGCTTAAGATTGTATACCCACACTGGTTAGAACTTTTTGCTAAAGGAATGGCAATCTTTGGTGCTGTAGGCATTTTGGTTATGTCAGGGAGAAGTAAGAAAAATCCAGGCTTACGATTAGCACTTGGAGCCTATGATTTGTATAACTTGACAAGCTGGCTAAGTGATTTACTATCTTACTCTAGACTACTTGCACTTGGACTTGCAACAGGAGTAATAGCATCAGTATTTAACCAAATCGGAAGCATGCTGGGAAACAGCGTAATAGGAATTATATTCTTTGTAATTATATTTGTAATTGGTCACGTATTTAACTTGGCAATTAATATGCTTGGAGCATATGTACACACAAATCGTTTGCAGTTTGTAGAATTCTTCGGTAAATTTTACGAAGGTGGAGGCAGACCATTTAACCCATTTAAGCCAGATACAAAATATGTTGACATAGGAGAGGAGAAATAATAATGGAATTAGGAATCGTTTTTGCTTTACTAGGAGCAGCTATCGCAGTATTGTTATCAGGAGCAGGATCAGCTATGGGAGTAGGTATAGCAGGTCAGGCAGCATCAGGAGTAGTAACTGAAGATCCAAGTAAATTTGTAAAAGTACTTATCATGCAGCTACTTCCAGGTACACAGGGACTTTACGGTCTTATTATTGGATTTATTACACTTGCAAAAGTTGGTTTGCTAGGTGGAACAGCAGCAACAATTTCAACAGCAACAGGATTATTAGTATTGGCAGCTTGTCTACCAATTGGTATTGTAGGACTTATTTCAGGTATTTATCAGGGAAAAACATCTGCAGCAGCAATTGGTATTGTAGCAAAGAGACCAGAACAGTTTGGTAAAGCTATGCTTTTCCCTGCAATGGTAGAAACATATGCCATCCTTGCACTTCTAATTTCATTCTTAGCAGTAAATGCAGTAGTTTAGTATTAAGAAGAATAATTTAGAAAATGAAAAGGAGAGCATCATGAGAGGCATCGAAAAAATAATAGATCAGATCCTTGAAGAAGCAAATGAAAAAAAAGCAACAATAGAATTAGATGCGAAAAAACAAGCTGATGAAATTGAAGAAAAAGCAAAATCAGAGGCTATAAAAATTGAAGATGAAATAAATAGGTTGTCAGAGCAAAAAGTTAAAAATTATGAAAACCTTGCAATACTTGCAGCTGAACAGAAGAGAAGAAGAGCAATATTGGAAACAAAACAAAATCTTATAAGTGAAGTTTTGGAAAAATCATACACAAAATTAATAGAGCTAGATGAAGATAAATATTTTGAACTATTAAGTAAGATGATTGAAAAATACGCACTTGATAAGCAGGGTGAAATAGTTTTTAACGAAAAAGATTTGGCTCGACTACCAAAGGGATATCAGGAAAAAATAGAAGAAATCGCAGCTAAAAAAGGAGGCAGCCTAGCTATATCAAAAGAGGCTGGCAAATTTGAAGGCGGATTTATCCTGATATACGGTGGCATCGAAGAAAATTGTACTTTTAAAGCTTTAATGGCATCTGAAAAAGAAATGTTACAAGATATTGTTCATGAAAAGCTATTTGGTTAAGTAGCGGCAAGGGAAAGGAGCGTTAGATGTCTAAACAAGACTACACATACGCGGTTGCACGCATAAGAGCCCTTGAAAATTCTCTACTAAATCAAGAAGATATAAATCAGCTTTTGGCTTGTCCAACTGAAGAAGATACAGTTGAATTACTTATGTCAAAAGGCTGGGGAGATGGACAGCAGGCAAAAGATGGAGAAACCATTTTAGTATATGAACTAGATAAAACTTGGGATACAGTACGTGAAATGGTTAGCGATATGTCAGTATTAGATGTGCTATCTTATAGAGACTTACATCACAATCTAAAGGCTGCTATGAAGAGAGTTGCATCAAATACAACTGCACCAGAAGTATATATACACAATTCATTTTATACAGATGAAGAACTTCTTGAAATCGTTAGAGAAAAAGCTTGGCACAGACTTCCAAATTTCTTATCAGGACCTGCAGAAGAAGCATATGAGACATTGCTTAGAACTGGTGATGGACAGCTAATAGACACTATGATGGATAAAATCTGTCTAGAGTCAATTAAAAACGCCGGTGAGCGTGGCGAACATGAAATAATAAAGAAATATGCAGAGGTAACAGTAGCAGTAACTGATATTAAAATAGCAGTGCGTGGACAAAGAACCGCAAAAAATGCAGAATTCTTGAGAATGGCTATGGCAGAGTGTGACACAATTAGTGTTGAACAACTAATAAAAGCAGCTCTTACAAACGAGGAAGCCATTATTGAATATTTAGAAACAACAGATTACAGCGGAGGAGCAGAAGCCTTAAAAATCTCATTATCCCAGTTTGAATGCTGGTGCGACAATAGGATTATGGAGCTTGTAAAACCTCAGCTTAGAAATCCATTTTCAATAGGCCCAATATTTGCATACATCTATGCCAGGGAAATTGAAATAAGATCTGTGAGAAATATACTTATGGGTAAAAGAAGCGAATTACCGGTTGAGGATATTCGAGAAAGGGTAAGGGAAACATATGTATAAAATTGCAGTAATTGGCGACTACGAAAGTATATATGGCTTTTCGGCGCTGGGACTGGAAACTTATCCCACAACTTTACCGGAAACAGCTAAAAAAACATTGAAAAAATTAGTAGACGATAATTATGGCATCGTCTATATTACAGAAGCACTTGCACAGGAAATGACAAAGGAAATCGAAGAGCTAAAGAAGCAAGTTTTGCCAGCAGTAATAGTTATACCAGGCACTTACGGCAACAATGGAATGGGTGTAGATGGTGTTAAAAAATCTGTTGAGCAGGCAGTTGGCTCAGATATCTTATTTGGTGAAGATTAATAGACAAGTGTTAAATATGAAATTATTAGGAAGCAGGTGATTTTCCAAAATGAGTAAAGGAACTATAAAAAAAGTTGCAGGTCCTTTGGTTATAGCAAGTGGCATGAGAGATGCAAACATGTACGATGTAGTACGTGTAAGTAATCAGCGACTTATAGGTGAAATAATAGAAATGCATGGAGATGAAGCATCAATCCAGGTTTACGAAGAGACAGCAGGTCTAGGTCCAGGAGAACCAGTAGAATCAACAGAAAGACCATTGTCAGTAGAACTTGGACCAGGACTTATCTCAAGTATATACGACGGTATTCAAAGACCTTTAGATGAAATTATAAGAGTTTCAGGTGGCAATTCACTAAAAAGAGGTGTTGAAGTACCTGCACTAAATGAAGAAAAGCTATGGAAATTTGAGCCAGTAGTTAAAGTTGGCGACAAATTAAATGGCGGAGATATTATAGGAACAGTACAAGAAACAATAGTTGTGCAGCAAAAGATTATGGTGCCACCTAATGTATCAGGTGTAGTAAAGGAAATAAAATCTGGAGAATTTACTATTAGAGATACAGTAGCTGTACTTGAAACAGAAGATGGTGACAAAGAGCTAACTATGGTACAGTATTGGCCAGTAAGAAAAGGCAAACCATATAAAACTAAACTTGCACCTACAAAACCACTTGTAACTGGTCAGAGAGTAGTAGATACATTTTTCCCAATTGCTAAAGGCGGTGTAGCTGCAGTACCAGGACCATTTGGATCAGGTAAAACAGTTATACAGCATCAGCTAGCAAAATGGGCAGAAGCAGATATAGTAGTATACATTGGCTGTGGCGAACGTGGCAATGAAATGACAGACGTACTTAACGAATTTCCAGAGCTAAAAGACCCTAAAACAGGCGAATCTCTAATGGAAAGAACAGTACTTATTGCAAATACTTCAGATATGCCAGTAGCAGCTAGAGAAGCATCAATTTACACAGGTATTACAATCGCTGAATATTTTAGAGATATGGGTTATTCAGTTGCACTTATGGCTGACTCAACATCAAGATGGGCAGAAGCTCTTAGAGAAATGTCAGGTCGTCTTGAAGAAATGCCAGGTGAAGAAGGATATCCAGCGTACTTAGGTTCAAGACTTGCACAGTTCTACGAAAGAGCAGGTCACGTAATTTCACTGGGAACAGAAGGTAGAGAAGGTGCTCTATCTGTAATCGGTGCAGTATCTCCTCCAGGTGGAGATATTTCAGAACCAGTATCCCAGGCTACACTTCGTATTGTAAAAGTATTCTGGGGATTAGATAGTAATCTAGCATATAAGAGACACTTCCCAGCTATTAACTGGTTAACAAGTTATTCTCTATATTTACAGGATATGGAAAAATGGTTTAACGAAGAAGTTGCACCTGACTGGATGGATAAACGTCAGGAAATGATGACATTGTTGCAGGAAGAAGCAGAATTAGAAGAAATCGTAAAAATGGTTGGTATGGATGCGTTATCAGCTTCAGACCGTTTGAAGATGGAAGCTGCAAGATCAATTAGAGAAGACTTTTTGCATCAGAACTCATTCCACGATGTAGATACATATACATCCCTAAAGAAGCAACATATGATGATGAACCTAGTAATGTCATTCTACAATAAAGCTGTAAAAGCTTTAGCAGATGGATGTCATATCAACAATCTAATCAGTATGCCAGTTAGAGAAGCAATTGGTAGATTTAAATATGTACACGAAGATGAGTTAGACGATAACTTCGATAAAATCAATAAACAGTTAGACTTAGAAATAGAAGAAGCTATGAGAAAGGAGGACTTCTAAATGCCAAAAGAATATAGAACTATAAAAGAAGTCGCAGGTCCTTTGATGCTTGTAGAAGGAGTTGAAAATGTAACTTACGATGAACTTGGCGAAATCGAATTAGTCGATGGGGAAGTTAGAAGATGTAAGGTACTTGAAGTAAATGGCTCAAATGCTCTAGTACAGCTATTTGATGCTTCAACAGGTATCAACCTTTCAAACAGCAAAGTTAGATTTTTAGGAAAAAGCATGGAACTTGGCGTAAGTGAAGATATGCTAGGACGTGTATTTAACGGATTGGGATTGCCAATCGATGACGGCCCAGAAATCCTGCCAGAAAAAAGATTAAATATAAACGGTACACCGATGAACCCTGCAGGTAGAAAATATCCAGAAGAGTTTATTCAGACTGGTGTATCAGCAATCGATGGACTTAATACCCTAGTAAGAGGTCAAAAGCTTCCAATTTTCTCAGCGTCTGGATTGCCTCACGCAAACTTGGCAGCTCAGATTGCTAAACAGGCAAAAGTACTTGGAAAAGACGAAAACTTCGCCGTAGTATTTGCAGCTATAGGTATCACTTTTGAAGAGGCTAACTTCTTTGTTGAAAGTTTCAAGGAAACAGGAGCTTTAGATAGAACAGTTTTATTTACAAATCTAGCAAACGACCCAGCTATTGAGCGTATTGCTACACCAAGAATGGCACTTACTTGTGCTGAGTATCTTGCCTTTGAAAAAGACATGCACGTTTTAGTAATTCTTACAGATATTACTAACTATGCAGATGCACTTCGTGAAGTATCAGCAGCACGTAAGGAAGTACCAGGTAGAAGAGGATACCCAGGATACATGTATACTGACTTAGCAACATTATACGAAAGAGCAGGTAGACAGATTGGAAAAGAAGGAAGTATCACTATGATTCCTATTTTATCAATGCCTGAAGATGATAAAACTCATCCAATACCTGACTTAACAGGATATATTACAGAAGGCCAGATTATTTTAAGTCGTGATTTATACAGAAAAGGCCTAAAACCACCAATTGATGTATTGCCATCATTGTCAAGACTAAAAGACAAAGGTATAGGCGAAGGCAAAACAAGAGCGGATCACAGTAACACAATGAACCAGCTATTTGCAGCTTATGCACGTGGTAAAGCTGCAAAAGAACTTATGGTTATCCTAGGTGAAGCAGCTTTAACAGAAATCGACTTAATATATGCAAAATTTGCAGAAGCATTTGAACAAGAATACGTATCACAAGGATATGACAATGACAGATCTATAGAAGAAACTCTAGATATAGGCTGGAAACTATTATCAATCCTACCGAGAAGTGAGCTAAAACGTATTGATGACGAATACTTAGATAAATATTATGGAAAGTAGGTGAGGTAAATGGCATCAACAAATATTACACCTACACGTATGGAGCTAACTCGTATTAAGAAAAAACTTGTTACTGCTATGCGAGGTCACAAGCTATTAAAGGACAAGAGAGATGAGCTAATGCGTCAATTTTTAGACTTGGCTAGAGAAAATATGGAGCTAAGACTAAAAGTTGAAGAAGGCATAAAAAAAGCAAATAAAAACTTTGTACTAGCAAGAGCAGCGATGACATCTGAAGAAATGAAAACAGCTCTTATGATGCCAAAGCAGGAAGTTATGCTTGATATATCAGCTAAAAATGTAATGAGCGTTGATATACCTGTATTTAAGACAAAGACTAGAACACAAAATCCACATGATATTTACTGTTACGGTTTTGCATTTACATCAGGAGACTTAGACGATGCAGTTTGGTCACTTCAAAGTGTTTTCGACGACATGTTGAGACTTGCAGAAGTTGAAAAAGCATGTCAGCTAATGTCAGCTGAAATAGAAAAAACAAGAAGACGTGTAAACGCATTGGAACATGTAATAATACCTGAAGCACAGGAAAACATAAAATACATAACAATGAAACTTGATGAAAATGAAAGAAGTTCACAGGTAAGATTGATGAAAGTCAAAGATATGATGCTTGAGGAAGCTCACGATTTTAAATAGTAAAATATGAAAAACAGGAGTAAAATCTCCTGTTTTTTATGTTACAATATGACCATGATTAATTTAAAAAATATGGAATTAAATGAACTTGAAACTTATTTCGAAGAAATAGGTGAAAAAAAGTTTCGTGCAAAACAAGTATTTCAATTTATCTACAAAGGAATTACATCAATAGATGAGATGACAAATCTATCAAAAAATTTAAGAGAAAAACTAAAGGAAGGAGCATATATTTCTAATCTTAAAATAGATACAGTACAATCTAGTAAACAAGATGGTACTAAAAAATTTCTTTTTGAATTGGAAGACGGCAATTGTATCGAAAGCGTATTTATGAAATATAAATACGGAAACACACTCTGCGTTTCATCTCAGGCTGGATGCCGCATGGGCTGTAAATTTTGCGCATCAACTTTAGGTGGATTGAAGCGAAATCTAACTGGCGGAGAAATAGCTGATGAGATAATTGCAGCAGAAAAATATACAGGTGAAAAAATAGGCCACGTAGTAGTTATGGGTACAGGTGAACCTTTTGACAATTACGAAAATATATCAAAGTTTATAAGGCTTATAAACGACAAGAATGGCTTAAACATCGGTATGAGAAATATTACAGTGTCTACATGTGGTATCGTGCCAAAGATAAAGCAATTTGCTGATGATTTTCCACAGGTAAACTTGGCAATATCTTTACATAGTCCAAACAATGAAATAAGAAGCTCTATGATGCCTATAAATAACAGCTACAATATGGAAGAACTTTTAGCAGCATGTAGAGAATATGTGGACAAAACACATAGACGTATAACTTTTGAATACACCCTTGTAGATGGTAAAAACGATAGTAAAAAAAATATTGAAGAATTAGCGCAAAAATTAAAAGGTATGCTATGTCATGTAAACCTAATACCTTTAAATAAGGTAGTGGAATCAGGCTTGGAAGCACCAACGCGAAAACATGCAAAAGAAGTAGCTCAAATCCTTGAAAATAAAGGGATACCAGCAACGGTTAGAAGAGAGCTGGGAGCAGATATAGATGGCGCTTGTGGCCAGCTTAGATTATCGAAAAAATAGTTTGAAAATTTAAATCAATATATTGTATTCTGACTATTGATAACATAGGCTATACAGTGTATAATATGATAAAAGCACACCAAGAAGGAGGATTACGATTATGGTTAAGCTATTAGTAGGACGCAAAGGAAGCGGTAAGACAAAACAGATGATCGATCTTGCAAACGAAAGAACAGATGCAGTTAAAGGTGATGTGGTATTTATAAACAAAAACCATAGACTAACTTTTGACCTAAAGCATTCTATCAGAGTAATTTGTATGGAAGACTTCCCACATATTACAAACAGTGATGAATACATAGGTTTCTTATATGGAATTATCAGTTCAAACCATGATATCGAAACTATTTTCATAGATGGTATCTTAAAACATGCAGATGTGTCTCTTGGAAACTTACCTGAGTTCGTAGAAAGAGTCAAAAAGCTTTCAGAAATTTACGACATTGAATTTGTGGTAAGTTTAAGTGCTGAAAAAGAAGAAATGATCGGTGTTGACTTTTCTAACTGCGAAATATTAAACTAAAAATAATTCTAAAAAGAGCAGTGCATTTTGCACTGCTCTTTTAGATAATAGATAAAAGTGAAGTTGAGGAAGAAACTATGTTAAATCTAAATGAAATAAAAAGTATATTGCAAAATCGTGAGCTTTCGACTGTTGGTAGGCACAAGTTTTTTTCCGTACTCGTGCCTTTGATAGAGATAAACGGTGAGCTTAACATACTGTATGAGGTGCGATCAAAAACCATTCCTAGTCAGCCTGGTGAAGTCTGTTTTCCAGGAGGTGCTATTGAAGAGGGCGAAACTCCTAGGGAAGCGGCAATAAGGGAAACTTGTGAGGAAATAGGAGTGTGTGAAAAGGATATAGAAATCATTGCTCAAGGCGACAGACTTATAAGTCAGGCTAATTTTACTATGTACAGCTATATTGGAGTTATAGATAAAAGAGCATATGATAACTTGAAATTAAATGAAGCTGAAGTAGGTGAGGTGTTTACTGTACCTCTCGGCTGGTTTTTGAAAAATGATCCTGAAGTACATATAGTGGACTTGGTGCAGTTTAACAGAGAAAATTTCCCGTTTGAAAAAGCGAATATAAGTCCAGACTACAATTGGATGAGAAGTTGTGCTGAAGTGCCTATATACAATTACGAGGGTAAAGCTATATGGGGGCTTACAGGTCGTATTACAAGAAATCTAATGCAGATTTTAAAAGGAGAAAAGAAATAATGAATATGAAAATTGCATTGGTCCAAATGAGTGGATTTTTTGATAAAGATAAGACAATTGAAAAGATGATTGCAAAAGTAAGGGAAGCGGCAGAAAAAAATCCAGATATAATTGTTTTACCTGAAATGTGGAACTGCCCTTATGGAACTAAGTATTTTAGAGAGTATGGGGAGTATGAAAAGGATAGCTATTCTATAAAAGTTATGTCCGACCTAGCTAAGGAATTAGGGGTTTATCTATTTGGTGGCACTATTTCTGAACTAGATGAAGATGACAAGGTTTACAATACTTGCTATGTTTTTAATAGACAGGGCAAAATTATCGGCAAACATAGAAAAAAACACCTTTTCGATGTAGCTATAGAAGGGCGTATGGCATTTAGAGAGTCTGATGTGCTTTCACCTGGAGATAAGTTAACTGTTGTAGATACAGAGTTTGGAAAAATCGGTGTGGCTGTTTGCTTTGATATTAGATTTGTAGAGGATTTTGCTACTTTAACTAAGAAAATGGGAGCGAGAGCTTTTATTGTTCCAGCTGCATTTAATATGACCACAGGCCCTTCATTTTGGGAGCCAATTATGCGAGGCAGAGCCATAGACAATCAGGTTTATGTGATTGCGTGTGCACCTGCCCAAGATAAAGATGCTCCTTATGGTGCTTATGGACATAGTATTATTGTAAGCCCTTGGGGAGAAGTTTTAGAAGTTGCGGATTTTGATGAGACTATTATCTATAGAGAATTAGATATGGATTATATTGATAGTGTAAGAAAACAGATTCCAATTTTAAATCCAACAATTGTGTGATATAATTGACAATGAAATATAAATAAGGATGAAAGGGACTTGTATTATGAAGAAGTTTTTAGCAATTTTAGTTGCATTTGTAATGTGTTTTGGCCTTGCAGCTTGCAGTACTGAGGAGGAAAACACAAATAAAGTTATCGATGCAAAACCTCTTGTAGTAGTTATTACAGATAAAGGTGGCATAGGGGATCATTCTTTTAACGATGAAGCTATGGCAGCACTTGAAGAGGTTGCAGATGATGAAGACGTAGATGTTAGATATCTTGAAGCCAATGGTAAAAATGACTATGCTGAAGTTATACAGGAGTCAATAAATGAGGAAGCAACAGTAACTATTGCTGTTGGAAGTAACTTAAAATCATCTATAGAAACTGCGGCAAAAAATAATCCTGATAAATTTTTTGGTATTATAGATGCGCAAACTGATTTGGCTAATGTTATGAGCATGTCTTTTGCAGATAATCAAAGTGGATTTTTGGCAGGTTATGCAGCTGCAAAAACAACTAAAACAGGTACTATAGGATTTTTAGGTGGAGAAAAAAGAGATACTGTAGAACTTTATAGAGCTGGTTATATTGCGGGAGCAAAAGCTGCAAACAAGGATGTAAAAGTTAAAACTAGATACATAGGTGACTTTTACGATGAAGAAAAAGGCCACGATGCAGCAGTAAAAATGTATGTAAAAGATGAGGCTGATGTAATTATGCACGTTGCTGGCATGTCAGGAACAGGTGTTATAAAAGCGGCTAAGGAAAATAAGTTTTGGGCTGTTGGCGTTGACAAAGATCAATCACATCTAGCATCAGACAATGTTTTGTGTTCAGCAGTAAAAGATATGCAGCCAGGTCTTGAGGAAATAGTTAAACAAGCTAAAAAAGGTAAATACAAAACAAAATATACATTGTACACAATGGAAGATGAGTGTGTATCTTTAAGTGATAATGCAGGTAATATCAAAGGTTCTTTAAAAGATCAAATCGATGAGCTTAAAGAAGCTATAGAAGATGGAAAACTTAAGGTTCCATCAGATGTTTCAGAAGCGACTAATTTTGTGTTACCGGAAAAATTACAAAAAATAACCGAAGAGGAATAATAAAATATGAGCTTTTTGCCAGTTAATAAAAAAGATATGGAAGATAGAGGATGGGACCAAGTTGACTTTGTACTAGTTACAGGGGATGCCTATGTGGACCATCCTTCTTTTGGTACTGCGATTATAAGCAGATTGTTAGAAAGATATGGATATAAGGTTGCTATTTTAGCGCAGCCAAATTGGAAAAATGCAGAGGATTTTAAACGTTTTGGAAAACCTAGATTGGGATTTTTAATTAATTCAGGAAACGTTGATTCTATGGTAAATCATTTTTCTGTATTTAAGCATAGACGAAAAACCGACCAGTATTCGCCAGGTGGCAAAGCTGGATATAGGCCGGACAGAGCAGTTATTGTTTACAGCAACAGAGCTAAGGAAGCATACAAAGACGTACCGATAATTATTGGAGGCCTTGAGGCGAGTCTAAGGCGTATGGGTCATTATGACTACTGGGATGATAAGGTGCGTAAATCAATTTTGCTAGATAGTAAGGCTGATATTTTGATTTATGGAATGGGTGAACGTGCCATCATAGAGATTGCAGAGGCTCTTGAGTCGGGTATCGAAGCAAAATATATAGGATGGATAAACGGAACTTGTGTAAAAGCAAATGAAATAGATGATGATACAACAGTTTTGCCTACTTTTGAAGAAATAGAAAAAGATAAGAAAAAATATGCACAGAGTTTTATGATACAGTATAAAAATAACGATCATATTTCTGGACATAAAATAGCAGAACCTTATGGAGATTTTTATGTAGTTCAAAATCCACCGCAGCCGCCACTAGAAGAAAATGAATTAGATGATGTTTACGATTTACCTTATGAACGAAACTATCATCCTATGTATGAAAAAGATGGTGGCATACCAGCTATTAGAGAAGTAAAATTTAGTATAATCAGCAATAGAGGATGCTTTGGTGGATGTGGATTTTGCGCAATAACTTATCATCAAGGTAGACAAGTGCGTTCAAGAAGTAAAGAGTCCATAGTTAGAGAAGCTGAGATTTTAACAAAGATGGATGATTTCAAAGGATATATACACGATGTTGGAGGACCAACTGCTAATTTTAGAAATCCAGCTTGTGAAAAACAGTTAAAATATGGAGTTTGTAGAGATAAGGATTGTCTGTATCCTAAGCCTTGTAAAAATATGATAATAGACCACAATGATTACTTAGATGTGCTTAGGGCTGTAAGAAAAGTACCTGGAGTAAAAAAAGTATTTATAAGAAGTGGTATAAGATATGATTATGTTGTAGCAGATAAAGATACAACTTTTATGAATGAATTATGTAAGTATCATGTTAGTGGTACTCTAAAAGTTGCACCTGAACATATAGCGCCAGAAGTGTTGAGATGTATGAGAAAACCAGGTAAAGAAGTTTTTGAAAAGTTTGCAAGAGATTACAAAAATACAAATGAAAAACTTGGAAAAAAACAATATCTAATACCTTATCTAATATCGTCTCATCCTGGCTGTACTTTAGATGATGCAATAGAATTAGCACTTTTCCTAAAGGAAACAGGATTTGTGCCAGATCAGGTACAGGATTTTTATCCAACACCTGGAACATTGTCAACTACTATGTATTATACGGAGCTAGATCCGTTTACAATGAAAAAAGAGTATGTTGCAAAAAATATGCAAGAAAAGAAAATGCAAAGAGCGCTTATGCATTTTCATAAAAAAGAAAACAAAGCAACTGTAATCAAAGCATTGCAAGTTGCGGGCAGGAAGGATTTAATCGATAAATTCTATCCTAAGAGGGGGACAAATAAATATGGGAATACTGCACAAACTAGGAGAAATCGTAGATGATGCAAAATCGGAGTACGCAAAAAATGTGAAAATTGATTTCGAGGAAGTATTAATTAGAGGTAATTGTGATAAGGAAACTTCTATAATTGGGCTTAGTGGTTATGATGAATTTATTAGTTACTTGCTACGCGAAGGATACAGAGAAAAGGTACAGTTTGTATACATCAATCCGCCATTCTTCACTAAAGCAAAATACGCTGCTAATTTTAAATTAAAAGATAGCAGGGGGCAAAGTAAAAAAATCGATATGTTTGCTTATGACGATAGGTGGGGCAGAAATGTTGAAACTTACATAAAAGATATGACAAAGGGCCTTTTGATGATTCGTGATTTGTTAAAAGATGAAGGCGTAATAGCGATTCATTTGGACAAGCATGCTTCTCATTATGCTAGGCTAATTTTAGATGAAGTTTTTGGTGAGGAAAATTTTATAAATGAGATAATTTGGCAGTACAAGTCGGGTGGTACAAATAAAAATTCTTTTGCTAGTAAACATGATAATATATTGGTGTACGGTAAGACAAAAAAACACAAATTTAATGTGATAAAGGAAAAATCCTATAACCGTAGGATGCAGCAATATGGATTTAAAAATGTGGAGGAATTTAAAGATGAAATCGGTTGGTATACTATGGTAAATGCCAAAGATGTTTGGCAGATCAATATGGTAGGGCGAACATCATCTGAAAGAACTGGATATGCCACTCAAAAGCCTCAGGCCTTAACTAACAGGTTGATTAAGGCTTTTACAGATGAGGGTGATATAGTTGCAGACTTTTTCTCTGGATCAGGTACAACTCTAGGAAGTGCTTTAAATTTAAATCGCCTATGTTTTTGCTGCGATGTAAATCCCATGGCAATTTCATTTAATTTAAGCAAAACTGTGGGAAGTGATATGCCTTTTAAATTTGTGAAAAATTGCAAAGAAAATTATGAAGTTGGGGACTTAAAAGTTTACAAAGATATTTGTGAAGAGGGAGATATTATTAGTTTGTCAAGTTACGAACCAGTTTTAGATCAAAGTAAGTTCACTTCGGAAAATTATGATTTTATAAAAAATATGGCAAAAGATAATCCGGAAAAATTGATAAACTTTGTATCATTTGATTTTGATTATGATGGTGTAGTCCATAGAGAAGATTTTTCTATGAAAAAAATAAAGGAAGAAATTTTAGATTGTGTTAAGTTTTCTAAACAGTATGGGGGAAAATCCAATTCAAAAATACATATTCTAGCGATGGATATATTTGGAGGATTTTCGAAAACAGAATTGGTGGAGAAAAGGTAGAGATGGAATTAAATAAAAAAATCGATAAAAAGAAAGTTAGATTATTTACTTTAGATTTTATACTTTTGTTTTTGGCTTGTGCAGCAGGTACTTTTTCTACTGTGGCGGTAATGTTGCCAAATGGATTAACATCTGGTGGGTTAACTGGTATAGTGCGTATTTTACAATATTATATACCTTTAAATTTCTCAGTAATTTACTATATAGCATCCTTTGCAATTGTAATAACCCTAACTTTGATTTTAGGATTTGGAGAAGCGAAGAAAACATTGCTTTTAACAGTTATGTATCCTACAGTAATGTTGATGTGGGAAAAACTGGATTTTCAGTTGCTTGAAGAAAAGGATATATTGTTAGCTGCTGTATTTTGTGGCGTTTTTTCAGGTATCTGTAGCGGTATAGTAATTTGGCGTGGATACTGTTTTAGCGGAACAGATGCTATTGCAAAAATAATTAGAAAAAAACTTTTACCCCAAGTAGCTCAAGGCAAGATAATGGTAGCCATCGATGCGAGCATTATAATTATTTCCGCATTGATATTCGGTAGAAATATCGCTTTGTATGCACTTATAACTCAAGCTATTATTTCAAAAACTATAGATGTAACTTTGTTTGGTTTTGAAGCGAAAGTTGTACAAGTCGAAATTATTACTAAAGATATGGCCGAACAAATTATAAGTTATGTTATGGATGATATGGAACGTGGCGCAACAACTGAAAAAGTAATAGGAGAATACACAAGAGAACGTTATACAAAAATCAGAGTATTTTGTTCACCTCGCGAAAGCATATTGCTAAAGAGAAAGCTTGCAGAAATAGATCCAACAGCATTTGTATCACTTATAAAAGTTGAAAATGTATGGGCTAATGGAAAAGGATTTAAAGATATTCATGAAGACAAGTAAGATTTTAATCGTAGATGATGAAAAGGAAATAGCAGATTTATTGGAACTTTATTTAAAGAATGACGGTTATGAAATTTCAAAGTTTTATAATGGCTTAGAGGCTGTAAAAGCCATAGATAATGAGAATTTTGACCTGGCTATATTAGATGTTATGCTTCCAGATGTTGACGGATTTACTATTTGTAAGCATATAAGAGAAAACTATTATTTTCCAATTATAATGCTTACAGCCAAAGTTGAAGATGCTGATAAAATTATGGGGCTAACTATAGGCGCAGATGATTATATAACTAAACCTTTTAATCCTCTTGAAGTTGTAGCCAGAGTAAAGACTCAGCTAAGGAGATATAAGAAATACAATAATATTTCAGAAGATGCCATAGAAAAGGAAGTTTTAGAATATGACATACGTGGTCTTTATATAAACAAAAAAAATCATGAATGCAAACTTTTTGGAGAAGTTATTAACTTAACGCCTATAGAATTTGATATACTGTGGTACTTATGCGCTAGTGAAGGCGGAGTAGTTTCTTCAGAGCAACTATTCAAAGAAGTTTGGAAAGAAGCATATTTTGAAAACAATAATAATACTGTAATGGCACATATAGGTAGATTAAGAGAAAAATTAAAGGAACCGCACAAAAATCCAAGGTTTATAAAAACAGTTTGGGGAGTAGGATATAAAATTGAAAAATAATATAGAGAAGCTCTACAAGAAAAATTACATATTAGCATGCATATCTTTTGCAATTTACATATTAGTGGGACTAGCATTTTTTATGTTTTTCAAAGGAATATACATGAATAATGTTTATATGGAGAATGACTTGGTTTATCGCTTTGCACAATTTGTTAAGGCAACACTACCTTTTTTAGCAGCCGTATATATTTTTGTAGGAATAGCACTTATTTTAAAATTTGTTATTAAAAAAAGCTATGTATACATAAATGATTTATCAGAAGCGGTTGAAATGATAACAAAAAAGGATGATGAAGTAATCGTTGTTAACAAGGATTTACCAGAACTTGAGCAAAAGTTAAACAGTATTAAGTTCTCCATACAAGCAAATGAGCGTATAGCAAAAGAAGCTGAGCAACGAAAAAATGATTTGGTTGTTTATTTGGCACATGATTTAAAAACTCCTTTAACTTCTGTTATGGGATATTTATCATTGTTAAGAGATGAAAAAGAAATATCAGAAGAATTAAGAGATAAATACTTATCTATCGCTTATGATAAGTCAGAGAGATTGGAAGAACTTATAAATGAGTTTTTCGAAATAACAAGATTTAATTTATCCAAAATTACTTTAGAATATAGTTCAGTTGATTTAAAACTTCTTTTGGAACAATTGATTTTTGAATTTAAACCTATGTTAAATGAGAAAAACTTAAGTTGTAATCTTCATATGAAAGAAAAATCCAATATAATGTGCGACGTGGATAAACTGCAAAGGGTATTTGATAATCTACTTAAAAATGCCATTGCATACAGTTTTGAAAGTAGTACTATAGACATATTTGTTGAGGAAAATGAAAGTGGATTTAGCATAAAATTTACAAACAAAGGAAATGACATTCCTAAAGAAAAACTTGATAGGTTATTTGAACAGTTTTACAGATTAGATTCATCTAGAGGAACATCTAAAGGTGGTGCAGGGCTAGGATTAGCTATAAGTAAGCAAATTGTAGAGTTACACAATGGCTCTATAGAAGCGCAAAGTGAAAATGGAACAATAGCAATGATAGTAAATATTCCACAAAAACCAATGTAAGAAAATCGTAAGAATTATATTGGAAAATTTTAATAATTACTGCATATAAAACGAAAACAATTAGATTCTGTCTTTGATAAGGTATTACTTGTAAAAGGCAGAATTTTTAATTGGAGGTTTTTATGAGTAATATGATGTTAAGATCTAGTAGAAAAAAAGGAAAAAAATTACGTAAGAGTATTTTTATACTACTTGTGATTTTGGGGATTTTGTATATTTCGTGTTTTAGACAGCCTGTTTTACATGCAGAGGATATGCCAAATTGGATAATTCAAGATTTGATTTACAATGATTTTGAAGATGAAAATAATATGGGAAGGGTAAAGGATATTGTTATACACTATACAGCAAACCCTGGTTCAACAGCTAAACAAAATAGGGATTATTTCGCCCAGCCACAGACAGATGTAAATTCACATTTTATTGTTGGTATAGATGGTGAAATTATTCAGTGTGTTCCGTTATATATGAAGTCAGCGGCTTCAAATTGGAGAAACAATGACACTATAAGTATTGAAGTATGTCATCCAGATAGCTCTGGTCAGTTTACTGTTGCATCATATAATTCGACAGTAAAATTGACAGCTTGGTTATGTGATCAGTTTAATATATCTAGGGACAATGTAATAAGACATGGTGATATTACTGGCAAAAATTGTCCAAAGTTTTTTATGGAACATGAAGAACAATGGCTAAAATTTAAAAGTGATGTGAAAAATTATAATGGTCCTAATTAATTGTAATTGGCATATGATGAAAACTATTGACGTAAAGATTTTAAAGTATTATACTTATTTAATGGTAAATAGATAAATTAATTATATATAAGGAGTTAAATATTATGAGTGAACAGTGTAATCATGATTGCAGCAATTGCAGCGAAAATTGTGCAGAAAGAGATCCAAAGTCATTCCTAAAGGCACCACATAAAAACAGTAATATTAAAAAAGTTATCGCTGTTGTTAGTGGTAAAGGTGGCGTAGGTAAATCTCTAGTTACTGGTTTATCATCAGTTATCTCAAACAGATGCGAATACAATACAGCTATTTTAGACGCAGATATTACAGGACCATCAATTCCTAAGATGTTTGGTATTGAAGGTCAGCTAGCAGCAAATGACGAAGGTATGTTCCCAGCTGTATCAGCAACAGGTATCAAGATGGTTTCAACTAACTTAATTCTTGAAAATCCAACTGATCCAGTTATTTGGAGAGGACCTGTTATCGGTGGTGTTGTTGAACAGTTCTGGACTGATGTTATGTGGGGAGATGTTGACTACATGTTTGTTGATATGCCTCCAGGAACAGGTGATGTTCCTCTAACAGTATTCCAGTCATTGCCAGTTGATGGTATTATCATCGTAACTTCACCTCAGGATCTTGTATCTATGATTGTTGAAAAAGCTGTAAATATGGCTGAAATGATGAATATTCCAGTTCTAGGTATTGTTGAAAACATGAGCTATTTAGAATGCCCAGACTGTGGTAAAAAGATCAATGTCTTTGGCGAAAGCAATATTGATGAATTAGCTAAAGAAAAAGGCATTGAAGTACTAGGAAAAATTCCTGTAACTCCTAAATTAGCTGAACTTTGCGATGCAGGAGAAATCGAAAGATTTGAAGGCAACTGGTTAGAAAAGATTGCTGCAAATCTAATTGAAATGTTACCACAGGACTAATTAAATAGTATTTTGAAATAGCATCTTTGATTAGGTGCTATTTTTACATATTTAATACGATTTTAAAGTGATTTACAAAGGAGGTACTAAGCTAAGGTTTTGCAAAGTTTAGCTTAGGCTTAAATTAATGATATGGATACATTTTCAGTAATTATATCGGCAGTTACTTTTTTACTGTCCCTGTATATTTATTACAAGATTACAAAGAGTTAAAAAAATATTATTTGGCTATTGACAACTTAGCTAGATGATGTTATCATATGAAGGTGTTTGAAGAAGAAGTTATCCGCTTCTCACCTTAATGGCAAAGCTGCTAGGGTTAATAGATTTGAGAATTACACAATAGTGTATTGTTTATGGCGGATGATTTTCATCCGCTTTTTTATTGCTTTTGAGGAGGTGCAATACCATTAGTAAAGAAACTTTAATTAACGAAGAGATTCGTGGTAAGGAATTCAGAGTAATCAGTCAAGATGGTGAACAGCTTGGTATTATGTCAAGAGAAGAAGCGCTAAAAGCTGCTGAAGAGAGAAATCTTGATCTTGTAAATATTTCACCAAATGCTAAACCACCAGTTTGCAAAATTCTGGACTACGGTAAATACCGTTACGAGCTTCAGAAAAGAGAAAAAGAAGCTAAGAAAAAACAGAAGAACAATCAGGTTAAAGAAATCAGATTGAGCACTTTTATTGAAGAACATGATATTCAGGTAAAAGGTAAAACAGCTTCTAAGTTCTTAAAAGATGGAGACAAGGTAAAAGTTAGTCTTAGATTTAGAGGTAGAGAAATGGGCTATCAAGCTCGTGGACACGAAGTAATGGAGAAGTTTGCTGAAGTATGTCAGGAATTTGCAGATGTTGAAAAGAAACCTAAATTCGAAGGTAGAAGTTTAACAATGGTACTGACACCGAAGGCAGATAAAAAGTAGATTTTATAGGAGGAAATTACGATGGCAAAAAATAAAATGAAGTCTCATAGAGGCGCTTGCAAAAGATTTAAATTAACTGGAACTGGTAAAGTTAAGAGAAATAAGGCATACAAAGGTCATATTCTTACTAAGAAGACTGCTAAGAGAAAAAGAGGCTTAAGAAAAGCTACTACACTAACAAGCGCAGATTTAAAGAGAATTAAAAACGTATTAAGCAAGTAAGTAGGAGGTAAGAAATAATGGCAAGAGTTAAAAAAGGTGTAAACGCACATAAGAGACATAAAAAAGTTTTAAAACAAGCAAAAGGATTTTACGGACAGAAGAGCAAAGTATTCAAAGCTGCTAACCCAGCAGTTATGAGATCTCTACGTTCTGCATACATCGGTAGAAAGAACAAGAAGAGAGAATACAGAAGATTATGGATTGCTAGAATCAATGCAGGCGCAAGAATGAACGATATTTCATACAGCAGACTAATGAACGGTCTAAAACTTGCAGGAGTTGAAATTAACAGAAAAATGCTTTCTGAAATGGCTATTCATGATGCTGAAGGATTTGCAGTTCTATGCGAAACAGCTAAAGCAGCACTAAAATAGAAATAATTTCACTATAAAATTTCAAGAGTTGATAAGGTATGTATTTTATCAACTCTTTTTTTATAAGTAATATGTCACAAAGCAGTCATATTCTTTGTAATAAATGTATAAATATGTTAAACTATAGTGGTAATTGTATATTTTATGTAATGATAGGAGATTGTTTAAATATGAAAAAATTAAAATCTATAATTTCTATCGGTTTATGTTTTGCACTTATGTTTACTTTAACTTCATGTGGTAGTCCATACAGTGGAGTAGAATTTTCTGATTATATCAAGGTAGCAAAATACAAGGGTGTAACAGTTGAACCGATTTCTGTAAAAGTTACAACAAAAGAAGTAAACAAAGAAATACAGAGTAGACTTGAAGCTAAAAAAACAACTAAGGACGTAAAAAAAGGTACAGTAAAAGATGGTGATACTGTAAATATCGATTACGTTGGTTCAATTAACGGTGCTAAGTTTGACGGTGGTGAAGCTAGCGATGTTGATTTGACTATTGGTTCAGGTAAAATGATCGATGGGTTTGAAGATGGCATTATAGGAGCTAAGGTTGGAAGCACAATAAAAGTTAAAGTGACATTCCCAGAAAACTACAGTTCTGAAGATCTTGCTGGCAAAAAAGCAGTGTTCTCTATAACAGTAAACTCAAAGGAAGTATCTACCATTCCTGAATTAGACGAAGAGTTTGTAAAAGAAAACAGCGATGTTGATACAGTAGCTGAGTACAAGAAACTTGTAAAAAAAGAACTACTTGCTGAAAAGAAAGAATCAGCAGAAGCTAGTCAGAGAACAACAATTTGGAATGAAATAGTTTCAGATAGTGAAATTAAAAAAGATAGCGATAAAAAAGAAAAATATCCTGAAGAACAGCTAGATAAGGCTATCGAGGATATGAAATCTACTTATGAAGATTATGCAAAACAGAGCAATATGGAATTAAGTGAATTTGTTGAATCAAACTTCGGTATGGATGAAGATACATTCAACAAACAGATTAAAGAGCTATCTAAAATTATGGTTAAGGAACAGTTAGTTCTTTACTATATCGCTGACAAAGAAGATATAAAAGTTACAAGAAAAGAATACAAACAGTTTATCAAGGATACATTGGAATCATACGGATATACTGAAGATTCTTTTGAGGAAGCAAACAGCGGTAAATCATATGAAGATGTAGTTGGTAAGGATTCAATAAAAGAAGCAGCACTAAAAGATAAAGTGCAGAAATGGATCGTAAAAAACGGCAAGGAAAAGTCAACTAAAACAACTAAAAAATCATCAAAGAAATCTTCTAAATAAGTTATAAAAAAAATAGAAAAAACTTAATATTTCAAGGGATTACAGGTTTAAGTGATAAAACTGTAATCCTTTTTTTTATGGTATATATTGTAGCTGACCACAATATATAGTAAAATAAATAAGATAGACAAATGAAACTTGTGTTATGGAGGTACAAAAAATGAAATGTCCTTTTTGTGAACATACAGATACTAAAGTTATAGACTCTAGACATACTGAAGATGGTCATGCTATACGTAGAAGACGCGAATGCGAAAAATGTTCTAAGAGATTTACAACTTACGAAAAAATTGAAGAAGTTGTAATGATGGTTATAAAAAAAGATGGCAGCCGAGAAACTTTTGACAGAAATAAAGTTATGGGCGGTATCGTCAAAGCTTGTGAAAAAAGACCTGTATCGGTTTTCGATATGGAAAAAATCGTAGATGAAATCGAAAGAGGTTTAAACAACATGCTTGAAAAGGAAGTAAGTAGCACTTTTATCGGTGAACTTGTAATGGATAAGTTAAAGGATATTGATGAAGTTGCTTATGTTAGATTTGCTTCTGTATACAGGCAGTTTACCGATATCAGTACTTTTATATCTGAAATTGAAAGCTTGCTTGGAAGTAAGCGAAATGGACAATAAGTTAATGGCACACCACACTATTGAAAGGAAAAGATACAAATGAGTCAGATAATTAAAATAGCTATAGATGGTCCTGGCGGGGCAGGAAAAAGCACAATTGCAAAACTAGTAGCAAAAGAATTAAACATAGACTATATCGATACAGGTGCTATGTATCGAGCTATAGGATACAAAGTAACTAAAACAAATACAAATATTGAAGAAGAAAGTGCTTTAAAACAAATGCTGGATAATACAGATATTGATTTTAGCGATGGAAATATCTATTTGGATGGTGAAAATGTTAATACGGAAATCAGAACACCGGAAATGTCACTTATGGCTTCAAAAGTTGCGGCAATAGGCGATGTTAGAAACAAGCTAGTTGCCCTTCAAAGAAATATGGGTAAAACTAAAAGCATTATCATGGATGGTAGAGATATTGGAAACAACGTTTTAACAGATGCGGAGTTTAAATTTTTTATGACTGCTTCACCAGAAGAAAGAGCAGATAGAAGATATAAAGAGCTAATTGAAAAAGGCGAAAAAGTTACTTTTGAGGAAGTATTAGAAGATATAAAACAGAGAGATTACAACGATACACATCGTAAGTTAAATCCATTGAAAGCAGCAGAAGATGCGATTATGCTTGACACTACAGGTATGACTATCGAAGAAGTTGTAAATAATATATTAAGTGAGGTACAAAAATAAATGGCAGTATTAAGACCTTTTAAAGCAGTTAGACCGACTAAAGGGTTCGAAAGTAGGGTTATGTCTAAACCGTATGATGTTATGAATAGACAAGAGGCGGCGAGAATGGCTGCAGACAACCCTTATAGTTTCTTGCATATTTCAAGGGCTGAAATCGATTTACCAGATGTTGAAAATGTTTATAGCGAAGAAGTTTACAACAAAGCAAAAAGCAATATCGACAAATTTTTAGCCGACGGAACTCTTATGATCGAGTCAAAACCTATGCTTTATATTTACAGACAAACTATGAATGGCAATGTGCAAACTGGCATAGTTGGTTGCGTATCAATAGATGATTACGAAAATAATGTTATTAAAAAGCATGAGTATACAAGACACGAAAAAGAACAGGACAGAATTAATCATTTTGATATATGTAACGCAGATACAGAACCTGTATTTTTAACTTATAGAGATAATAAAAAAATTAGAGTTCTAATCGAAGGGTATATAAGCAATAACGAAAGAGAATACGATATAACAGAAGATGGAGTTCGTCACGAAATTTGGGCGATAAAAGACGACAATGTTATCAATGGCATCTGTGGTCTATTTGCGACTATTCCTGCCTTTTATATTGCAGATGGACATCATAGAACAGCATCTGCATATAACGTAGGTAAAAAAAGACGTAAAAGAAATCCAGATTACACAGGTATAGAAGAGTTCAACTATTTTCTTGCCGCTGTTTTTCCAGATGAAGATTTAAAAGTATTTGATTACAACAGAGTTGTAAGAGATTTAAATGGAAATAGCAAAGAAGAATTTATAGAAAAAATAAGAGAAATGGGATTTACGGTTAAGTGTTTAGAAGATGAACAGTATAAACCAGATGAACCTCATTGCTTTGGCATGTATTTAGATGGAAACTGGTATAAACTAGTTGCAAATGATGAAATTATACCAGAGGGAATTATCGAATCACTTGATGTTTCCATACTACAAAACAATGTACTAGAACCAATTTTGGGAATCAAAGATGTTAGAACTGACAGTCGTATAGATTTTGTCGGTGGCATAAGAGGATTGGCAGAGTTAGAAAAAAGGGTAAAAACTGATATGGCTGTAGCCTTTTGTTTACATCCAGTATCAATTGCTGATATTATGACTATTTCTGACAATCAAATGGTTATGCCTCCAAAGTCAACTTGGTTTGAACCAAAATTAGGTAGTGGCTTATTTATGCATCTATTATAAATTAAAAACTTTAAGTTAACTTGAAAAAAAACGATTTCAATGCTACAATAAAATGTGGTTTAATGCATATTTAGGGTGACATTTTTATGCCTTCGTGAAAGGAAAACTTATGAAGATTAAAGAAATGTCAATAAATGAGAGACCAATCGAAAAGATGGTCCTTTATGGTAAAGAAACACTTTCAAATAGTGAATTGATTGCGATACTTTTAAAAACTGGTACAACTAAGTTAAGTTCGCTTCAATTAGCCGAAAGAGTTATAAACCAAAATGCAGATGGCCTTAGAAATTTAGCAAATATAACTCTTGAAGAACTTATGGATATTGATGGAATAGGCCAAGCTAAGGCAGCTACTATTGTGGCAGCAGTTGAGCTGGGCAAAAGGATATCAGCTTCAGAAGCGATTCAAAGAGGAAAAATTAGTTGTGTGGAAGATGTAGTCGATATTTTCATGGAACGGTTGCGTTATCTACAAAAAGAAATGTTCGAAGTACTATTGCTAGATACAAAAGGAAATATTATTTCCAGCGAAAATATTTCTGTAGGTGACTTGTGCTCAAGTGTAGTTCATCCTAGAGAAACATTTAAATCAGCTATAAAAAGAAGTGCTGCGGCAATTATCTTTGTACATAACCATCCAAGTGGAGATCCAACTCCAAGCAATGAAGATATAGCAATTACAAAACGACTAATAGAAGCAGGAAATATATTGGGGATATCTGTGCTTGATCATATTATAATAGGCGATGGAGTTTTTGTTAGTATGAAAGCATCGGATTTGATTTAAAGAAGGAGAAATAAAATGGCTTTTTCAATTAAAGATTTAGGAATTGACTTAGGAACAGCGAATACTATTATCTATAACCAGGAAGCTGGGGTTATTTTAAACGAAGCATCAGCAATTGCTTATGATAAATATACAGGCGATATTATTGCTACAGGTGGCAAAGCAAAAGCTATGTATGGCAAAGCACCAAGAAATATTGAAGTTATAAAACCACTTCAGGATGGTGTTATTTCAGATTTTGATATGACAGCAGAAATGCTACAGATGTTTATCAGACAGGCACTAGGAGATAAAAAACCAAGCAATTTAAGAGTTGTTGTAGGTGTGCCTAGCGGTGTAACAGAAGTAGAAAAAAGAGCGGTGCTTGAAGTAGTTAGAGATACTGGTGGTAAGGAAGTATACGTAATTGATGAACCTACTGCTGCTGCAATCGGTGCAGGTCTTGATATTGAAGACAGCGAAGCATGTATGATTGCTGATATCGGTGGAGGTACAACAGATGTAGCTATTCTTTCACTTGGCGGTATCGTAGTAAGCACATCTTTAAGACATGCAGGAGATAAGATGAGTGAAGCTGTAATCGCTTACATCAGAAAGAAAAAAGGTATACTTATCGGTACTAAAACTGCTGAAGATTTAAAAGTAACAGTAGGCAGTGCTATGCTAAACAAGGATGAAAATGGGGAAGAAATCATCAGAACTGTTAATGCAAGAGGTAGAGATTTAGTATCTGGTCTTCCAAAAACTTTTGAAGTAAACAACAAAGATATGGAAGAAGCTCTAAGAGAATCAATTGACACTATTATCGATTCTATTAAGGCTACTGTAGAAAAAGCACCACCTGAAATTGCAGCTGATATTGCTGAAAAAGGTATGATGCTATCTGGTGGTGGAGCTTTAATTGAAAACCTAGATAAACTGATTTCAATGAGAACTGGTATGGAAGTTCGCATTGCCGAAAATCCATATGAAGCAGTTGCTATTGGAACTGGTAAGAGTCTTGATAATATTGAAAGATTAAGAACATATGCAGATATTAAAATAAGATAAGGAAAATAAACAATGAAATGGATAAGAGAACATAAGCTGTTTTCTACCGTTGTTGCAATAGTAATTGTATTGATCCTTATTATCATTGGCTCTTATATGAGTGCAGGTGGAAGCTCTATAATCAGCGGAGGTTTTCAAAAAGTAATAAATACAATTGAAAAGCCATTTGCATCTGTTGCCGGAGGCGTTAAGGATGGATTTTCTAGCGTCTTTGGGCAAAGCAGCTTAAAAGCTGAAAATGAAAAATTAAAAGAGGAAAATGAAAAACTTAAAAGAAGCAATACAAATTTAACTTTAACTCAGGAAGAATACAATGAGTTAAAAGCTATGGCAGATGCCTTTGAATACGAGCCATACAGTGGCCTTGGGGATCCAGTTGTCGCTGATATCGTTGCAATTGACAGTTCTATGAGCTATAAATCATTTACTATCAATGTGGGTTCAGATAAAGGCATCAAAAAAGGTGATACTGTTTGTGACAGCAAAGGCCTAGTGGGCGTGGTAGAACAAGTAAACAAAGATACTGCTAAAGTATCATCTATTCTTGATGTTGATCGTAACATCAGTTTTATGGTAAAAAGTAAAAGTAGTATACTTGGTGTATTAAAAAGCGATGGTTCAAAAAAATTAACAGGATATTTGTTAGATGATAATGCAAATGTTTCTGAGGGCGATACTCTTTTAACATCAGGTATGGGTAATTATCCAAAAGGTATTACAGTCGGTAAAGTTACAAAAGTAGAGTTTGATAGTGATACTCAGCTAAAAATGGTAGAGATTAAACCGACAGCTAATTTCAAATCAATGCAAAAGGTGGCGGTGTTTAAATGAGATATCGAACTTTAGTACCGACATTGATAATTGCATTTATTTTGCAACTATCATTTATGAATTTAATTTCAATCAACGGCATAGTTCCAAATCTGATACTATGCCTTGTTTTGATTAGTTTATTGCTTTTTAATAACGAGCATCGTATGATAATCGCCAGTGTAATTACGGGATTTTTCCTTGATTTTGCAGTAGGCAAATTTATAGGTGTTTACGCGTTAACGTATTTTGTGTTAGGCGTTGTTACAGTTGTGTATAAGCAATATTTTAACTATGAAAGTAAAATTACTATCATTCCTTTATGTGTTGGGGGGACTTTTATATATCACGTATTATCAAGTATAGTTTTAGCTTGTTTAGGAATGAACATAAGCATTGTCAAAGTTCTAACTTACTTTGCAATTGGTTCCGTATTGAACTTTGTGGTTATGTTTATCATGTATGTGATTATGATAAAAAAAGCAACAGCTCGACCTAAAAGATCGAGATACGAAAGGTATGAAATTATATGAGAAAATTTATAAATCGACATTTTGATACAACATTAAAAAAAGTTGCGGGGATATTTTGCTTGTTAGCTGTAATATTAGTGGGAAGATTATTTGTTCTTACTGTAGTTCAGTCGGACAAGTGGACTTCAGCAGCAAATTCATTGAGTATCAGAGGTATATATACTACTTCACCAAGAGGTAATATTTACGATAGAAATGGTAAATTGTTAGCAGGTAGTAAACAGATTTTTTCAGTGAAGATGAGTATGGGCAACATGGACAATGATGAAATCAATGAAGTTGCCACAAATCTAATCAAACTTCTTGAAAAAAATGACGATGAATATAATAACAATTTCCCAATTAAAAAGAAAAATGGAAAGTATTATTATACCTATGATGATGAAATAAAAGAATGGCTAAAATCAAATAATTTAGATACTGATGCCACAGCAGAAGAAGCTTTGTATGCTTTAGCAGATAAATTGGAAATAGATAGTGAAGATAGATATGAAATTCAGTCTCAAATACAGACTAACTATAATATATATCCACCTATTTCTGTAAAAGATATGAAGTATACTGCTGACAGTGAAAAAGAAGACTTCTTAGAAAGCTATGGCTTGAAGACAAATCTAACAGCAAAAGAATCATTTGCTGCTTTAAGAAAAAAATTCGAAATTAAGTCTTCTGTATCAGATAAACAAGCTATGAAGATTATGGCTGTTAGAACAGAATTAAAATCTCTTGGATATAAAAAGTATATGCCAGCAACAATTGCTAAAAATGTTTCAAATGAAACTGTTATGGCAGTTGAAGAAGCAGGGGATAAACTGCAAGGTGTTGAAATCGTATCAGAAACTAAGAGATATTATCCAAATAAAAATTTGGCATCTCACGTTTTAGGTTACCTAGGTAAGATTTCATCATCAGAAGAAGCTGAGTATGAAAAGAAAGGCTACGAAACTTCTGCTCTTGTAGGTAAAGAAGGTATTGAGGGAGTTTACGAATCTGTTTTAAAAGGTCAGGATGGTACAAAAATTGTACGTATTGACGCACATGGAAATTATAAAGAAACGTTAAAAGAAGTTGAAGCTAAAAAAGGTAAAGATATTTACTTGACTATCGATAGTGATCTTCAAAAAGTTGCAGAAGAAGCATTGGAAAAAAACATAAAAGCTTGTAGATCAGGTAGTTCATTTAGCAGTGAATTTGGTACTGCAAATGTAAGCTCAGCACCAAAAGCAAAATCAGGTGCGGTAGTAGCTATTGAAGTTGAAACAGGTGATGTACTTGCAATGGCAAGTTACCCTAGCTACGATCCTAACTTATTTGCAGAAGGCATATCATCAGAAGACTGGGCAGATTTACAAAGCAGCAATCCTAGAGATAGTTTGGCAGCAGCACCACTATACAATATGGCAACTATGAGTGCTGTGCAGCCAGGTTCAACATTTAAACCTATCACAGCTATCGCAGCACTAGAAAGCGGACTAGATCCAAATTTAACTGTTAGAGATGGCGGTGTAATTAAATTTGGTGGTAGAACTTTCGGTTGCGTTATGTGGAACTTTAACGGTGGTAACCACGGCTATCTAAATATGTACAAAGCTATCCAAGTTTCTTGTAACTACTACTTCTGGGATATAGCTACAAATAAAAACTGGGCTAGCGGTGGCACTATGGGATTGGATAGCAGCATGGGTATTGAAAAAATCCTTGACTACGCTAAGCAGTTTGGCCTTGGTCAATCAACAGGTATTGAAATAAGCGAAACAACATCCTCTGTTCCAAGTATTGAAAGTAAGATTAAAGGTCAGAAAAATATGTTGAAGAATGACTTATATGCAAATGCAGAAAAGTATTTCACAAAGAGTGTTTATTCTAACTCAAAGAGATTGGAAAAAGACATTAATACAATTGTAAGTTGGATGGACGAAGATGGTATAACTTACAGTGAAATGAAAGAAAAATACTTACCTGAAGTAGGAGTTAAGAAAAGTCAGTACGATGCTATAACTGAGTTATGTTTGTACACTTACTTTAATCAGACTGAATGGTCAGTAGGTGATACATTTAATATTTCTATTGGACAGGGTGACAACTCATACACACCACTTCAGATGGCGAACTATATTGCTACACTTGGAAATGATGGAGTGAGAAATCCAGTTAATATAGTTAAGAGTATAGAAGATGAAGGAGATACTAAAAAAGGTAAGACTACAAAAGTTGATACAACTAAGGAACATATTGAACAAGTAAAAGAAGGTATGCACCGCGTAACAACTGGCTCCGGCTCATCTATAAGCTCGATGTTCTCGTCATTCCCGTGGGAAGTGTGTGCTAAGACTGGTACAGCCCAAAAAGAAGGTAAAATTAATCCAGAATCCGAAGTTGATTACATAAAATCACATCTTGGTAGCTTTGGTAATATGTCTTGGAGCGAAGTTAAAAAAGAGATGAAACGTCTTATGAAGGAATATCCGGACGTTTATACTTCAGAGGATACTGCGGTTAGAAGAGCTGTAATAAACCTAAGTGATGGTAAGGTTACATCTGAAACTTTAGACCAGTTTAAGGATACTTATGATGAATTTGCGTGGACTGTGGCAATGGCACCAAAGGACGATCCAAAGATTGCAGTTGCTTGTATTATTCCGCAGGGTGTAACTGGTGGTAATGCAGCTCCAACTGTTAGGGAAATTATTGGACAATACCTAAAAGAAGTTGCACCAGAATATGCAGATGGTGACTTCAAAATTGTCAATGAGGTAAACTAAGAAAGGTTTTTATATGAGTAAGGTTATATTGATTACATCAGGAAAGGGAGGAACTGGTAAAACGCTTTTTGCAGCTAACATAGGTGCACTTTTGGCTATGCGAGGTAAAAAAGTAGTTTTAGTTGATATGGATTTAGGTCTTAGAAATCTAGATTTGTATTTAGGCCTTGAAAGCAAAGTCGTGTACAATGTTATGGATGTTTTATCAGGTGTATGTGGCATTAAAAAGGCTTTAATCAAAGACAAAAGATTTGATGATCTTTATCTTATGGCGGCTTCTCCTTGCAGGGATGATAGAGATATAACCCCACTTCATATGCAAGTTTTATGTGAAAAACTAAAAGAAAAGTTTGATTATATTATAATTGATTCGCCGGCAGGTGCAGGTGAAAATATTGAAATTGCAGGAGCTGGGGCCGATCAGGCTGTTATTATTACAGAGGCTGAGTACGCTTCGGTTAGAGATGCAGATGTGGTAGATCAGCAGCTTAAGCGCATGGGTATAAATGATATTTGTTGTGTTATAAACAAGGTAAATGCCGAGCTTATGGCTATGGGTGCTGTTCCAAATATAACTGATATAACTAAAAAACTTAATATGAAGATGGTAGGATTTATACAGTATGATGATAATGTATATATTGCTACTAACAGAGGAGTGCCAATCGTATTAAAACCTGGCACTTACATTGAAAAAAACTTTTCTAATATTTTAGACCGTATAATCGGTGAAGAAGAATAGCAAAAAAATAAGCCTTTTATGGTAAAAGTTGAATTTACCATAGGAGGCTTTTAAAATGGCTAAGAAAAAAGAAGTTTACAAAGTAAAACCATTAAA
>CAUWIT010000014.1:0-54932 GCA_963558965.1 uncultured Clostridia bacterium | reverse complement strand
TTAATACTAAACCACAGAAGGTTAATTTACAGAAAAAACTTCACAGTCTCTTTTTGGTTTCTGATTAAAGTTAGTCAAATTTCATATCAAGTCCTTCGAACTGCATTTTGTAGTAATAAGCGTAAAGGCCATCTTTTTGCAAAAGATCCTGGTGAGAACCACGCTCTTTGATACCTTCAGATGTCATTACTATAATTTCATCAGCATTTCTAACAGTTGAAAGCCTGTGAGCGATAGTTATAGTTGTACGATTTTTAGCCAATGCTTCAAGGCTTCGCTGGATATGACGTTCACTTTCGTTATCGAGAGCACTAGTTGCTTCGTCTAAAATTAAGATAGGAGGATTTTTCAAAAATACACGAGCTATGGAGATACGTTGCTTTTGCCCACCTGATAGTCTTGTACCTCTTTCACCCACAAATGTATCGTAGCCATCTGGTAGTGATTGGATAAATTCGTGGATATTAGCACGTTTTGCTGCGGCTATGATTTCTTCCATAGACGCATCCGGCTTACCATAGGCGATATTTTCCTTAATTGTTCCAAAGAACATGTAAACATCTTGTTGTACTATGCCTATTTGATCACGAAGTGATTTTAACTTTAATTTGCGTATATCCTGACCATCTATTGTAATGCGTCCACCGGTTACATCGTAAAATCTTGGCAACAGTGAACAGATAGTAGTTTTACCACTGCCTGAAGGGCCTACTAGAGCAATTGAACGACCTGCTTTGATTTCAAATGAAATATTTGAAATAACTTCTGTATCATCATCACTATAATGAAAACTAACATCTTCATAAGTGACATTACCTTTTACATTTTCAAGAGGCACCGCATCTTCGGCATCTTCTATATCTGGATCAGTATCCATAACTTCCATAAAACGTTTAAACCCAGACATACCCTTTTGAATCATTTCAGTTAGCTCTACAAGTATCTGAATAGGATTTATAAAAATACCTATATACAAAGCATACATAGCAAGATCCACAGTACTCATAAGACCTTTAGCAATTAGTAATCCCCCTCCGCTAAAAGTAACTAAGTACATCATACCTTGGAAAAACAAGTTAAGTGACATAAAACTGCCCATACATTTGTAGTTGTCATTTTTAGACATAAGAAAACCATGATTGCTTTTTTTAAATTTTTCTCTTTCGATATCTTCATTGGCAAATGACTGAACTACCCTTATACCAGACAACGTGTCTTGAAGACTTGTATTTACATCGCCGATTTTGCGTCTGTTTTCCATAAATGTAGCTTGCATACGCTTGTTTTGTGTAAGAGAAAAGAAAAACATGCAAATTACTAAAACTGTTAAAGGTATTGCCAATCTCCAGTTGATTATAAACAAAAATATAAAGGAACCTATGATTTTAATTAGGGAAATAAATAGGTTCTCTGGGCCGTGGTGGGCAAATTCGGAAATATCAAAAAGGTCAGAAACAAGTTTACTCATCATCTGTCCAGAATTGTTTTGGTCGTAGTATGAGAATGACAGTTTCTCGTAGTGATCAAAGAGTTGCTGTCTCATGTCTCTTTCCATGCGAGCTCCCATCATATGTCCCTGATAACTTACATAGTATTTACAACCACACTGTAAAAGATAGATTAAAAACAGGATAATCGTTATAGGTATTAACGCCTTAACTATGGCTTCTGGTGATTGAGTAAATAAATCCTTGTTTGCCGTTCTTAAAAATTGTGGATACGCCAAGTCGATTAAACTGATAATCGTCGCACAAACAAGATCCAAAAAAAATACTGCTTTATATGGTTTATAGAATTTAATAAATCGTTTCATCGTATTCATAGATGATTTGCTTCCTTTCATTTTAAATTTTTTGCTATACTATTTTAACATACTTTTGAGGATATTGATTGATTGTGATAAAATTCAATTATCAGACATTTTTATTAAGGAGAAAAATATGAACAATATAGTTAAAGAGATTTCAGTTAAAGATATGAATGGCTTTAAGATTGGCCATGCACAAGATAAAGATGCTATGACTGGTGTAACTGCCATAGTTTTTGAAGATAAAGCTGTTGCAGGAGTTAAAATTAGCGGAGGTGGACCTGCTTCTAGAGAAACGCCGTTACTAGATCCTAAAATGGCATGTGAAAATATAAATTGCCTAGTATTATCTGGAGGATCAGCTTTTGGTTTAGAAGCTGGTGCTGGTGCTGCTAAATATTTAGAAGAGAAGGGTATTGGATTTGATACTGGATATGCAAAAGTTCCTTTGGTGTGCCAATCTTGTATTTACGATTTATCCATTGGCTCATCAAAAGTAAGACCAGACGTTACTATGGGATATGAAGCTTGCAAAAATGCCCATACTTCTGAAGAAATCAACGATATGCAGGGAAATATTGGAGTGGGATTAGGCGCAACAGTAGGCAAATTAAAGACTATGAAAAATTCTATGAACTCAGGATTTGGTATGTATGGATTGCAAGTAGGCGATTTAAAAGTAATAGCAATGGTTGCGGTAAATGCACTAGGCGATATATTCGACTACGATACAGGTAAAAAAATTGCAGGTATGTTAAATGATGATAGAACTGAATTTGAAGATTGCGAATTGACGATGTATAAAATGGCACTTGAAGGAGCTGCAAAAAATACAGAGTATACTGCAAATACAACTATAGGGGCTGTTATAACTAACGGTAATTTTTCAAAGGCAGAAATGAATAAAATTGCAAATATGGTTACAAATGCTTACGGTAGATGTATAAAACCTGTTGCTACAACTGCTGATGGGGATACAGTTTATGCCGTATCAGTTGGAGATGTAAATTGCGATATAAATACAGTAGGCGTATTAGCAACTCGTACAATGGGCGGAGCAATAAAAAATGCAATAAATAATAGTACGATGGATGATAAAGATTATCTTAAAATAGTTTTATAGTATATAAAGTAGGTTTTTTTCTATATCATTCGTTTCAGTTAGATATACATAGACGAAATCTATAAAAATTCATAGAATTTCTAATTAGATTTTTATAAATACTTGCCCTATAATACAGTTAAAGGAGATGAGAAACCGATGAGAAAAAGAATTTTAAACAATGGAATAGAGATACCTTCCGTTGGACTTGGTATATTTAACATAAAAGACGCTGAGGAACTAGAAAACGCATTAAAATTTGCCCTCGATGCGGGATATAGAAGTTTTGACACAGCACAGATGTACGGAAATGAACAGCTTATCGGACAAGCCTTAAAAAAATTAGAGGTGAACCGCGAAGACATCTTCTTGACAACCAAGATAAACTTTACCAACATGGGTTATTACAACGCCTTAGACTCATTTGAGGAAAGTTTAAAAAAATTGCAAACAGACTATGTAGATATGCTGATGATTCATTGGCCAGGACAAGAAAAAGAACGACTTCAGAAGTCATGGCAGGCTCTTGAAAAAATTTACCAGGATGGTAAAGCGAGAGTAATAGGTGTTTGCAACTGTGAAATTAAACACTTAAAGTGGATATTTGAAATATGCAGAATCAAACCGGCAATAAACCAGGTTGAAAGAAATCCTCGTATGAATGACGAAGAGTTAAGACAGTGGTGTGTCGAACACGACATAACTATGGAAGCCTGGAGTCCATTGAGCAGGGGTAATTTAAACGAACCAGAAATCATCGCAATTAGCGAGAAGTATGGTAAGACACCTGCTCAGGTGGTTCTGAGATGGGATTTACAATGTGGATATATTGTAATACCAAAGTCTGTCCATAAGGAGAGACTAGAAGAAAACATTGATATATTCGACTTCAGCTTAGCTGAAGATGATATATATACACTCAGTAACATGAACATGTGGAAGCGCATGAGTCATGACCCGATAACCTTTAATTACTAAATTAAATCATTAAAATCATTAAAAAAATCTACTCCTTTTAATGCACGAAAAAGCTTTTCCTTACAATCAGGGAAAGGCTTTTTTAGTTGTTCAAAAAGTTCTCCCATTTCTTTTCTAGCAGAATTTTTATCAGCATGACACGGATTTTTAACAATAGGTAAATTCATATCCTTTGAAAATTTTAAAATATCTTCTTCAGGTACGTAAAGCAACGGTCTTATCAAAGTTAGATCTGCATTTGGCATATAGTATTTAGGTTCCATTGTATGAAATCTGCCTTCATAAAGTAGGCTTAGCAAAAAAGTATCTAAAAAATCATCGCGATGATGTCCATAGGCAAGTTTATTGCAGCCTAACTGTGCAATAGTTTTATTTAAAATACCTTTGCGCATTTTAGAACACATGGAGCATGGATTTTTTTCTTTTCGTTCTTCAAAAATAACTTTGCCTAATTCAGTCTTTATATGGGTAAATTGTAGTCCCAAATCTTTGCAAAAAGCATCGATAGGACTTGGATCAAATCCTTCAAATCCCATATCTACCATTACTGGATAAATTGTAAAATCAGAATCTTTAAATTTGCTAAGTCCGTAAAGAGCATAAAGCAAAGTTAAACTGTCTTTGCCTCCTGAAATGCCAACAGCAATTTTATCCCCTTTTTGTATCATATTGTATTGTTCAACAGCTTTTTTTGTACGTGCATATAGTTTAGATAAATTCATTTTTCCAGTCCTTTTCTTAAAAGATATTTTAAATTTAACATAACCAAAAAAAGGTGTCAAAAAGTTTTTAAAAGACCGGATTAAAGGACATAATAAATGCTATAATAAATTCAAACATAAGAGGAGGGAAGAAAAATGAAAAATAAATATATAACAATTACAGGTTTAAGACATTATTATGGTAATGGGGTATTTGAAATTGGCGATAAAGTTAAATGCGTTAAGGATAGAGACAATATATATGACGCCGAAGCTATAGAAGTTAAACTTCCAAAATTCGGTAGAGTTGGTTACGTTGCAAATAGTGCAAATACAGTTAAGCAAGGAACTATGAGCGCTGGTAGACTTTATGACAAAGTGGGAGATACATTCTATGCAAAAGTAATGTTTGTAGACGGATATAGCGCCATTGCTAAAGTAAAGGAAAAAAAGAAAAAAGATAAAAGATAAAGATAAATAATGTTAGATATCTTTAAACCTTTGCCTATATATGATATGCTAAATTTAGTTGTTAAAGGAGCGGTAAAATGGCAAAGGGAAAAAATCAAAAATTAAAATTACTTTATTTAAGAGATTACTTTTTCAAGTATACAGATGAACAAAACGGTAAAACAGTAAAGGAAATTATTGAGTATTTAAATGATAATGAAATATCGGCGGAGCGCAAAAGTATATATGACGATATAGATAAGTTAAATGCTTATTATCCAGAGAGTCCTATTTGCAAAGTTAAAAAAAATAAGGAAACACGATATTTCGTAAAAGAAAGAGAATTTAAGTTAGCAGAGCTTAAGTTAACTGTAGATGCTATTTCTTCATCAAAATTTATAACTGAAAATGAAACATATCATTTAATTAACAAAATTAAGCGATATGCCAGTGAAGAAGATGCTAAAAAATTACAGAGACAAATACATGTTGTTGGCAGAGTAAAATCAGATAATGAACTGGTTTTTGAAGCTGTTGATAAAATACATGAAGCGATTGCTAATGACAAAAAAATCAAATATCATTATTTTCATTGGAATGTAAATAAGGAAAAAGCACTTGGGCGCAATGGGAAATACTATATCGTCAGTCCGCGTACATTATGCTGGGATGATGAAAACTATTATCTTGTAGCTTTTGATGATAAGTATAAGGAAAATCCTGACAAAGCTATTAGACATTATAGAGTCGATAAGATGATGGATGTTGAGCTAATTGACGAGGATAGAGAAGGCAAAGAAGCTTTTGAAAAATTTGATATAACTTCTCATTTAAAGAAATCTTTTGGTATGTTTTCCGGTGTGGAAAAACGAGTAACTTTGGAGATGAAAAACGAGTTAGCCGGAGTTATTATCGATAGGTTTGGTAAAAACAAAGATTTAGTAAAAGTTGACGATAGTCATTTTCAAGTAGTAGTCGACGTATATGTAAGCGAACAATTTTTCGGTTGGGTACTAGGACTTGGAGATGGAGTTAAAATAGTAAAACCAAAAGAAGTTGTAGATATGATGAAGGCTAAAATAAATAACTTACAAAGTATGTACAATGATGAAGATTAAAGAAAATACAAAATAAGCAGCTGATTGAGGCGGATAAACATATCCAAATCAATCAGCTATTTATATTTTACTTGCAATATGGTATAATAATTCGATAACGTGAGTAAGGAGAAATTATGTATTTAGAATTAATGTTATTGGTTATACTGGTAATGCCTTTATCAGTGATGAACACTAAAATTTCAAGACTTGAAAAACCTTTTGCAACAGTTAGAACAGGCGCTTTATATGCTGCAATCGGTATATTATTAGTATTTGTTTTAGCCGTTGCCGGAGGCCATAGCCTTGGTGCTTATATGGATAAAGGTATTGAAAAAACCGTAGAAACTGTCGTTGGCAATAAGCAGGCGTTAGAAGCATTAGGAATGGCAGATTTAAGTAAGGCAAAAGCTATTTCGACTCTAACTACTATTTATAGCGCAGCTGCAGCAATGCTACCTGCGATGCTTATGATATTAGGAGCAGTAGTTTCATACATCGAATATAATATCCTAATAAGAATAAGATATAGAAAAATGAATACTAACAGCTTTAAACCCTTTGCATATATTAGAAATTTTGGATTGAGTAACAATGATGTTATGGGATGGTTTATAATATATCTAATATCATATATATTGAAATATGCTGGAGTCGAAGTTGGTGCAGTTGCAGTAGCAAATATAAATATACTTGTTGAATGTATATTTGCTGTACAAGGTTTATCAGTAGTATTTATGTTTTGTAAGTTTAAAAAGATACCAAAAGTTGTACCGGTAATAGTAGCTGTATTTATGCTTATGATGCCACTAGGCAGAACTTTGCTATTCACTTTTGGACTTTTAGATTTATTATTAAATCTAAAGAAAAGATATATATAGATTTTGAGAGGTTACTTGTATGAACGAGGTTAATGGAAGTTTACAATTTGAAGAATTTGTTCCAGTGCCCATGTGCAGCATAGATGCTGAGGGCAAAGTTATACATGCAAATTCTTTAATTGGAGATGTTTATTTGTATGATGAGCTAACTGGCTCGGATATATTTGCACTAACAGGTATCAAGTACGAGACACTTAAGGATTCAATTGATACAGAAGAAAAAATGTATTTAAAGAGAAACGATAGAGTCTTCAATCTTGTTGCCACTTTAGTAGGAGATAGTGATGGGGAAGTTATGTACTTGTATTTTATGGACATAACTGATCAAATAGAAACTCATCAACAATATGAAGATAACAAAACTTGTTTAGGTATTATAAATATAGATAACTACGATGAACTAAGTTCAAGTACTTCAGTTGAAAGCCATATGAAATTGGCATCAGATATTGATGCTGCTATTAGAAAATGGGCAGCTGGTCTTGGCGGTTCAGTTATAAAGCAAAAAGAAAATACATATATTATTGTATTTAGCAAAGTCAAATGCGAACAGCAAATGGAATTAAAATTCCCAATTTTAGATAATGTAAGAGAGATTGAAACAGATGCTGATTTTCCTGTTACTTTGTCTATGGGTGTGGGCATCAATGGCAAAACACTTGAAGTCAATGATGAACTAGCGCAGCAGGCTTTGGATTTGGCTTTAGGTAGAGGCGGTGATCAAGCTGTAGTTAAAGATGGAGATGATATTTACTACTTTGGTGGCAAAGCTCAGACAGTTGAAAAAAATAACAAAGGTAAGTCTAGAGTAATTGGACATGCGTTAAAAAGATTGATGCAAGCTTCATCAAAGATATTTATTATGGGACATCAAAATCCAGATATGGACGCTTTTGGTGCGGCGATGGGCATCTACAGACTTGCAGCGCAGTTTAGCAAAGAACCATATATCATTCTTGAAGAATACGGCGAAGCCTTGGATTTGCTTTATGAAGAGGCTAAAGCCACAGGTAATTACAATATAATTTCATGCCAAAAGGCTCTTGATATGGTCGATGAGAGATCTCTTGTAATCGTTGTGGACACTCACAAACCAAGCATAACTGAATGTCCAGAAATTTTGGAGTATCCATGTAAGAGAGTAGTTATTGACCATCACAGAAAAGGCGAGGAATTCGTTGAAAATCCAACGCTTGTTTACACAGAACCATATGCATCATCAACTTCGGAGCTAGTTACCGAAATACTTCAATATACAATTGAAAAAAGAGATATTGCAAAATTAGAAGCCGAAGGATTGCTTGCAGGTATTTTTGTGGATACAAACCATTTTTCTGTTAAGACAGGGGTAAGAACTTTTGAAGCAGCAGCTTGGCTTAGAAGAGTGGGGGCAGACCTATCAAATGTTAAGCGATTATTCCAGGTTGATAGAGATTTGTTTATGAGCAGAGCTAATGGTGTTGCCAATGCCCAATTTGCGGAAGATGGTATAGCTTATGCGATTTGCACAGGTAAAAGTCCAAATATCCAGATGATTTGTTCACTTGTGGCAGATGAGCTGTTAACTATAAGAGGAATGCGTGCTGTGTTTGCTGTAGGTGACAATCAAAAAGGCAAAACTGTTATCAGTGCAAGGTCTATCGGTGAATTAAATGTGCAGATAATTATGGAAAAATTCAATGGTGGAGGTCATTTAAATGCCGCAGGGGCGCAGATAGAAATGGCACCACAAGAAGTTATAGATAAGATAAAGGAAATCTTAGAGGAGGACAAACAATGAAAGTAATATTATTAGCAGATGTAAAAGGAAAAGGAAAAGCTGGTGACGTAGTAAAGGTAAGCGATGGTTTTGCTAGAAACATGCTATTTCCAAAGGGATTAGCTAAAGAAGCAACTCCAGGAAATATTAAACACCTAGAAAAACAAAAAGCTGAAGCAGCAGCGCTAGAAGCAGCTAAAAAAGAAGAAGCTACAAAGTTAGCAGCTGAACTTGAAAAAATTACAGTTAAAATAGAAACAAAAGCAGGTGAAAACGGTAAGCTATTTGGATCAATTACTTCAGCAGACATTGCTGCAGCTTGCAAAGAACAGTTTGGTTTTGAAGTAGATAAAAAGAAAATCAACTTAAGTTCACCTATTAAGCAGGCAGGAACAAGCGAATTAACTGTTAAACTTTACCCAGAAGTAAGTGCAACACTAAAGGTTGAAGTTGTAGCTAAATAGCATAAATTAAGGAGAGCAATATGGAGAGAGTACCTCCACATAATTTAGAAGCGGAAAAATCTGTAATAGGCGCATCAATGCTTAGTAGAGATGCGCTTTTCGATGTCCTTGAAGAAATAACAGCAGATGATTTTTACAGCAAGTCAAACAAGGAAATCTTTACAGTAATTACTGATTTGCAGAGAAATAATGTACCGGTCGATGTGCTTACTGTATCAGAAGAACTTAAAAAGAGAAATACTCTTGAAGCTGTTGGCGGACGTGTGTATGTTGCAGGATTATCTTCACCAACTCAAGTCCCATCTGTTTCAAATGCAAAGGATTATGCAAAGATAGTTGCTCAAAAGGCAACACTTAGAAGACTTATAGAAACAGCAGATGCCATTGCTTCAAAGGGATACGAGGAAAAAGAAGATACTCTTGATATTTTAGAGTTTGCTGAAAAAGGTATTTTTGACATATCTCAAAGTAGACAACATAAAGATACTGCACGTATTCAGGATATTTTGATGACAAACTTAAGCGACATATCCGAACGTATGCAGCACAAAGGCGGTGTAACTGGTGTTACAAGTGGTCTAATCGATCTTGATAAAAAATTAAGCGGTTTCCAAAAGTCAGATATGGTAGTTTTAGCTGCAAGACCTTCTATGGGTAAAACTGCTTTTGCCTTAAATGTAGCGGTAAATGCAGCTATAAAGGGCAATGCCAATGTTCTTATTTTCAGCTTGGAAATGTCAAAGGAACAGCTAAGCCAGAGAATTTTATCTATGGAATCTCGTGTCGAATCTCAAAAGATGAGCACTGGAGATGTGAGTGCGGCAGATTGGGATAAAATCGGTACAGCTTTGGATTCGCTTAACAGAGCCAATATCGTAATCGATGATACTCCAGGTATCAAGATGATGGAGATTAAAAATAAATGCAGACGTATGAAAGCAGAGCAAGGCTTGGATATGATTATTTTAGACTATCTACAGCTTATGGAAGGGGATAAACGCTCAGATAATAGACAGCAAGAAATAACAGGATTGTCAAGAGGAATGAAACTTTTGGCGAGAGAAATGGACTGTCCAATCATAGTTTTATCTCAGCTTTCACGTGCACCAGACCAAAGAGAAAATCATAGACCTGTTCTTTCGGATTTAAGAGAATCAGGGGCTATTGAACAGGACGCAGATGTGGTAATATTTTTATATAGAGATGAAGTATATCATGAAGACACTGAAAAGCCAGGTGTATGCGAAATCATCGTAGCTAAACACAGAAATGGACCTATAGGAACTGTTGATGTAGCATGGCAAAGTAAGTTTACAAGATTTGCAAATTTACAGAGGTAGTAGAGAGGGAGAAAAACTATGGCAGTTACAAAAGACATCATAATTGTGGAATTACTAGACAAATATCCGCAGCTAGAGGACGTTTTGGTGAAGCATGGCTTAACATGCATCGGGTGTCCTGGATCATCAATGGAATCAATAGAAGATGCGGCCGAAGGCCATAGCATCAATTTGGAAAAATTATTAAAAGACATCAATGAGGAAATCTTAAAGTAAATGAGAAGAGAAAAAATTCAAAATGAATATATGTTTGATACAAAAGTTGAAAACATATTTATAAACGAATATATGATTTCAGCACCAGGTAATTTTGTTAAAGTTTACCTGGTTGCTTTAATGTATGCAGATTTGGATAAAGAAATCGACGATGAAATGTTGGCAAAAACTTTGAGTATTGAAAAAGATGAAGTGGAGAGAGCTTGGAAATACTGGTCTGAGTTAGGTGTTGTAAAAAGATACAGAGGAGAAATAATCTTCCAGCAGCTTAAGGAAGGTTTGTATGGTATGCAACAACCTGAAGAAGTAAAGGAACCGCCAGTAAATCAAAATTCACTACATGTTTTGGATAACAATATACTTAAGGAATTGTTCGATGAAGTATCTAGGATTTTAGCAAGACCTATAAATGGAGTTGAGACTCAAGCTATTATCGATTGGATAGATGTTTTTGGCGCAACTCCAGAAGTCATAGCTTTTGCATACTTATATTGTGTAAGCAGAAAAAAGGACAATGTAAAATATATAGGTAAAGTTGTTCAAAGTTGGACAGAAAAGGGCTTTACAACTATACCGCAAGTTGAGACTTATTTGCAGGAAATCGATCAAAGACACTACGTTTACAAGAGAGTTATGAAAGCATTGGGATTTACACGAAATGCATCAGAAGAAGAGCGTCGTATTATAGACAGGTGGATTGATGATTTCGATTTTTCTATGGAAATGATTTTAGATGCTTGTAAAAAAACTAGTGGTATTTCAAATCCAAATATCAATTACATAAATACTGTACTTATTAACAGAAATAAGGATAAGACAGGTAAAGACGAAAAAGGCAAAGTTACTCGTAAGCATGTTATGGAATACTACGAATACATTCGTGAAAAAGCAGAAAACGATGCTAAGATACGAAAAGAAGAAATCTATTCGGTTATTCCTCGTCTTGGTGAAATTGATGATCAAATCAAGGCTAATTATGTTGAGCTTACAAAACTTGCTATTTCAGGCGGTGCGGACAAGCAATCAAAGCTTAACCAATTGAAAAGATACAACGAAAGTCTTAATGATGAAATTAAGAATTTACTTACTCAAGCGGGAGTACCTAGCGATTATATGGATGTACATTACAAGTGTCCTCTATGTAAGGATACAGGTATGCTTGATGATGGTAGACAGTGTAGTTGTTATTTGCAGCGAAGTGAAGAGGCTGCAAATTGGCAGAAAACACCACACTAATATGAAAGATACGCATTTCTTATAATATATGGGAGAAGCTTTTTTTATTGTTTGGAAAGATGACTACCGCAATCCCACTGGCTTTAGACGGTGGGTTAAGGTAGCCGAAAGTAGTGGCTTGTGCTATACTTGCGTTAAGGGAACATGGAAACCAAAAAAAAAGACACAAGTATCTGTTACAGTATCATATTATTTTTGTATGCAAGTATAGAAAGAAATTGCTGATGTCAAAACAAATATCAGATGATATAAAGTAGTTTTCTTATGAGATATGTCAGAAGCATAAAGTCATTATCAGATATATGGAGACAGATAAAGACCATATTCATTACATGATAGAAACAGAACCAACAATGTCTATTAGTAAAATAGTAAATCTAATGAAGAGTTATACAACATATCACATTTGGGAAAGATATTCGAACTATTTACGGAAATATTTCTGGAAGGAACGTACATTTTGGACAGATGGATACTTTGCTTGTAGTGTAGGGAATGTTTCAGAAGAAATGCTGAAAAAATACATAGAGAATCAAGGATAGTAAGGTGGTGATAGCTAATGCTGAAAGCGTATAAATACAGAATATATCCTAATAATGAACAAAAGGTACAGATTGCAAAAACATTTGGGTGCTGCCGTTTTGTCTATAACCGAACATTGGCATACCGAAAAGAAAAATATGAGAATGAGAAAAAATCTGTCAGTAAAATAGACTGTAATAATTACTGTAACAGAGAATTAAAGAAAGAGTATGAATGGTTAAAGGAAGTGGATAAGTTCGCTCTGACTAATGCAATTTATAACATGGATACTGCATATCAGAAGTTTTTCAAAGAACATACAGGTTATCCGAAGTTTAAGAGTAAGCATGACAACCATAAATCTTACACAACAAATTTTACGAATGGAAATATAACTGTAGATTTTGAGGATGGAAAAATAAAACTACCTAAGTTAAAAGAAGTAAATGCAAAACTGCATAGAAATTTCAGCGGTCAGATAAAATAAGCGACAGTATCACAAGTGCCAAGTGGGAAATATTATGTATCAATACTTGTGGAAACAAAGCATACCGCATTACCAAAAGAGGAAGGACAGGTAGGATTAGACTTAGGAATTAAGGATTTGTGCATTACATCAGATGGACGGAAATATGAAAACCCCAAAACACTTTCAAAACAGGAAAGAAAGCTGAAAAAACTGCAAAGGCAGTTAGCTCATAAAGAAAAGAGAAGCAATAACTACTATAAAACGAAGAAAAAAATAGCGTTATGCCATGAGAAAATAGCAAATACTAGAAAGGATTATCTGCATAAGATATCCCATGAGATTATCAGCGAAAACCAAGTGATAGTATCAGAGGACTTGCAGATAAGAAATATGGTAAGGAACCATCATCTAGCAAAAGCAATATCAGATGTATCATGGTACGAGCTAACAAGACAGTTAGAATATAAATCAAAATGGAACAACAGGGAATATATCAAAATAGATAAATTCTATGCAAGTAGTCAGATATGTTCTACTTGTGGATATCAAAATAAGGATATAAAAGATTTATCAGTAAGAGAATGGATATGTCCTGTGTGTGGAGAAAAGCATGACAGAGATATCAATGCTGCGAAGAACGTACTGGCAGAGGGATTAAGGCAAATAACATAAGAAAATAATATATAGGGTAGGGACTACCCGAATTAACGCCTGTGGAGATAGTAGGTTACGAGGTCGATGAAACAGGAAGCCCATTGGCTTTAGACAATGGGTAGTTCACATGTATGGACGTCAGGCACAGTTAAACTACGATTATGATAGTGTTAAAACAGCTAAAAATATAACTACTTATGTAGAAATATGGAAAGTTATGCCAGAACTATCTTTATCTATAGACAAGGACAGCGTAGATAGAGGAGATACATTTACTGTATCAATGACTATAAGCAACCACTACGATAACATGGAAGGACTACCAAAGACCGACGAAGTGTCATTCCAGCTTGACAATGCAACAGCGGTTTCTGATGTAACTAAGACTGAAAATGTTTATAAGCAGACATTTAAGGCGACAGAGGATAAGGATGTTGATGAAATCAATGTTAAGGTAGGCGTTTTAGATGCGACGACAAACTACAAGGAAAACTACAAGACTACTGTATTGCCATTAACTAAGGAATACAATGTTTCATATGAATTTGTAAGCGGTACTGATGGAGTTAGCTTACCTGATGAAGTTTTAGCATTGGTACCTAAGGATGAGGCAGTTTACAAGGATGGTGACACAGCGAAGGCTGTAGCGCCGGAGCAGACTACTGTTAAGGTAGATGGCGGAACTTGGACTTTTAAGGGATATGACGCAGATGAAAAAAATGTTTCTGACAATGTTGTATTTACTGGAACATGGGAGTATGTAGCGGATCAGACTTCAACGGATCCACAGGAACCAACAGATCCACAGAATCCTGCAAACCCACAAAATCCAACAGATTCGCAGGAACCGACTGACCAAAATCAAACAACAGATAATCAAACAAGTCAAACTGAAACACAGTCTGAAACACAATCTGAAGTGCAGACTGGTGACCAGGTCAATGTAGCATTATTGAGCATTTTATCTTTAGCATCTCTAGGATGTATTGGCTTACTAATGAAACGTAAAGAAAACTAAAAAACAGATAACATAGAAAAACTCCTCGATGTTGGCACTTAAGTAAACCAGCAAAGAGGAGTTTTGTTTTAGCAATAAGACTGTGAAAAAATCTTCCTATTTTTTATTTTTGGAAGAAACTATACTAATAGCCGCTAGTATCACTGCTATTAAAGATATCCAAAAAGGTATTGCTATGGAAGAAAAAAACAATTGAGAAAATTGGTAGCCGCCTAACTCAATTAACTTGTATAAGAAAAATAAAGTTGCTATTAAATATGCACATAATTGATTTGAATTCATAGCTATGCCATCCTGTAATACAATTTAAATTTCGTTATGGATATTTCTTTAAATGTATTAAACCAAAAAATAAGTATGGAAGTCAATAGTTTTTGAAAATATTAGCGTTTTTTCCATTGGGTTGTAGTGCGGCACAAAATTTGATCAGGTTCCTCAACATTAGTGAAAACACTTGAAACTTCAACGATTTCGTCCTCTAGTTGACGGACGTAAAACTTGCTTGTAACAGTATCGCCCAGGCGAGCTTCCTTTTTGTATTCGGCTTTTAAATCTAAAATAGTATAATTTAAATATAAGTCATCTGTTAGGTCGTCTACGGCCCAGTCGATGTAAGAAATATTGTTTGTGTGGTTGTTTGCATCAATATCTCTGCGAGTAACTTTGAAATCGCGGGTGCCCTTTAGTTCATACAAATCTAAAGAAGGCTGTTTGTAGTCTTCCTCAGGAATGGCATTTTCGTATGTTGAAGGCACGTACTTTTCAAAGAAACCTTGTGGCAGTCTAATAGGTCTTCTTCTTTTCATATCCATTAAAAACCATCTGCTGTTGGCTCTAAAAAGCTCATTGCCATCTTGGTCAATAGCGATAAAATTTCTATCTGCCTGAAGTCTTTTAAAAGGCTTTGTCCAAGTTGTAATTTTAAAACTTTGATTTTCTTTAGGACGGTCTTTAAATATTAGATGCCATCCAGTAAGAGCCCAACCAGTTTGAGTTTCTCTAAAATAATCTACAGTATATCCAGCCACATCGCTGTGTCCAACAGCTGTATTTTGACACATCTGTGCAGCAGATTGAGGCTTTAGCAGTAAATTGTAATCTATATTGTCGTAAGTTACGTCAAAACTTCTTGTAAATGTTCCATCTTCTTTAATTATTTCACACATTTCATTTTCCTCCTAACCAAGATATTATAGGCTTATAATGTTGAAAAGTCAATTTTGCACTGTTATAATTAAGTGATAAAAGCATTGATTTTAGATAGAAAATATGAGCCGGAAGGAGAAATTTATGACTAGGATTTTATTAGTCGAAGATGACTTAAATATTATAGAAAACTTAAAAGAACTTTTGAAAGGAGAAGGTTTTGAGGTAATTACTGCTATGAGACAGTCACAGGCTCTTGACCTTTTAGATGAACAAAAGTTTGATCTTATTTTATTGGATATTTCATTGCCAGATGGCAGTGGATATGCTATTTGTTCTGCGGCTAAGGTTGCTACTCTTGATAATAAAAATAAAGATGTACCTATTATTTTTATTACAGCATATGATGATGAAGCAAGTGCAGTAACAGGTCTAGATATGGGAGCAGAAGATTATATCACTAAGCCATTTAGACCAAGAGAACTTGTTTCAAGAATCAAAAATATTTTAAGAAGAAATGACAAAACTAAATCTATTATTGAAATTGGAGATTTAAAAGTTGACAGTTTAAAAGGAACTGTACATAAAGGAGATGAAGAAATATTTTTATCTGTTCTTGAGTACAGATTGCTTTTAGTATTTTTAAACAACAAGGGTGTTGTTTTATCAAGAAACAAACTCCTTGAGGAAATCTGGGATATTGCAGGTGAATTTGTAAATGATAATACTCTAACTGTATATATTAAAAGATTGAGAGAAAAAATCGAAGACAATCCACAAAAACCTCAGATTATAAAGACTGTTAGAGGACTAGGATACAAAGTAGGTGACTAGGTGAATTTTTTAAGAAACAAAGATGCTAGGTTTGTACTGGTATTATTTATATGTATAACTATCATTGCCAGTTTTATAGCTTACAATATAAATGTTTTAGCAGGACTACTTGTAATTGTAAATAATATTGCTTTGACTTTTATTGTAATGAGTGTGGATAAAAAAAGATTTGAAAAAATATCCAAGTTAACTGAAACTGTAGATATGATTTTGCATAGCGACCAATTTGTGGTTTTAGAAGACAGCGAAGAAGGCGAATTTGCCATTCTTGAAAGTGAGATAAGGAAGATGACAGTGCGTATACGAGAAGGTGCGTATTTGTTGCAAAAGGAAAAGATTTATCTTACTGACTCTATTGCTGACATATCACATCAGTTAAGGACACCACTTACTACAATAAATTTGTTGATGTCATTTTTGCAAAAAAGGGAGCTGTCAAACGAGGACAGGATAAAATATGTAGCGGAGATAAACAGCCATTTGAGACGTATAGATTGGCTTATTTCGTCGTTGCTTAAAATCTCTAAGCTAGATGCAGGTACAGCGGTTATGAAAAAAGAGCGTGTGCCAGTTGCTAGTGTAATAGTTAAGGCGGCTGAGTCTATTATGGTGCCTCTTGAAATAAGGGAGCAGCTTTTTGATTATGTGTCTATGGGCAACGAAGGGTTTATGGGCGATTTAAATTGGACTGTTGAGGCTATTTCAAATATTATTAAAAACTGTATGGAGCATACGCCGCAAGGTGGTCATATTGCAGTGGTTGCAAAGGAAAATACTCTTTACACTTCTATTGAAATTTCGGATACAGGACCTGGTATAAACAGCGAGGATTTGCCGCATATTTTCGAGAGATTTTACAGGGGTAAAGGCAGTGATGATTCGAGTGTTGGGATTGGACTTGCTTTGTCTCGTATGATTATACAAAATCAAAATGGAAGTATAAAAGTACAAAATCGCAAGGAAGGTGGTTCCTTGTTTACTATAAAATTCTACAAAGGAGCAAGCTATGGAAGTACTGAGAACTGAGAAATTAAATAAGGTCTATGGTAATTCTGAGAACAAGGTAGAAGCTATAAAGGATATAAGTATATCGGTTAAAAGAGGGGAGTTTGTCGCAATTATGGGGCCGTCTGGCTCTGGTAAATCCACTCTTTTGCACATTATGGGCGGTATTGAAAGGCCGACATCCGGTAAGGTATTTATAGATGGGATAGATATTTACAGCATGACTGATGAACAGCTGGCTATATTTAGACGCCGTCAAATCGGGATAGTTTATCAGTTTTACAATTTGATACCAGTGCTAAATGTTGTTGAAAACATAAGTTTACCATTAGTTTTAGATGGTCGTAAAATAAATGATGTGCGCATTGAGGAAATGTTAAAGATGTTAAATCTAACTCACAGAGCTAATTTTTTGCCTGGACAGTTGTCAGGTGGTCAGCAGCAGAGAGTTTCAATAGGCAGAGCCCTTATCAATGCACCGGCTATAGTTTTAGCGGATGAGCCGACAGGTAACTTAGACAGCAAAAATTCACAGGATATTTTGGAACTGTTTAAGTTATCTAATAAAAAATACAAACAAACTTTAATTATAATAACTCACGATGAAGAAATTGCTTTGCAGGCTGATAGGATTATAACTATCGATGATGGTAGAGTTATAAAAGACGAGGAAACTATATGAGAAATGTCTTTTTGGAGACGACAGTACGTACACTAAAACAAAATAAGACGAGAGCTGTAGTAACTCTAATAGGAGTTATTGTTTCTGTTGCCATGATAACAAGTATTATTTTACTTGCATATAGTACTCGAGACTATTTAATCCGTGATGTTAGAAGTACTTCAGGTAACTGGGGCATAGGTATAAAAAATATTAGCTCTGTAGTAAAGGAAGAAGCTGATAAGCAAAACTTATCTTATGGAGAAGTTCAATCGGTGGGATACAGTTACTTAAAGGGCAGCAAAAACAGTCAAAAGCCATTTATGTATTTAATAAATATGAATGACAAAATGGAGGACATAAGTAACATCCAAATTTTAGATGGTCGCATGCCAAACAATAGCAGGGAAATCGTTATACCTCAGCATCTAAATGATGATAGTGGGATAAATTATAAAGTTGGAGATACTTTAAAAGTAAATATAGGCGTTCGTATAGGCGTATCCACTGGAGAAGAATTAGACCAGATAACTGATTATTCGGCGCAGGATGAGGTGTTTATACCAAATCGCATACAGTCATTTAAGGTTGTTGGCATATGTAAACGTGTGTCCATAGAGCCTTATATGGCCGCTGGATATACGGCTATTACTAAAGATGTGAAACCGGTTATGAATCAGACTATAACATATTTTAGTGATAGTGACTACGAAAAGGTAAAGTCCATAGTAGATAGGTATTACACTGATAGCAGCAAGATTAGATACAACGATAACCTTTTATACAACACAGGCGCTGTGGGCGGGATGGCGAGTCATTCCAACCTATATGCCATTACAACTGTGCTATTGGTATTGACTTTTGTAGGGGCATGTATTTTGCTTTACAATACATTTTCAATTTCAAACAGAGAGCGTAAAAGTCAGTATGAAATTATGGCATCGGTGGGGGCCACTGAAAATCAGCTGCGTAGAACAGCTCTTTACGAAGGTGGATTTTTAGCTGTAGTAGGTATACCTATTGGTATTTTTCTTGGGACTGTTGGCACTTATCTTATTTTAAATGTCTTTGGAGATAAAATCGAAAGTCTTATAAATAAAGATGTTAGTATTAACTTGGAATTAGTTATGAATGGCAAGTTGATACTTATCGCAGCTATATTGTCGTTTATAGTTTTGCAGGCGGGTATATTTATACCAGCATATAAGGCGGGAAAAACCAAGCCGATTGAAGAGTATGATTACGATGTTTTAAGCGGCAGAGAGCAGAAAAAAGTTTTAAAACAATCACGAATTATGTATAGATTGTTTGGCGGCGAAGGTTTGTTAGCTAGTAAAAATTACAAGAGAAATGTAAGGCAGTATCGCTCTACAATTATTTCTCTTGTTATGAGTATTGTGCTATTTGTATCGGCCAACGGACTCACATTGTATGTGCAAAATGGTATGGATGCTATGTTAGGTTTAGAAGGGGACTATGATATAGCTTATCAAGATGATGATGCAACCAAAGCTGAAGAGGCTTATTATACTTTTAAAAACATAGAAGGAGTGACTTCGCAGGCTTTTGTAAAAGAAGCAGTTATAACTTCGCAAATAGGAGAAACACCGTATACCTATATGATGTTTATTATCGATGATAAAACATTTAGCAATTTTCTTGCTCAATTTGATGATATCGATACTGATGAGTATTTGGATAGCAACAATCCTAAGGCGATTGGCGTAACCCATGTAATGGTATATGATAAAAAGACTAATAGATTGAGCAAAAAAGAAATCTTTAATGAAAACAATCGAATTGACCAAATCAAGGAGATTATAAGTGGGGAAAAAATTAATTTAAATGTTGGCACTTATGTGGACAAAAGCCCTGAAGAGATATTTGCTACTGTAAATAGACCAACTGTAATTATGTCGAAATCGGCAAGTAAAAATATAGTAAACAAAGTGCAAAATAAAGCTTTTTCAGGTAGAGCTATTTTTAAATCGCAAAATAACGATGAAACTTATAAAGCCATAGAGCAGGTCTGCGAAGAAAAGGGTTATGACAAAGATAAACTGGATAATTTGCAGCAAAAGAGAGAAGATGCCCAAAGTACGCTAACACTTTTAAAAGTATTTTCTTACGGATTTATTTTGCTTATGGCAATTGTGGCTATTGCAAATGTTTTTAACACAGTTTCGGCTAATTTTGAACTTCGAAGAATGGAATTTGCAACCCTCAGAGCTTTGGGTATGACCAATGGTGAGTTTCGTCGCATGCTGTATTTCGAATGTTTAATAATGACCGCAAAAACTTTGATTTACGGTATACCGCTGGCGATAATCGGATTGTTTATCGTATTTAAAATGGTTAGAATTAGCGTTATAACCGGTTACATATTGCCACTTGGAAGTATTATTTTAAGTGTTGTCTGTGTATTTGCAGTTATGATTGTAGTGATCTTATACGCTATCAGTAAGCTAAATGATGAAGATCCAGCGGCGGTATTAAAGAAAAACATTTATTAAAACTAAATAATACAAAAGCAGTTAAATCTTAAATTTTGTTTAACTGCTTTTTAGATTTTAAGGGGCGAAGTTTCAAGTGAAAAACTAAGTGATAATAATGTAACATTTGTGGATTTATGGGGCTTTTGTGATATAATATATGTTGAAATTTTGCTGAAAGAACAAGGAAGGAAACAAAAAATGACAGATAAAAAAGTCATAGACATAGAAGCGGCTAGAAGTAAACGCAAACCTTCCCGTAAAGATAAGAAAAAAGTTAGGAAACCTAGCAAAAAAAAGGAAAAAGCACAGCTATCACCACGTATGCGAAAAAAGAGAAACAAGCAGATAATTTTTACAATTATCGTTGTGGTAGTCTTAGGTGGTCTAATTGGATACAATGCACACAGGATAATATCTTTAAAGGTTGATAACAATCGTTTACAGACAGAGCAAGAAAAGCTAATAAAAGAAAGAGACGATCTTAAGGAAGATGCTAAAAATGTAAATAGCTTAGAATATATAGAGCAGCAAGCACGTTTAAAACTACATTTAGTGTTACCAGGAGAGATTTTGTACGTATTACCAGAAGAGGAGTCGACAACAGATGAAGATTAAAGAAATAATTGTAGTAGAAGGCAGAGACGATACAACTGCAGTAACAAGAGCTATAGATTGCGACACTATTGAAACTCATGGGTTTGGTATACAAAAGCAAACTTGGGATTTATTGGAGCGTGCATATAACGAAAGAGGCTTGATTATTTTTACTGATCCGGATTTTTCAGGAGAAGAAATAAGAAGAAGACTGACTGCTAAATTTCCAGAAGCTAAACACGCTTACTTAACACAACAAGATGCGCTAAATAGCACAGGTAGCGATATAGGCATTGAAAATGCTGATGATAAATCAATTATAGAAGCGCTAAAAAAAGCAAAGGCCCATCTAACAGAAAAAGTCGATATCTTTACTCAAAAGGATTTGCAAGCAGCAGGCCTTAGTGGACTTGCCAACAGCAGAGCGTTAAGAGAAAAATTAGGTAAAGAACTTGGAATAGGTTATGCAAATTGCAATGGCATGTTAAAGAAACTTAATTCATTTGGCATAACAAAAAAACAATTTGAAGAGACTATGGAAAAAATAAGAAAGGAACTATAAATGAAATTATATTCACCTGCAACGATTAGAGATATCAAGGAAATGCACAATTTTAAATTGTCTAAAAGTCTTGGACAAAATTTCTTAACAGATAAAAATATAATAGACAATATTATAACTAATTCAAACATAGGTGAAAATGATTTAGTTATAGAAATAGGCCCTGGTATTGGAGTTATTACAAGAGAAGCAGCAGCTTGTGCAAAACATGTAATAGCAGTTGAAATCGATAAAAATCTAATACCAATCTTAGAAAAAACACTGGGAGATTTAGACAATGTTGAAGTGGTAAATCAGGATATTTTAAAAACAGATTTAAATAAATTAATAGATGAAGCAAAAGAAAAACTGGGACAGATAGACCACGTACGAATCGTTGGAAACCTGCCATACTATATAACTACACCTATTATTATGAAAATCCTAGAAGACGGTGTAGATGCAGATAGCATAACTATTATGATGCAAAAAGAAGTAGCAGATAGGATTAAGGCAAAAGAAGGAACAAAGGCAAGAGGGGCATTGTCAGTAGCTGTTCAATACTACTGTGAAGTTGAAAAAGTTACAGATGTGCCAAAGGAAGTATTTGTACCAGTTCCTAAGGTTGACTCAACAGTTCTTAGATTAGATGTACGCAGCGAAAAACCAGTTACTTTAAAAGATGATAAGCTATTTTTTAGAGCAGTTAAATGTGGATTTGGTCAGAGAAGAAAAACTCTTTTAAACTCTCTATCTTCTAATTCAGGATTTGATAAAGAACAGGTAAAAGAGATTTTAAGCAAAGCTGGTATAGAGCCAAACAGAAGGGCAGAGACATTGTCCATCGATGAATTTGCAAATATAGCAAATGAAATGTACGAAATAGAAAGCTAAGGAGTAAAGAAAAGTGAATAAGTTAAAAAATGCAATAAAAAAAATTAGTCAACATCCAATAGGACTTTGTACAGTGTTGGCGATTTTTCTAAACTTGGTCATAGAAACTTTGGCAAGACAAAATGTACTAGGTGGTATTCAATTTTTAATCACTAGTCCCCTAGTATTTTTGTACAACAGTTTAATCATATTTGCAACATTGTCAATTGCAAGTATGTTTAGAAGGAGAATATTCTTTTTAACAATTGCCAGTATAATTTGGCTGGCCTTAGGTATTACCAACGGTATAATCCTTTCAAACAGAATGACTCCCTTTACAGTCTATGACTTACAGTCACTAAAAGACGGATTATCAATAGCTACAAATTACCTATCACCTGTACAAATAGTACTTGGTGGAATAGGTATTATCCTATTGGTAATAGGTATAATATTTTTATGGAGAAAAGCACCGAAAAAAGAAGAACGCGTTCATTTTAAAAAGGCAATTATAGCATTTATATGTGTAATTTTTGTTACTTTTGGTTCAGCGGGACTACTTATAAAAGCTGAAGTTTTGGACACATATTTTCCAAACCTTGCATATGGATATAGAGACAATGGAGTACCTTATTGTTTTATAAATACATGGTTAAATACAGGTGTTAGCAAGGCAAGCGATTATTCTGCAAAAAATATCAAGAGCATATTTACAGAAAAAGAACTAGAAACTACAGTTGGTAAAACTAAGGGCATCAGCGGAGACAAAAAGCCGAATATTATTTTCGTACAGCTTGAATCGCTAATGGACCCACTTACTATCAAAGACGTTAAATTTAGCAAAGATCCCATTCCTAATTTACGAAAACTGTACAAGTCTACTTCTTCAGGTAGATTAACAGTGCCGTCAGTAGGTGCAGGTACAGCTAATACAGAGTTTGAAAGTATTACAGGAATGAGTGTTAAGTTTTTTGGGCCGGGTGAATATCCATACAAAAATATCATGTTAGAGTCTACGTGCGAATCAATCCCTTACAACTTAAAGGAATTAGGCTACAGCACTCACGCAATACATAACCACCGTGGAGTATTTTACGGCAGAAACAAAGTATTCCCAAATCTTGGATTTGATACATTTACATCTTTGGAATACATGAACAATGTTGGTAAAACTCCAAAGAACTGGGCAAAGGACAATGTGTTAATAGGTCAGATGAAAGATGCTATGGAGTCAACTGAAGGACAGGATTACATATATACAATATCAGTACAAGGCCATGGTAAATATCCAACTGAGCAAGTACTTGAAGATCCAGAGATAACAGTAACAAGTGCACCGACTGAGGAGCTTAAATGGCAATACGAATACTATGCAAATCAGATTTACGAAATGGATCAGTTTGTAGCAGATTTTATCAATGAAATGAAAAATTATGATGAAGATGTTGTAGTAGTTATGTATGGTGACCATTTGCCAGCTATGGATGACTTAACAGAAGACAACTTAAAAGGTGGCAGAAGCACTTACCAGACAGACTATTTCATCTGGAGCAATTTTGAAATGGAAACAGTACACGAAGATTTATACTGTTATCAGATAGGTTCTGAAGTTCTAAAAAGATTAGGTATCTGCAACGGAACTATGGTTACTTTCCATCAAAATCATCAAGACGATGAAAACTATAAGCAAGAACTACACGACTTACAATACGATATGCTATATGGAGATAAGTACATTTACGATGGAAAAAATCCATGGAAAGCAACAAATATGAAGATGGGCGTCAAGGAAATAACCGTTGATAAAATTGTAAAAATAGGCAAGAAGTACTATATTAAAGGCCAAAACTTTACAGAATACAGTAAGGTAAACTTAAATGGCAAGATACTTGATACAGTTTATCTTGGCCCAACTATACTGGCTCTTAACGAAAAGGTAGATGAGGATGCGGTTAAGGATATGAAAGTCAGTCAGGTTGAAAAAGAAAATGAAATTTTAAGTACAACCGAATAATTTAACGGAGTAATTTAGCGAGAGGTGTTTTATATGGATAAAGTTGAAACACAGAGACTTATTATGATTCCTTGGACTGATACAGACGAAGACGTAAAAGGATTGTATGCCTTTGCAAAAAATCCAAATGTAGGTCCTAGGGCAGGATGGAAGCCTCACCAAGACGAGGAGGAATCCCGAAAAATCATAAGAGAGATATTTATACCAGTTGGAGCATTTAAAATAATCCTAAAGGAAACAGGACAGATTATCGGAAATATCGGCTTTGAGCCAGATGTTCACAGAGAAGGGGTAGGCTCAAGAGAAATGGGATATGCCCTTGATGAAAAATTTTGGAACAATGGCTATATGACTGAGGCCGCAAAGGCCATGATAGATTATGTTTTTGAAAAGTTTGATCTTGATGTCCTATCCATCCAGACCAATGTGGTAAATATAGCATCTCAAAAGGTAATTGAAAAAGTTGGATTTGTATATGAAGGTTTTAGACGAAAATCTTCTGTGGATTTTGACGGTACTGTTAGAGATGTTAAGATGTATTCAATGCTCCGTGAGGAATGGCATCGTTAATAATAGAAACTAAGATTCAAAGAGAGATCTGTAGCAGCGTTTAAGCTGTCTTGGATCTCTTTTTTTATATTTGCATTACAATGGATATAATGATATCTAATAAAAAAGGTATTGGTGATGAAATGAGATTTCATCACCAACACCAAAAGTTATAGAATAGATATTTTTAGATTTCAACCATATGGAATTTCTTTTTACCTTTTTGGATTAAAAGTTTTCCGTCTTTGAACATATCCTTAGTGATCATCATCTTAGTATCAGTTACTTTTTCTTCTGCTACTGTTAGACCACCCTGCTGGATAGTTCTGAAACCTTCAGAGTTTGAAGGAACTAGTCCGATTTCTCTGATTAGGTTAACAACTCCCATACCTTCTCCTTCAAACATAGAAGCATCAAGTTTAGTATGAGGGATATTGTCCATATTTCCCTGACCTTCGAAAGCAGCTCTTGAACCGTCTAAAGCTTTTTGTGCAGCTTCTTCGCCGTGAACAAGTTTAGTGATTTCAAATGCTAGAACTTCCTTAGCTTTGTTGATTTCTGCACCTTCAACATTAACAAGTTCAGCGATTTCTTCAAGAGGTAAAAATGTTAACATCTTTAGACATTTTTCAACGTCAGCATCGTTGATATTTCTCCAGTATTGGAAGAATTCGTAAGGAGAAGTTCTATAGCCGTCTAGCCATAGAGCGCCAGCCTGAGTTTTACCCATCTTTTTACCTTCGCTAGTTGTAAGTAGAGTAAATGTCATAGCGTATACCTGTTTGTCTAATTCTTTTTTAGTTAGTTCAACACCACCGATTAAGTTTGACCACTGGTCGTTACCACCAAACTGCATTTTTACATCAAGGTCTCTAGCAAGTACCATAAAGTCGTATGACTGCATTAGCATGTAGTTCATTTCTAGGAATGTCAAACCATCTTCAAGTCTCTGCTTGTAGCAGTCTGCTCTTAGCATTGTGTTAACAGAGAAGTGTTTACCAATATCTCTAATAAACTGGATGTAGTTAATATCCATTAGCCAAGTAGCGTTGTTTAGGCAAATAGCTTTACCTTCGTCTGGCTCTTTATTGTAATCGTTTTTAACGCCGTAAGTACCACCGTAGTAATGGAAATCGTCGTCGAATTCGATAAAGTTATCAAATAGCTTTTTAAACGCATTGCAGTTTTCTTCAACTGTTTCACGAGTCATAAATTTACGCATGTCCTGTCTACCTGAAGGGTCTCCAACCATGCCTGTACCACCACCGATTAGAACTACTGGAGTGTGGCCAAATTTCTGCATGTACATCATAATGATAATCTGCATAAAGTGTCCGATGTGTAGACAGTCAGCAGTTGGGTCAAATCCGATGTAAAATTTGATTTTTTCTTTGCCTAGTAATTCTCTGATTTCATCTTCGTGTGTGCACTGTTCGATAAATCCTCTTTCTTTTAGTACGTCGAAAACGTTTGTGTGCTTACTTACGTCGTCTCTGATTATGTTCTTCATAATATTCCCTCCAATATAATTTATTTTACTAAAGCTATTGTTTCGATTTCTACTAGTCCGCCTTTTGGAAGTTTTGAAACTTCTACAGCAGATCTTGCAGGGTATGGACCATCACCGAAGTATTCTCCGTAAACTTCGTTAACCTTTGCAAAATCATCCATGCTCTGGATAAAGCAAGTAGTTTTAACGATGTTGTATAGAGAACATCCGGCTTCAGTTAAAATAGCATCAATATTTTTAAATGCCTGTCTTGCTTGCTCTTGTACATCATCACTAACAAATTCGCCAGTTGCTGGATCTAGTCCAAGTTGTCCTGAGATATAGATATGATCTCCAGCCATAATAGCCTGTGAATAAGGTCCAATTGCAGCAGGTGCATTATTTGTTGAAATCTTCATTTTCATAATAATCTCCTATCTTGTCTAATACTTTGTTTGCAACGTTTTCTACTGTGTCATTGTTTTCAACAGACACATCTTTGGCTAAATCGTAAAATTCTTTACGTTCATTGTATAGGGCATCCATGGATTCGGCTGCCTGAGAAACTGGTCTACCATCAGTTGATAATAGGCTAAAGTCGCGTTTTAATTCTACGACAACGCTGTTACATCTGATTGCATCGCGGTTTTCTTCTCTTATAATAGTACCGCCACCAGTTGCTATAACTAGATTTTTTTCTTTTCCAAAGTCTTTTATAACTTCAGTTTCAAGATCTCTGAAATGTTTTTCACCGTATTTATCAAATATTTCAGGGATTGGCATACCGGCTCTTTTTACTACTTCTTCATCAAGGTCTACAAATTTTCTGTCTGTAAGTTTAGCTACAGCAGTACCGATTGTAGTCTTACCTGAGCTTGGCATGCCAACGATAATAATGTTCAATGTCATAGCTTCTAGATTTCTTAAAATCTGCTTGTTATACTGCAAGAAATCCATTCCTACAAAGTACTGTCCAGCTTTTGTAGCTTGAGCTACTAACATTGATAGGCCATTTGCAAATTTAATGCCACGTTTTTCAGCCTGTAAAAGTAGGTCTGACTTAGATGGATTGTAATTTAAGTCAATAACGGCTTCTAGCTTTGTAAATGGTTTTAGGTCAACTATGCGTTCTGTAACATTTGGATATGTTCCAACAGGTGTTGCATTTACGATTATATCTACATCTAAAGGTAGAGTTTTGTATGAAACATATTGTTTTGACTTTTGTCTACTAGCTACAAAAACATCTTTTGCTTCACATGCGTGGGCAGTTGCCTGAACAATTTTACTTGCGCCACCAGTACCTAAAATTAGGACTTTTTTATTAGTTAAGTCTATTTTATTTAGTGATAGCAAGTACATAAATCCAAAGAAGTCAGTGTTTGTGCCTCTTAATACACCATCCTTGTGGTAGATTGTATTTACGGCGCCAAGTTTTTTTGCTAGTGGGTCAACCTGTATAAGGGGCATAACCGTTTCCTTGTAAGGCATAGTAACGTTTAAACCGCTAAAGTCGCCATTCTCAATAAAATCTTCCAAGTCTTCTGGAGCTACTTCGTACATATCGTAGCTGTATGCTCCAATCATATTGTGTATTATTTGTGAGTAACTGTGAGAGAGATGTTCTCCTAAAAGACCAAAACTCATTTTGCGCCACTCTCCTTTCTGTCATTTTGAACTAAATCCTGTTGAATTTGCTTACTAGTGTTAAAAATTTCTTTGTAAATATTTTCAAGCTGTGGGCCTACTTTTTGTAAAATATCATCTTCTCTTGAACTTTGATAAATTGGCATATTGTGAGCGATTTTGTATTTTGCAACTTTTTCGCTTATTGACATGCGTTTTTTTAGTAAACCGACAAGCTGATTATCTATTTCATCAATTTGATTTCTAAGTTGACTTAAGTCATCTGGATCGTTGAAATATCCTTCGCCAATCATCATATCTAAAATACCTACAGCAGTTGCTGCTTCAGTGACCGGTAGCGCTCTTGGTACTATACAAGGATCGTGACGGCCTTGGATTTTAAACGACTCAGGTTTACCTGTATCCAGATTAACCGTTTTTTGCGTTTTGCCAATGGAAGGAGTAGGCTTAAAACCAACTCGTAAAATTAAAGGCATCCCTGTAGTAAGACCCCCTAATACGCCCCCATGGTTGTTAGTGGCTGTAAGTATTTTATGGTCATTTGTAACGGCGAAAATATCGTCATTGTTCTCTGAACCCATTAGATTTGCAGCTGCAAACCCATTGCCAAATTCGACACCTTTAACACCTGGTATACCAAATAGTATAGGAGATAAAATGCTTTCAACTCCATCATACATAGGACCGCCAAGTCCAGTTGGTAGGCCGGTTGCAAAAACTTCGACAACCCCGCCAATGGAATTGCCATCTTCTTTTGCATAGGCTATTTCGTCTTTCATCATTTGGTTTATAGGGGTAGCATTTGGAGCTACCGGATCAAGAGGTCTGTTTTTAGCATAAGCTATTGACAGTGCTTGACTTCCGATTGTTATACCAAAATCTTTTAGAAGCTGAATTGCTATACCGCCTATAACACAAAGCATTGCAGTCATGCGACCGCTAAATGGGCCACCGCCAGCCATATTTACTGTATCGCCGTATTTCAAATATGCGGGCAGGTCAGCATGGCCTGGTCTAGGATATTTTAAATTGTATTCTTTTGAGTTGTGATTGTTATTTTTTATAACAAATGTCATATCACTTGATGTTACAAAATCTTCAGGAGCAATGTCCTGGTCGTTTTGTCTAAGATAAACTTTGTCCCCTTCTTTTCGGCTAGTTGACAAATCATCTCTGCCTGGAGCTCGTCTATCTAAAAAACTTTGTAACTGATTTATATTTATATTTTTGCCAGGGGGCAAGCCTTGAACAGTTAAAACCATTTCTTTTTCATGGCTGCCACCGGTAATAGTTATTTTTAAATTTTTTCCAAAACTAGAGCTTAACAATTTTTCCTCCTAACTCTTGGTACTGTTCAAAAAAGTTTGGATAAGATTTATTTACAGCTTGTGCGCCTAAAATAGTAACTGGCTCTTTTGAAAGTGTTGCGCCAACAGCTGCGGCCATTACTATACGATGGTCATCATAAGCATCAACAATGCCGCCACTTAAGCCGCCCTTTGAAGTTATAACGATTTGATCCTCGTCTGAGAAAAATTCGCCGCCTAAATTTAAAATCATTTGGCGAGTTGAAAAAACTCTGTCGCTTTCCTTTATGTGAAGCCTTGCTATATTGGTAAACCTAGTTACTGCACTTGGTTTTCGGTAAGATGCAGCGATTGCCAAAGTAGGTAATAAATCAGGAATGTCACTTAGGTTTATTTCAACTTGGTCGCTAGTCTTTAGTCTTTTTAGTATCGCAACTATCCCTTTATCACCTTGGAGGGAATCTTCTCTTAATCCATTGACTTTTATTTGACTTCCAAGAAAATTGGATGTTAACCAAAAAGCGCTGTTTGACCAATCTGTTTCAACTGAAAGATTTTTAGGGGATATATATTTTTGTCCACCTTTTATATTGAAAACAGTAGTATCGCTTCTTTGGTTTGATTTTGTTTCATCTATTGAAATACCGAAATCTCTTAAAACTTTTAACGTCATATCCACGTAAGGTCTAGATTGAATTTCCGTATTAACATATAGGTGGGAATCATTTTGACACAGAGGCAATGCGTATAGTAGCCCAGATATAAACTGAGAACTAATATTGCCTGGTATGTAAAAATCGCCACCTTTTAAATTGCCATCGATGTAAATATTTAAATTGTCTCTTGTTATTTGACAACCTCCACGATTAATCGCATTAATTAATGGATCGATGGGCCTGTTTGCCAATTGGTGTCCTAGTACTAGATGACTTTTGTTTTTTGTAACTGCTAAAATCGGTAGAAGCATACGAAGTGTAGTACCGCTTTCGTGAGAGTCTATAGTTGGATTTTCTTCTGAGAGTCTTAAAAGTCCATCTGCTGTTGCCTTTATATCATCTGAGTTAAGATCAACAGGCGAAAAATCCATATTGCCAGCTAGTGCAAGGGCTATTAAATTTCTATGTGCGTAAGATTTACTTTGAAGTTTTGAAACTGTGCCGCTTAAAAGGGTTGGAAATATTTTAATATCCATATTTATTCACCTAATCCTATTTTAAATAATTCTTCAAGATCAGAGCAATGGATTTCCTTTAATGTACACTGGCCTAAGGCTTTAGGTATAGCAAGTGTAATCATATCTCCATGTCTTTTTTTATCAGCATATGCAGCTTTTGCAAGTTGTTCATATGTAAATTTACAAAATAGATCGAATTGATATTTTTCGTAAATTTGAGCTAAGTAATCAGACATATGCTCTTCTGACCAACCTTTTGTTTCGGCTATACGAGTCATAGATAGTAGACCTACGGCTACTGCTTGGCCATGTGCAACATTGAAATTGCTGCATTTTTCTATAGCATGCCCCATAGTGTGGCCTAGATTTAAAACTTGTCTAATACCTAACTCTCGTTCATCTATTTCTATTATTTTCTTTTTAACTTCGATAGCTTTGATGATTAAATCTTCTAAAATCATACCAAGCTGCGAAGGTTGATGTTCATCTAATATATTTAATATAGTTTTATCTAAAATAACTCCAGCTTTTATAATTTCACTTAAACCGTTTTGAAGTTCTTTTTTAGATAAAGTTTCCAATGTTGCTGTATCAAAGTAGACAGCCTTTGGTTGCCAAAATGTACCTACTAGATTTTTACCAGCATGTAAGTTAATTGCTGTTTTGCCACCTACAGAACTATCTACTGCTGATAGAAGTGTAGTTGGTATCTGTATATAGTCCATGCCTCTTTGATAAATAGAAGCAGCAAATCCTGTTAAATCTCCAATAACTCCGCCGCCTAGTGCGATTAGCAAATCGGATTTTGTAAATCCTTCATCTGCAAGATAGTTTACTATTTGTTGCAGATGTTCAAATGATTTGGTTGCCTCGCCGTTATCAAATACTATTTTATGAACTTCAAAACCTGTATTTGATAAACTGTCTGTAAGCTGTTTTGTGTACAATGGATGTACATTTATATCAGTTATAATACAAACTTTTGACAGCCTTTTAAAACTTAGAAGCTTTACTCCTATTTCATCTAGCAAGTGTTTTTTTATTTCTATATTATATTGTTTTTCTGTATTTATATTTATAATCATAAGCCTAGTGATCTTAATTTTTCAATTTTAATAACTAACTCATCAAATTCCTTTGGCTTTAGAGCCTGTGGTCCATCGCAAAGAGCTTGTGATGGCATATTGTGTACTTCAATCATAAGTCCATCCGCACCTGCGGCAACTGCTGCTAGTGACATAGGTCCAACTAGTGAAGCGTTTCCTGTACCATGGCTTGGATCTACAATAACCGGTAGATGTGTCTTTTGCTTTAAGTAAGGAATAGCACATAAGTCCAAAGTGTTTTTTGTAGCTGTTTCAAAAGTGCGTATGCCTCTTTCACAAAGTATGATATTTTCATTGCCGCCATTCATAATATACTCAGCACTCATTAAAAAGTCTTCGTAAGTGCAAGAAGCTCCACGTTTTAATAAAACTGGTTTGTCTTGTTTGCCAAGTGCTTTTAGCAGTTCGTAGTTTTGCATATTGCGAGCGCCAACTTGGATAATATCTACATCTTCAAATAGTTCAAGCTGAGCGATACTTGTAATTTCTGTTACAATAGGAAGTTCAGTTGATTTTTTTGCTTCTAACAAAAGCTTGATGCCTTCTTCTCCCATACCTTGAAATGAATAAGGTGAAGTTCTAGGTTTAAATGCACCGCCTCTAAGAAATGATGCACCTGATTTTTTTACATCGTGAGCTATTGTATCTATTTGATCTTTTGATTCGATGGTACAAGGCCCAGCAATAATTTGGAAATTGCCACCGCCAAATTTCAAGTTACCTACACTTACTATTGTATCTTCAGGATGAAACTTCCTATTAACTTTTGTATATGGCTCCTGTATACGAATGACTTTGTCTACTACATCAAGTGAGCGAATCATATCAATATCAAGTGACGAAGTGTCACCCACAAGACCCATAAGACTTGTAGAAGTACCTTGGCTGTAATGGATTTCAAAGTCCATATCTCTAAGCCAACTTCTTAGATGGTTTAGTTCAATTGGATCTGGGTTTTGTTTTAATACTATTATCATAAACTTCCTCCTAAATATTTGATGTGAGATAAAGTTGAACCAGTAAATAACTCATTTAGATTATAAAAAAATCCCCACTATGAATTTCACTGTGGAGATACTGGTCTATGTTTATTATCAGTGTCTTTATCTTTGCAGCAAAACTCGCTCTACTTTGTATTTAAAAGTAAAGTTTCGTAATAATATGAAGTTGCTGCAACGATTAAAGTTATCATAACTGTTTTCCTTTCATAATAATTTTGTATAAATATTTAATATATTGTGATTTTAACATAAAGTTGTTAAATTGTAAACACAGTAGTTTTTAAAATTTTCTAAAAAATTCCATACCATTTATTATTTCTTATTTCGTCCATAGCTATATTGGCAAGAGCATCTGCGCGATTATTCATCTCTGTAACATGGATAAAGTCCTCGAGAGTCTTAGATGTGCCATTCCACTCTATAAATTTTGCATAGTGATTATCTATATTTGTTGATGGGTGGTTTAGGTTAACATGACCTTTTACACGATTAAAAGTTATATTGTGTTGATCTAAAAAAGGTAGCAACTGTTCCCATAAATCCTTGTTTTCAACTGGCTTTTTAGATGAATTAATCCACCCGTTTGAAATCCATTTTTTGTACCAATTTTGTCTGAAACAATTTATAAGATAACTGCTGTCTGAGTATACCTCAATAATTTGATTAGGTTTTTTGATAGCTTTAAATGCTTCTATCAGCGCAGTCATCTCCATGCGGTTGTTAGTAGTATTAACAGTGCCACCGTAAAGTTCCTTTTGATGTGGGCCAAATTCCAATATTGCCCCCCAACCACCTATGTTTTTATCCGACTGGTTTCCTGAGCAACCACCATCGGTATGTATTTTTAAAATCGTCATAAGTACCTCCATTAATTGTGTCTAAATTATACAACAAATAATTTAGATTAACTAGATAGAAAATAGAGTTTTGTGGTATTCTATAATATGTTGGACATAAATAAGGAAAGGAAATATCTATTATGAGTTTACAATTTTGTTCCATTTCAAGTGGAAGTAAAGGGAATTGTTATCTTGTAAAAGCAGGAAATACAATACTGTTAATCGATGCAGGTATTAGTGGTAAAAAAATATTTGAAGGTTTAAAAGCAGCTGGCGTAAATCCAGAAGATGTTGATGGAGTACTGGTTACTCACGAGCACAGCGACCATGTTAAAGGCGTAAAAATGGTTTGCAAAAAAAGCGAAAAAGCTTATGTGTACGCAAATCAGGCAACATGGGAACAATTCGTAGATGAAAAATTTAAGGATAGACACAGGGTTTTTAATACAAATGAAAAATTTTCAATTAGGGACATTGAAATTATGCCATTTAGCGTTCACCATGATGCGGTGGAACCAGTGGGTTATTCAATAGTATATAAAGGTAGAAAATTAAGTGTCGTCACAGATACTGGACATATTTCTCAGGATATTTACGATGAAATAAAAGATGCAAACTTATTGGTGTTAGAGTCAAATCACGAGGTGAATATTTTAAAAATGTGCAGCTACCCATATCAGACTAAAATGCGTATTTTAGGAGATCATGGCCATTTATCAAATGTTGCAGCCGCCGATTGCCTTTGCGATATATTAGAAGAAAAGTGCAACGAAGACCAGTGTAAAACTGTGCTGTTGGCTCATTTAAGCAAGGAAAATAACACTCCAGGAATGGCAAAGTTGGCTATGAAAAACACTCTCGAAGAGAGAGGTCTGTTGTCTTCTCAAAAGGTGAATTTAGAAGTTATAACACAAGATAAGCAAAGTGAAATATATACAGTATAAATATAATAAGGAAACAAAGAGATGAATATTAAAATCGTATGTGTTGGTAAGCTAAAAGAAAAATATTGGCAAGATGCTATTTCAGAATACAGTAAAAGACTAAAACCTTATTGCAAATTATCTATAGTGGAATTAAAAGAAAGTCCAAAAGATGATATTGTTGCAGAGGGAGAAGCTATATTAAGTAAAATAAAAAAAGATGAATACGTTATAACTCTTGAGATTAAGGGAAAATCATTGACAAGTGAAAAGCTGTCAGCAAAAATTAACGATTTAGGTGTAAAAGGAGTAAGTGATATTACTTTTGTAATTGGAGGTTCAGAAGGACTATCCCAAGATGTAATGGATAGATCTGATTTTCCATTATCGTTTTCAGCTATGACTTTTCCCCATCAGATGATTAGAGTATTTTTGCTAGAGCAGATTTACAGAAGCTATAAGATTATGAAAAACGAACCTTATCATAAATAAAAAAATAACGGGCGGATGTATCTAATACGAAATACATTGGCCCGTTTTAATATACTCACTTTACAGTCCCTGTCTAATAAACTTTTTAACAACATCGACATATTTTGCATGCATTCCTACATTTACAAAGTAGTAAGAAAACTTATCTTTTTTCTGCACATCTACAAGGCCTACTTTTACAAGAGTTTTTATATGCTGTGAAATAGTTGCTTGTGCATAGTCGAAATTTGCAACAACATCCTTGTTACAAACGTTTATCATTTTGGCATTTTGCTGCATGATAAATTGAAATATTTTTATGCGTACAGGATGTGCTAAAGCGTCAGAAACTTTTGCAAGGAGTAAAATATCTTCTTCTTGCATAGTGTCATTATCTCTTCTAATTCTCATTTTTTTATCCTTTCTTTTTTTGTTATTAATAGCAATTCAGGTGGGTTGTTTGGTTGGTTTGTAAAATTTATATAAGCCACGTGAAATAGGCTTTTATCAAGTTCTTTTGCCATTTGCAGTAGCGCTTCTTTTTCCAGTTTACCTTGCAAATGGCCGCTGTACATAGCTATGGAACATATGCCGTTTTCTCGTAAAATAGAAAGAGCAGTTTTAACTGAAGGCAAGGTGCTACTTGTATCTGTGGCTATGGATTTATCACCGCCAGGTAAATATCCCAAGTTAAACATAATTATATTTGCAGAGTCTACATAGCTTTTCATATTTATATGGCTATCCTTTATCAATTTAACATTTGATAAATCCACATGGTTTTTTGTAAGTAGCTCTCTAGTGCTATCTATAGCAGATTTTTGTATATCAAAAGCGTAGACGGATTTGCAGCCGCCTTGCATAAGCGCCAAAGTATCGTGGCCGTTGCCACAAGTAGCATCTATGGCGATGCAATCCTCTCCAATATATGACTTAACTATATGCATAGCGAGGGCAGTTGTATTTTTCAATAAATTAACCATAAAATTACCTTTCTACGATATTGAGTATCGCTTATTAACGATACAACTTTTTTGGAAATAAGTCAATACTATTGAAAAAAAATTAAAACTGTGTGATAATAATTGCATAATATTGGAGGTGTAGAAAAATTGAAAAATAGAGAAGAAAACCTGGGAGGGTTAAAATATATTTTAGCTGGGTTAACACTTATGGCTATAGGCATTGCCGCAGTTGAGATTATTTGTTTATTTAAAATTATCACTATTTTAAACTGGGCTAAAATGGCAGTTGAAGCTATCGGCTGGATACTTGTTATAGTCGGACTATTTATGCTAAAAAATACTCGTGTCGAGTTTAAAAGGAGCTGTATACTTTCCGTTTTAGGCATTGTGATGTTAGCCGGCTCCGGTTTGCTAGCATTTATGTATTACAGAAATGGCCTTGGTGAAACAGCATTTATAGATATAAAGGTTATGTTTGCAGCGTATTTGGCTGACTTGTCCATGATAGGCGTCTACTTCCTAGTAGTTAGAGGTATGGGGCAGTTAGCAGCAAAAGCAGGCAATGGAAAACTAGGAGCAAATAGTATACGTTTAACAAGAATGGCAGTTGCTGCGATTTTAGTGTCAATGGTGTTAGTGCCATTTTCATACGCTTTACCAACAGTGTTAAAATTTATTGTTGGCATATTGGCAATAGCTTTAGGATTAGTTGCTGAAATATCTATGATAATTTACTCAAACCAGAGCTATAAATCAATTTAATATGAAAATTTGTGTCTGAGAACAAATTGAAAAAAAGCAAGTGCAAATAAATTTGCACTTGCTTTTATGTTGTGATAAAATAATTGCTGTAAATCGAGGTGAAAAAAATGAAATCCAAAGAATATGAAAAAATTTTAAGTGATCTTATCAATGCTATTGATGAGGGTGTACATATTGTAGATAGAGATGGCAGGACTATTTTGTACAGTTCAGTTATGGCCGAACTAGAACTTACACGACGTGAAGACGTGATAGGCAAGCCATTCCACGAGGTATTTTCAAAAATCCCACAGGGAGAAAGTACCATGGCTAGAGCCTTATTTCAAAAGACGGCAACAATAAATAAGCAGCAGACTTACTTAAATCAATATGGTAAAGAAATAACTACAGTTAACTCAACTTTGCCTATAATAATTGGAGATGAAGTTGTGGCTGCCATGGAAATCGCCCACGACTTAACGGATCTTAAGTCTATGAGCAATACTATTTTGGATTTGCAAAGCGGTAAAACCAAGTCTAAGAAAAAGTCATCAGGCATTAGAAAATACACGTTTGATAATATAATTGGAGAATCCGAGGCGATACAAAAACAGATAAACATTGCCAAAAAAGCTGCTAAAACAAATGCTACAGTATTTATTTATGGAGAAACAGGAACTGGTAAGGAGCTGTTTGCCCAGAGCATTCACTACGAAGGTGTAAGGCGCAATGGGCCATTCTTGGCACAAAACTGTGCAGCACTGCCAGAAAGCTTGCTTGAGGGTATACTTTTTGGAACTACAAAAGGCGGATTTACTGGTGCGGAGGATAGACCGGGACTTTTTGAACAGGCAGATGGGGGAACTCTTTTGCTAGATGAGGTCAGCGCCATGCCATACGAGTTGCAAAGTAAGCTTTTGAGAGTTTTGCAGGAAGACTATATAAGACGAGTTGGGGGCAGCAAAGATATACCTATAGATGTGAGAATAATTGCGACTGTAAATGAGTCACCAGAAAATTTAATTGCTCGCGGAGATTTGCGTAAGGACCTTTATTATAGACTTAGTGTAATCAATTTAAATTTACCAAGTTTAAAGGAAAGAAATGGAGATATCCCTATTATTGCGCAAAAACTTTTGGAAAAACAATGTGAAAAAATCGGTAAAGATATAAAGGGATTCACTGAAGAGGCAATAGAAAAGTTGCAAAATTATTCATATCCAGGCAATGTTAGGGAGCTTGAGAACCTAATTATGTCAGCAGTGTCTTTAGCAGATGATGAAGAAGCACTGGATGAATCCAATATATTGATAAAAGAGTTGAAATCTGGGGAAGAAAAGGGGTATACAGGGTACAATTCAGAAGAGGAATCTCTAGATGAATTTATGCGTAGAACGGAAAAAAAGATAATAGAGGATACCATGGAAGCGAAAGGTCACAATATATCCCGTGCAGCCGAAGAATTGGGGATAAAAAGGCAAACTTTGCAGCATAAGCTCAAAAAAATTGAAAATAATTTGTGGTAACCAACCAAAAAATGCCCTAATGCAAAAATATTTGCATAGAAAACGCAAATCTTTTTGCGTATAATAAAGGTAACGGGTTATATTATTAATATTTATGCATAAAACCTTGGTTTATTGTCAATTTTCTGAATATTTATACTTGGCACAAGATTTGCATAATATAAGTGGTGTAACGACAATTAAATATAGTTTACAATATCATCTTATAACTATCATTATTGAAAAGGAGAAAAACTATGGAAAATGTAAAAGTAATTATTTGGGGCCTTGGCGCTATGGGTGGCGGAGTAGCAGATATGCTATTAACTAAAAAAGGCGTAGACATCGTAGGCGTTGCAGGCAGAGGCAAGAAAATCGGTACTTCAATGTATGATTACATCAAGACTGATAAAGGCGACAGAGAAGACGTTATTATCCAGGCTGCTGAAGATGTTATCAAACCAGGTGCTGCAGATATCGTAATTCTTTGCACAGACTCTTTTACAAAACAGGCATTCCCAAGATTAAAGTTCATCATGGAACAGGGAATCAACGTTATCACTTCAGCTGAAGAAATGGCTTATCCAGCAGCTCAGAACCCAGATCTAGCTGCAGAACTAGATAAAATCGCTAAAGAAAATGGCGTATCAGTTCTAGGTACTGGTATCAACCCAGGACATATCATGGACTTACTAGTTCTAGTTATGACAGGATGTATGACAGATGTTGAACATATCCTATCAAGAAGAGTTAACTCTCTATCTCCATTTGGACCAGTAGTAATGGAAGAACAGGGTATTGGTATCTCAGTAGAAGAATTCGCAGAAAGAAAAGCTAACGGAACTATGTCAGGTCACGTTGGATTCGCTGAATCAGTAGGCATGATCGCAGAAGGTCTAGGACTAAGCGTTGACAAATTTGCTCAGGACATGGAACCTATTACAACTGACGTAGATAGAAAATCTCCATATGGATTCGCTGCTAAAGGATCATGTGCAGGTGTTGCAATGTCAGCAGACGCAGTTCTAAGCAACGGTATGGAAGTTAAAATGGAACATCCACAGCAGATCGAACCTGAACAGGTTGGAGTACAGACTGGTGACTATGTAATCATCAAGGGAACACCTTCATGTAACATGGTAAACAGCCCTGAAATCGAAGGCGGACTAGGAACAATCGCTATGTGCGCTAACATGATTCCTCAGGTTATCAATGCTGACCCAGGTCTAGTTACTATGATCGACCTACCAATTCCAAGAGCTCTAATGGGTGACCTAAGAGACAGAATTAAACCTGAAAAGAAAATCGTAAAATAATTATTACTTTTAAAATCTAGACAAGCACCGGGCAGGCAAGTTAATTTGTCATGCCCAGTGTTTGCATATAATAAGGAGAATATAAAATGGCTAAAAAAGGAGATTGGGTACGTATCCATTCTGTAGTACTAAAAGCAGAAGAAAGAACTGCTAAAATTCCTGATGATACTCAGAAATGCGACCTAGAAATGTGGACAAAAGGATTTTTACAGGAAGATGCTGAAATCGGTGACGAAGTTACAGTTGTAACAGCTTCTAATCGTGTAGAAAAAGGAACATTAATCGAAGTAGGACCATATTATACTCATAGCTATGGCAAATTTGTACCTGAAATCGTAGAGATTGACAAGCAGCTAAGAGAAATTATGTTTGGAGGTGACAAATAATGACATTAGCAAAAGATTATAACTCAGTAATGGGTAGATCAAATGAAATTATGAAAAAAGCTTTAGGACTTGATTACCAAGAATTCGAATCAGGTTCAGTTGCATTTGATTACGAAGCATTAATGAAGTCTACAGGATATACTCTTGAAGAAGTAGCTAAAATTCAGAGCAAAACTGCAGTTGGAAATACTCCACTTATCGAACTAAGAAACTTATCAGCTCTAAGCAGAAAATATGCTAAACCTGGTTACGGTGCTAGAATCTTCGCAAAAGACGAAGCAGCTAACGCATCAGGAAGTTTCAAAGCTAGAAGAGCAGCTTGTGCAGTTGCACACGCAAAGAAATTAGGATACAAAGGTGTTATCGCAGCTACATCAGGTAACTATGGCGCAGCAGTAGCATCTCAGGCAGCAATGCAGGGTCTAGAATGTATCATCGTACAGGAATGTTACGACTCAAAGGGTATTGGACAGCCTGAAATCGTTGAAAAAGCTAGAAAATGTGAAGCTTACGGCGCAGAAGTAATCCAGCTAACAGTAGGACCTGAATTATTCTATACATTCTTATCAGTACTAGAAGATACAGGATACTTCAACGCTTCATTATATTCACCATTTGGTATTGCTGGTGTTGAAACACTAGGTTACGAAATTGCTATGCAGTGTCGTGAATTAGTAGGAAAAGACCCAGACATGGTAGTTTGTACAAACGCTGGTGGCGGTATGCTAACAGGTACAGCTAGAGGTCTATTAAAAGCTGGAGCAGTTGATACTCAGATGGTTGCAGCATCAATTGACTTAACAGGACTACATATGGCTTCAGACGAACAGTTTAACAAGAAGTCTTGCACAACTGGACACACTGGATTTGGTGTACCTTATGCAACAGATCCTGACCATTCTGACGTACCAAGAAGTGCAGCTAGACCACTTCGTTACATGGACAGATATGTAACAGTTAAACAGGGTGAAGTTATGTACATGACTGAAGCTTTAGCTAACCTAGAAGGTATCGAAAGAGGACCTGCAGGTAATACAGCATTGGCAGCAGCATTCTCACTAGCTCAGGAATTACCAGAAGATGCAATCCTAGTAATCAGTGAAACTGAATACACAGGCGCTGGTAAACATATTCAGCCACAGCTAGACTTTGCTAGAGACAATGGTATTGAAATTAAATTCGGAAACCCAGTAGAAGAAGACAAACCTGGTGAAAACATTATCCTACCAGCTAACCCTGGTTTAATTAAACATCAGGATGCAGATTTAGATCACTTCAGAAGATCACTTATTAAAAAAGCTTTAGCTAACTCAGGCGTAAAAGAACCAACAGAAGCAGATATTGCATACCTAGTTGAAGAAACTAAGACAAACGTTGAATTCGTAAAAGACGCTATCGCAAAGCTACAGGGCTAATTTTAACAGTCCTTTAATCAACTTATAATTGAGAAAGGAATATCACGATGAAAAGAGCAGACGATTTTGCAGAACGCAGAAAACATATTGCAGACTTGTCAGACCAAGAATTATATGACAGATTTTGGGAGCTAACAGACCAGGTTGTAGATCCTTTACTAGAGCTAGGTAGAAAAAATACTACTCCTTCAGTTGAAAGAGCTGTATTATTGAGAATGGGTGTATCATCTCTTGAAACTAAACCTATCGTTGAAGGCTGTATGGATAGAGGCCTAATGGGTAAAGGTGCAGGACACGTGGTTTACAAACTTGCAAAAGAAAAAGATATCACTATAAAAGAAGCTGCTAGCATGCTTGCCGAAGGCAAAGGATGGGACGAGGTTGTAGCACTATTCAAGGGAGGTAAATAAGATGACAGAACTAAAGCGCAATGAAAAGCTTGATATTGAAAATATCTTACAGGACCTTGATAAGTACGAACCTAGAAGAAGAGGATGGACTTGGAGAGAACATGTACCAGGCCTAAAGATGGGACCTTTTACATATAGAGATGCTTCAAAACCTCTAAAAAATAGTGTTCCATTGCCTCCAGCTAAGTATTTTGATAACATTGACCCACAGCCAAAGGAAACAATCACTACAGAAATCGCTTCTGGTAGATTTGAAGATGATATCAGAAGAATGAGAATGGGTGCTTGGCATGGTTCAGACCATCTAATGGTTATCAGAACTGCTGGTCAGTCACATATGGATGGACTAATCGAAGGTACTCCACAGGGTATCGGCGGTGTACCTATTACAAGAAAACAGGTTAGAGCACAGAGAAAAGCAATCGATATGATCGAAGATGAAGTTGGTCGTCCAATCAACTACCATTCATATGTATCAGGGGTTGCAGGACCTGACGTAGCTGTAATGTTCGCTGAAGAAGGTATCAACGGTGCTCACCAGGACCCACAGTACAACGTACTATACAGAAATATCAACTGTGTTAGATCTTTCGTAGATGCATGCGAATCTAAAAAGATTATGGCTTGGGCTGATATCGCTCAGATTGACGGTGCTCATAACGCTAACGCAACAGCTAGAGAAGCTTGGAAAGTTATGCCAGAGCTAATCGTACAGCATGCTATCAACTCAAGATTCTCAGAAAAAGTTGGTATTAAACCAGAAAACATTTGTCTATCAACAGTACCTCCAACAGCTACACCAGCACCATGTGTTTACATGGACTTACCATATGCAGTAGCATTGAGAGAAATCTGCGATAGATATAAGATGAGAGCACAGCAGAACACAAAATACATCGACTCATCAGCTAGAGAAGCTACAGTTACTCATGTACTAAACATGATGATTTCTAAGCTAACAAGAGCTGACATCCAGTCAACAATCACACCTGACGAAGGTAGAAACGTTCCATGGCATATTTACAACATGGAAGCTTGCGACACTGCTAAACAGACTCTTATCGGTCTTGACGGTATCTTAGATATGGTTGAACTTAAAAAGGACGGCCCACTAAGAGAAAACGCAAGAAGAATTAAGGAAAAAGCTTGTCTATTTATGGAAGAAATCGTAGAAGTAGGCGGATACTTTAACGCAGTACAGGAAGGATTCTTCGTAGACTCAGCTGAATATCCAGAAAGAAACGGCGACGGTATCGCTAGAAAAATCGAAGGTGGTATCGGATACGGTTTCGTATACGAAAGAGATGAAGATTACATGGCTCCAGTAACTGCTCACTTTGGATACAACAACGTTGAACAGTACGGTGGAGATCCAGAAAATCCATCAGCATTAATCGGCGGATGTACTTTTGAAGACAGAAGCAAGATTGTTTACATTGACGAATTAGACGAAAACGACAACGTAAATGTAAGACTTGAAGAAACTGCAAAATACAGACACAGCGATTTAATAAAACCAGAAATGGAATGGGCTGCTGACGGTATTGTTATGGTAACAATGATGATCCCTGCAAACAAGAGAACTTCAGAAGTTGTAGCAGTTGAAATTGCTAAGGGCATGGGACTAATTGACCCTGAAGTTATCAACAGAGAAATCATGCAGGATGCAGAAGGTACTCGTATCGAATTAAAGGGTAGAGTAGACTTTGATGTAGATGTATCTAAACTTGTTATCCCACCAGAACCACACTACTTATCTGATGATGAAATCAGAGCTGACGTAGAAGCACATCCTCTAAAGGTTGTTTGCGGTACTGTTGGAGAAGACGAACACTCAGTAGGTCTAAGAGAAATCATCGATATTAAACACGGTGGTATCGAAAGATTTGGTATTGACGTAGAATACCTAGGAACATCAGTTCCAGTTGAAAAGCTAGTTGACGCTGCAATCGAATTAAATGCAGAAGTAATCATGGCTTCAACAATTATTTCTCACGACAATATCCACTACAAGAACATGAAGAGAATCCATGAACTTGCAGTAGAAAAAGGTATCAGAGATAAAGTTATCATCTGCGCAGGTGGTACTCAGGTAATTCCTGAAGAAGGAGTTAAGACAGGTATCGATGCAGCATTTGGTAGAAACTCTCACGGTATCGACGTAGCTTCATTTATCGTAGAAGAAAGACAGAGAAGAAGAGGCGAAAGAGAATAATTCAATAGTATAAAAGTCTAGGGCAGGCGTAAAGCCTGCCCTTTTTTAAAGATTAGTTAGGAGTTAAAATGATAGTAAGAAGATGTGAAAAAAAAGATAGAGAAACTTGGGTAAACTTAAATACAGAGTTTATGATAAACGAATTAGGCGGCAATGGATTTTGGCTAGAAACAAAAGAAAGAGGTCTTAAGTTACTAGAGGAATCTTTTGATAGAGCATTGGAAAACTATCCAGCTATAATTTTACTTTTATTTGAAGAAGATGGTAAAACAATCGGTTTTGCAAATTTAAATATGATTTATAGCGTATGGTCAAACGGGGATGCCCTAATCGTAGATGACTTCTATATTTCAGAAGAATACAGAGGCCAGGGATATGGACAAGAAGGTTTAGTTTTAATTGAAAAATACGCTATGGACAATAACGTTAAGAGAATTCAATTTCATAGTGGCACAGAAGATGAAAAAATCTTAGATGTTTGGGATGAATATGGATACAAACCGTCAGATATGAGATTTTATATGAGATATTTATAAATTAGATTTTGAAAAATGGAAAGGAGTAACTCCATGAAGGTAGATGTTTTAGTGGCAGAAATAGGATCAACTACAACGGTAGTAAATGCATTTACTGATATTGATACAGATAATCCAGTTTTTTGGGGACAAGGTCAAGCTCCAACTTCAGTAATGGAAGGTGATGTACGTATCGGATTAAATGGCGCTATTGCAGATTTGTGTGCTAAAAAAGGTATAGATACGCTGGAATACGACGATATGCTCGCTACATCATCTGCAGCAGGCGGTCTTAAAATGACTGTCCACGGTCTAGTGTATGATATGACTGCTAAGGCAGCCAAAGAAGCTGCACTTGGTGCTGGTGGGATTATTCATTTCATAACAGCAGGTAAACTTCGCAGAAGCGATATTGCAAAAATCAAAGAAATCAATCCTAATTTAATACTGATTGCCGGCGGTGTAGATTTCGGTGAGAGAGATACAGCCATTGACAATGCAGAAATGATTAGAAGTATGGGATTAAAAGTTCCGGTTATATATGCCGGCAATATTGAAAATCAGCAGGAAATGGAACTTATTTTCGACGAGGAAAGCGGACAGCAATTATATAATGTTGAAAATGTATATCCTAAAATAGATGATTTAAATGTAGAACCATGTAGAAAAGTTATACAGGATGCTTTTGAAGATCATATTATACATGCGCCAGGTATGGAACATGTAAGAGATATGGTTTCAGGTCCAATTGTACCAACTCCAGGTGCAGTTATGCAATGTACTAAATTGCTAAATGAGTATCTTGGAAATTGTATGGTTTTAGACGTAGGTGGAGCGACAACTGACTTACATTCTGTTACTGAAGATTCTGATCAGATTGCTAGACTTCTTGTTAATCCAGAGCCAAAGGCTAAGAGAACAGTAGAAGGGGACTTGGGTGTTTACGTAAACAAGATGAAAGTCATCGAGTCTATTGGGGAAGAGAAGCTTAGAGAAGAACTGTCTGACATAGACATCGACAAAGTATTGGAAAGCTACGTTGCCATTCCTAAAACTGAAGATGAAATTAGGTTTGTTGAAAGACTAACTGAAGAAGCGGTGCTAAGGGCAGTTGAACGTCATGCGGGAACAATTAGATATATCTACGGACCAAGTGGCAGAAACACTGTTGCTGAAGGTAAGGACTTGACACAGGTTCAGTACATAGTTGGAACAGGGGGAGCACTTACAAGATTGCCTCACAGAGTTGAAATTATGAAAAAAATCTTAACTCACAATGATTCTGGTATGATGTTGCTTCCTGGAGAACACGCTAAAATCTTAGTTGACAATGACTATATAATGGCTTCATTGGGAGCGTTGTCCATGAAGTACAAAGATGCTGCGGCAAAACTTTTGGAAAAATCATTGGGCATAAAATTCCCAGCAGAAAAACCAGGCTCAAGAGGCAGCTACAAAGAAGAGCTAGCTAACCTAAATAAGATCAAGAGAGATAAGGAGTTAGCATACCTAGAGCATCTTGAAGAATGCAAGGTTCAGGGCTATGATGTTTCTAAGTCTGAAGAGGAATTTAAAAACAGACTAGTGGAAGCAGGTTTGGATTACGACGAATTGCTAGAAGAAGTGCAGGCTAAGATGAAGGCAGAGCAGGAAGAAAAAGAAGCGGCAAAGATTATCGATGCGCCTATGACTGCAAAAGCTAAAGAAGAAGCTTTGAAAAAGTAGAGAGATTCTATATTAAAGGAGGAGTATGAAAATGTATCCACGAATGGTAATTGATATAGAAAAATTGGGAAACAATTTAGAGGCGGTTGCTAATATTACTAAGGATAAAGGCGGCTGTTCACTGATGATTGTAACTAAGGGACTTTGCGCTGACAAAGAAGTGGCTAAGTTAATTGCAAAACACCCAAAAGTTGATTATATGGCGGACTCAAGGGTTCAAAACCTTGCAAGTTACTACGACTTGGCAAAAGAAAACGGTAAGGAAACTGTTGTTTTAAGACTTCCTATGGCATCAGAAATAGAAAACGTAGTGAAATTTGCCGATATCAGCTTTAATTCAGAGCTTGAAACTATTGGGCTTTTAAATGAAGAGGCTGGCAAGCAAGGCAAGAAGCACAAAATTTTATTGATGATAGACTTAGGAGATTTGAGAGAAGGAATATTCTATCAAAACGATGACCAGATTTACGACGCAGTCGAAAAGATACTAGCCATGGAAAACATAGTACTTGAAGGCATAGGCGTAAACCTTACATGCTACGGAGCAATCATTCCTAAATATGACAACTTGTTATTGTTGGCACAGTGGGCAAAAGATATCGAAGAAAAATTTGATATCAAGCTAAACATCGTGTCAGGTGGTAACTCAAGCTCAATTTACCTAATCGAAAAAGGCGAATTGCCAGAAGGCATAAACAACTTGAGATTGGGAGAGTCATTTTTATTGGGGAATGACACTGCGTACGGTGCAAAGCTTGCTGGTACTGTTGATGACGCCATCACCCTTGAAGCACAGATTATCGAGCTAAAGGAAAAACCATCACTTCCTATAGGTGAAGTTGGTAAAGATGCATTTGGCCAGGTACCTGTATACGAGGATAGAGGTATTATTAAGAGAGCAATCGTAGCAATAGGTAAGCAGGATACAGATTTAGACAGCATGGAGCCACTAGATGAGGGAGTAGAAATCCTAGGCGGCAGCTCAGACCATACTATACTTGATGTAACAAAAAACACAAGAGATTTAAAAGTTGGAGATGTAGTATCTTTTAAATTGGAGTACGGTGGCATGTTGAAAAATGCAACTAGTGCATATGTAGAAAAAGTTTACAAATAGGAAATATAGCAGATAATCGATACGGCATGCTAAAAGTGTGTCGTATCTTTTTGTGAAAATCGCAGAGAGTTTAAGAGAGGTTGATATGAAAAATTTTATTGCAGAATTTAAACAGTTTATTATGCGTGGAAACGTAATAGATATGGCTGTCGGCGTTGTTGTAGGTACTGCATTTAGCGCCATAGTTAACTCACTTGTTAAAGATATTATTATGCCAGCTGTAAGTATTTTGACAGGCAAAATAGATTTTACAAATTTATTTATTGCATTAGATGGTAACTCATACAGTTCACTTGCAGAGGCTACAGCAAAAACATCGGTAATAGCTTATGGTAGCTTTTTGCAGGCTATAGTACAATTTTTGATAATCGCATTTTCGATTTTTGTAACTATCAAAGCCATGAACAAACTTCGTAAACCGGCAGAGGACACAGAAGAAGCTCCTACAGTTAAGGAATGTCCGTATTGCAAGTCTCAAGACGTACACATAGAAGCAGTTAAATGTCCTCATTGCGGTTCTGATCTTCAATAAGTTTTAGTTTTTTATGACGAGGTAGCTTTTTAATAGCTGCCTCTCTTTTTAATGCATCGCTTTTAGTAGGCAGAGTTTCCAAATACACAAGGCTCACAGGAGTGCGGCTGCGAGTGTATTTAGCCCCCTTCCCTTCATTATGAGCCTTAACTCGTAAATCTATATCATTTGTCCAACCGGTGTACAACGTATCATCGGCGCATCTTAAAATATACACGTAATTCATAAAATTCCTCCGAAAAAATTATATAATAACAGTTTCTTTTTGGCAAATCGGTGGTATTATTAACGAGTATTGGAGGTAACAAAATTATGTTAAATATAGGATGTCATTTATCAGCCGCAAAAGGCTATGAAAATATGGGAAAAGAGGCACTTAAAATAGGTGCTAACACATTTGCTTTTTTTACAAGAAATCCTAGAGGAGGCAAGGCAAAAGCCATAGATGAAGCAGATGTTCAGAAATTTTTAGAAATTGCAGAGGCAAATAAATTTGCTAAACTAGTGGCACATGCGCCATATACAATGAATCCTTGTTCATCAAATGACAAGGTAAGAGAATTTGCACATATTGCTATGAAGGAAGATTTAGCAAGAATGGAATATACGCCGGGTAACTACTATAATTTTCATCCAGGCTCTCATACGGGTCAGGGCATTGAAAAAGGAATAGAGCTAATATCCAATATGCTAAATGAAATATTAACACCGGAACAAAATACAATAGTCTTACTAGAATCAATGGCAGGCAAAGGCAGTGAAGTTGGATCAACTTTTGAAGAACTTGCGGCAATTATCGACAGAGTAGAACTAAAGGACAAAATAGGAGTATGCTTAGATAGCTGCCATATAAGCGATGGTGGATACGATATTGTAAATGACCTTGACGGAGTAATAGAACAATTCGATAAGGTAGTAGGCCTTGATTATTTATATGCAATGCATCTAAATGATTCATTAAATCCTATGGGAGCAAAAAAAGATAGACACGCTAAAATAGGCGAAGGCCATCTAGGCGTTGAAACCTTTGAAAACATTGTAAATCATCCAGCGTTAAAGGACTTGTCATTTATTTTAGAAACACCAAATGAGCTATCAGGATACGCAAAAGAAATAGAACTGTTAAAATCACTTGTCAAATAAATAGTATTGATAATAAGTAAAAAGGGTAATATAATACAATATGTGGTATTGATATGTAGAGAAGGAGGAAAAGTTTATGAATATAAGTATAACTGGCAATGCAGATCCAAGAGAAGCTCAAAATTATGTTGATTATCTTCAAACAAAATACAATCGTAAACTTGAGTCATTGGATATAAATATAGACGGTGATTATGTAGATTTAAATTATAAATTTGCACCGGTAAAAATAGAAAGAATTAGACGAATCACAGGTTACTTAGTTGGAACTATGGACAACTGGAACGACGCAAAATCAGCTGAAGAAAGAGACAGAGTTAAGCATATGAAAGTTGATGGCATAAGCGAAATGGAAGAACTATAATTGTACTTAAAGAAAAGCAATGGTAATATCTCAAACCATTGCTTTTTTAATGTTTACAGTGATATAATTATTGGAGACGAAATATTATTAATGTACAAATGAAAGGATTTTACTATGTATAAAGAAGCGATAAGACCAGTTTGGGCCGAAATAAATTTAGAAAATGCAGACTACAATATTAAACAGATAAGACAAAAAGTTGGTCCAGATAAAGAAATCATAGGAGTAATAAAAGCCGATGGTTACGGACATGGTTCAGTTAAAATGGCTGAGGTTTTAAGAGAAAATGGAGTTAAAACTTTTGCTGTAGCAACACTTCAAGAATGTATAGTTTTAAGAGAGTCAGGTGCTATGGAAGACATAATTATGCTAGGATTGACACCTGATATGTACGCAGACACTATAGTGAAATACAATATCATTCCTGTTGTAAACTCATCAGCAAATGCAAAGGCTATTTCTGATGCGGCAGAGTCTCACGGCGTAGAAGTTAGAGGTTTAATAGCAATTGATACTGGTATGGGCCGTATTGGATATTTAACTGATGATGATGCTGCTATTGAAGATATTAAAAAAATAGAAGCGTTACCAAACTTTAGCATCAAAGGTTTGTTTTCTCATTTTGCAACTGCCGATGCAGCTGATAAATCTTTTGCGCAGATTCAGGAACAAAGATATAATGCTTTTGCAAAGAAATTAGATGAAGCAGGAGTTAAAATCCCTATGAAAACATTTGCAAATAGTGCTTCAATTATGGAAATACCATCAGTATATTTTGATGCAGTAAGACCTGGAATTATCCTTTACGGTTGTTATCCATCAGATGAAGTTGATAAAAATCAGCTTTCATTGAAGCCTGTTATGTCAGTTAAGGCTAATATTGTACATATAAAAGAAGTACCAGAAGGTTTTTCATGTGGCTATGGACGTAAGTTTATTGCAGAGCGTCCTTCAGTAATTGGAACTATTGCTCTTGGTTATGCTGACGGATATCCTAGACCTTATTCTTCACAGGCTAAGGTTATTGTAAATGGTCAGTTTGCTCCAATTGCAGGTAATATTTGCATGGACCAGTGTATGATCGATTTAACTGATGTGCCAAACGTTAAGGTTGGAGATGAAGTTATTATCATGGGCAGCGATGGAAAAAATACTATCCTAGCTGATGATATTGCCAATGCAACAGGTACAATCAATTATGAAATCTTATGTGCATTTGGACAGAGACTTCCAAAGGTATATGTAAAATAATTTTTGATATTAAACCCAGCTATGTTGAAATTTCAATGTAGTTGGGTATTTTTTTACTTTTTATCACCATACTTTAATTAAACATAATACTATGAAAAACAAAGTATATATTGACAAAGCATTGTGCGATGATATAATAAAGAAAAAACTCTAGAAAGGTAGGAATAGGGAGTATGATAAAAATTACCTATAAGAGAAAGAGGAGAATTATTATAGCAGTAGTTGCAGTAGTATTAGCAATATTAATGTGTTTGCATTTTTTCCCAATCTATCGTTTAAATGAATTGTCAAATGCATCAGCAGGACTTGCTTTTTATACTGAAAATGAAATTAAGATGTGCCTTTATATAGGTTCGGCGGAAGATAGGCGTGAAGCAAGGGAAGTTTTAAAAGATGCTGAGGCAGCATTTACTGATACTAGCCATACTGAAGAACAATGTGAAAAGTTGTATGGTGAACTTTCAAGATATGTGCCACCTAAAGATGAGTCTCTTGATAAGGTAAAATATACTTTGGATTTGTGGTCAGCACATTTGGATGAAACAGAGGGGTATATTTGGGTATACCAGTCAAGTGAGGGATATAACAAAGATGGCGAACGTGTATTTGGAAGTGAAAAAATTCCTGCTCTTTGGAAAGTTGCAAAAATACAAGGTAAATGGGTTGTAACAAATGTAAAGGAACACCCATAAAAGGTTCTTTGTCAAATGGTATTGGTGAAGAATAAAATCTAAAATTTACTAAGAGATTCAGGTAGCCTTTTGGCTACTGTGGATCTCTTTTTTCGTAACAAGCTTTATTTGACCAAAAGCACTTTACAATAGTAAAGCAAAATACAATAGATAAAAACAATAAACTTACAAAAGAGTTACAGAACAACAATATAGTTGGAACATATATATATATATGGAGACGAGCATCATAATGCTACATATTTTTCATTTTATGATGACGGAACTTGTATTTTATATAAACAAAATAGAAGTGAAAAAAAGTTAACATATAAAAAGTTAGATTCTTATTATTTAATATCTAATAACAATATAGCTATTGTAAAAAACGATATATTATTACTTATTTATAATAGTAAGGTAACTACTTTTAAAAAGAAAGATAACTATCCAATAAAAATAAATATAAAGAATTCTTTTTTAGCTATTTAAAATTAGTTCCATGCCTTCCATAATTATTTTGTAATCATCTAAAAGATCAGATAATCTATTTTTGCCTTCTTCTTCTATGTGATAATAAACTCGTATACGTCTTTTACCAACTCTTTCTTCATAATCAGAGATCATTTTATTATCAAGCAATTTATAAAGAGTTGGATATAATGAACTTTCGGTGATAACAAGTTTATTCATTGAAAGTTCTTTTATCATAGTTGTAAGTTGATAGCCGTATAAGTCTTCTTTGTTAAGTAAAAATAGGACTATCAATTCGACCATTCCCATTTTAAAGCTATTTCGTCTACTCAAAACATTTACTCTCTTTCTTTTAATTTTTACTGTTGCTAATATCTTTTTCTACAGTGGTTTTATAAGCTTTAGTAATTCCAGCATAACCGTTTTTATAAGTTAGATATTCTTTAACGACCATGGCTGAGAAAAGTATAAATATCGCTACTAACAATACAATCCAAAGTTTTTGTCTTTTTTTCTTTGAATATAGTCTATTTGATAAACCGTTTATATCAAGATTGCTTAGATAGTCTTCAACGATTGTTTCAGGTTTTCCAAATTTTGCTAATATATCTTCCATAGATGGATCCTCTAAGGTGGATATGTATTCGTTTATATTTATCTTTAAATCTTTGATGAAGTTTTTTTCTTCATGGGTGTATATAGGTAGCTGGGCGATAATTGTGGAAATATACGTTTTTAATCGTCTTTCAAAATCTTTATTCATAAGTTTTCTCCGTTTTAATATTTTCACCATTTTTTCTATATTCAGTGGTAATCTCTTTAATTATTTTATCACCTCTTCTTTCGATATGGTGTTCTAATATTTTTTCATTGTTTTTGTAAGTTATATATGTTTCTTTAATTTTTTTACCGCCTCTTGTTTCAATTAAGCTTTCTTTTATTTTATAGCCATCTTTGTAGATGGTTTCCTCTTTTGTATATAGAGTGTTTCCAGTATTACCATTTTGATCGTTTAATCTGATAAAAGCTCTATGTATAGCAAACCATGATATAAAAAGGACGATTGCAGTTACAAGAACAACGATTTTAATAGTTCTATTAGATAGACCTGATGCTATTTCGTTGGCTTTTACATAGTCATAATAATTTTCCACTATTTCAGATGGTTCACCAAATCGTTTGTAAAGATCTTCTATAGATGATATTTCACATTGCGAAGTATATCTATAGATATTCTTTTCTAAGTCTTTTACAAATTTGCGGGCTTTTGAATTATATATTGGAAAAGCCTCTATAATTTCATCTATATATTTTTTTACTAATTTTTCCATAGTTTAGTCTCCATTTAACTAAATATTTCTATATATACTTACAATAACCTATTTATACGAATAATACAATACTATATTTTACATAATATTATATTTTTAAAAACATATTGACAAAATAGTATTGCAAACATATAATTAGCATAAATAAAAGAGCTCTTTAAATAAGTTATATTAAAATTGAAAAGGATGGTGAACCCATGAATATGAAAAAGAAATGTTCATTGATTGTAGCAATTATACTTATGTGCTCTGTTTTTGTACCTATTAAAAATTCAAACAAAGTAAATGCGGAGAAATATTATGAGCCTGGAACTGTCGAGTATACAAGTCAAGTGTTAGATGAGTATTTGGAACAAAAAGGCTTAAATTTAAAAAAAGGTACTTGTGAATATGTAGCGTATCTAAGAGATATGCTTATGTTTGGTGAAGATGAAGAATTAAAAAAATTGCCTGAATATAGCGATATTGAAGTATATGCGGCAAATTATATAGTTGAAATTGATACTTTGCCAGTTATTCCATCAGAGGATGAAGATACTACAATTATAAAAAAGGCAAGTGCTAAATCTGTAGGAATACCGGAAAGTATGAGAAACAAGACAATTAAGCAATTAGTTGAAGAATCACAAAAAGAAGATGAAGAGGCAGAAAAAGAAATTGAAAATAGTATAGATAATTAGAGATTTTAAATGAAGAACAAAGAAAGGCATTACAAGGATGTAAATCTAAAGAAAAATTGTAAAGCAATATAATAGAACATAACATTAGCATTATATCAAATACAATGAATAAATTACAGTCTTTTAAAATGAGTTAATCTATGAAAGAATGATGAAAAATATAAAAGTAAAACATTCATGGTATGTAAAATAATTAATTAAATTATTAGTAAGAGAACAGGTGATGAAAATGTTAGAAAATAAATTATTTTTACAGATAATGCCATTGGCATTAAGTATGTTGTTCACAATAGTTTTTTTTGTAATTTTATATTTAATTATTAAAAAAGCAAATAAGAAATAGTTAATGAGAAATTGTAAAGGTATTTAATATGATAAATTACTTTAAAAAAAATAGAGGGAATGAATTATGATAAGAAAAAGATATATGTATTTAATTATAATAACGATTGTAATAAGTGCAGTAGTATTTACTAGTTATAGCTTAGTTATCGCTAGTGGTTACAACACAGATTCACAGTTTGAAGAAAGTAATAATTTATTATCTAATTGTACTGAAGAAACTTCTTTTACCTCAAAGGATGATATAGAGGAAATTGCCGAACAATATGAATTAGGTGATTCGTCTGAAATTGATGAAATTGTATATGTACCAATTATTAGTAGTAATAAATCAACTAGTGAGAATACTATATCAACATACGAAATTGGTGAAGAATAAAACCTAAAATTTACTAAGAGATTCAGGTAGCCTTTGGCGAGACTGTGAAAAAAAGTCTGTAAATTAGTAAAGAATATGAGCCTTCTGTGGTA
>CAUWIT010000013.1:0-64982 GCA_963558965.1 uncultured Clostridia bacterium | reverse complement strand
TAAAATGCCGATTTTCCTTGAAAACACAAGGGTTTCGGAGGATTAAATAGATAAATGCAAATTTGTCAACTAATATGTGCTTCTATTTTTATTCCATACTGTCCAATCTGATTTTGAACTGTATTCAAAAATTTCTCGCAATTCTCGGTTATATCATACTTAAAATGTATTTCTATAATTGATATTGCAATTTCTTCTTCTGGATACAGCTCCTCGTATTGCTTTGTTTCTAAATAACGAATATATGCGTTGATTTTTTCTTGCAAAAGAATTAAATGGTCATATTCGCTTAGTGTCTTATTCCCGTTCCACGCTAAATGGTCGGCCAATAATAAGCATAGTGCTTTTCTATTTTTATCTATCGCTATACCATCAATGACATTCGTATTATCTATTGCCATTTTCCTGTCCTCCACAAATTATAATTTAATGCACTACAAATTGATAGTAATAAATCAGTCAAAAAAATTTTTGAGATAGCTTTTTTCTGAAGTTTTGTATTGATAAAACTATTATAACCGTATCGCATTTATTTGTTAACCTACAAAAAAAGAGATCCACAGCAACCAAAAGGCTGCCTGAATCTCTTCGTTCTTCACCAACACTATTTGACAAAGAACTTTATTTCTGTACTTTAGACAGCAAACATACGCACTCCACATGATTAGTCATCGGGAACAAGTCATACGGCGTAGCCTCTACAAAGTCATAGCCATTCTCCCCTAAGATTTTAATATCCCTAGCCAAAGTTGCAGGATCGCAGCTAACATACACAATACGCTCCGGCCCAACCTGACAAACAGCATCCAAAAGCCAAGGTGCACATCCAGCTCTAGGTGGATCAAGTACAACTACATCAGCATTTTGCGCTACCTTAACAAGATCTTCGTCGCCCTTACCATCAATAAGTTTTGGCAATTCGTCTTCGGCTTTTCCGGTTAAAAATCTAGCGTTTACAATGCCGTTGATTACAGCATTTCTATTGGCATCTAAGACAGCTTCCTTAACTACCTCGATACCTAAAACTTGCTTAGCTTGGTCAGCCATAAATAATCCAATAGAACCAACGCCACAATAAAGGTCTAATACATTTTCACTGCCTGTTAGATTTGCATATTCCTTTGCTTTTGTGTAAAGTTTTTCTGTCATAACTGGATTTACTTGATAGAAGCTTCTTGGTGAAACTTCAAATTTCAAGTCACCGATATAATCTACGATAATATGTTTTCCAGCGTATGGAGTTACTTCTTTACCGTAAATTTCACCGCCGACAACTTTATCTTTTTTAGTTGATATGTTTACGCTTTCAAGGCTAAATCCAGCTTCGTATACGGCATCATCTAACATTTCAATTAGTTTTTCGGCATTTGGGATACCTTTGCCGTTGATAATATATGTAACCATTACTTCGCCTGTTTCAAATGAAGTGCGAACTATCATATGACGCATTAGGCCTTGTTCCCACTTATCGTCCCAAGCTGTAATATTATCTTCTTCCATAAATTGTCTTGTGGCGTCAACTGCTACCATTGCTGCCTTGCTCTGTATGTAGCATTCTTTACAGTCTACTACTTCGTGGCTTTTGCCTTTATAAAATCCTATTTTAGGCTTATCTAGGTTTTCGATTATGCCGCCTTTGCGCATTATATTGCCACCTGTACTAATTGGAAGTGTTGCTTTGTTTCTGTAAAACAGTTCTGTTCCTTCTTCCATGCCTACTATTGGATTTACTGTTGGATTTTCAAGGTTTCCAAGTCTAGTTAATCTATCTTTTACGTGTTTTTCTTTTAATACTAACTGGCCTTCGTATGATGTGTTCATAAGTGGACATCCACCACACTGGTTTTGATATTGGCAAATTGATTCAACTTTGTATGGTGATGGTTGATCCACGCTTACAAGTTTGGCAAAGGCATATCTTTTTTTGATTTTTGTTAACTCTACAGTAACTTTATCTCCAAGAGTAACTCCGCCAACAAAGATTGCCATTCCTTGATATTTACCTATACCTTGCCCCTGATCGCTTATATCTTCTATTTCTATTTGTACAATCTGTCCTTTTTCAAACATTTGACTTTTCCTTTCGTTTTTAGTGTCTTAGTATTTTTTCGCCATTTCTCCTATTCGCATCAGCCTTTTGTTGATGCCTGATTTTTTCAGAGGTGGATCTAGCATTTCTCCTAGTTCCACTAATGAAACATCGGGATGCTCTAGCCTTAGTATGGCAACTTCTCGCAATTTTTCTGGCATGTTTTCTATGCCTATTGCTTCGTCAATTTTTTTAATATTGGCTATGTGCCTTTCGGCTGCGGCTACTGATTTATCAATATTGGCTTGGTCGCAATTGTTTATGCGATTAGCCTGGTTTCTAATTTCTTTTCTAATGATTACATCTTCATATTTAAATAGCTGATTTGCAGCTCCCATAATAGCTAAAATATCTACTATCTGTTCTGATTCTTTTATGTATACTACGTATTCTTTTTTTCGCGCCACCTTTTTGGCGTGTATATCTACAAAGCTGTTTAATAGCTTTCGTACATCGTTTGCTAAAACATCTGTTGTACATATTATTTCAAAGTGATAACCTTTTTCAGGATTTGAAACTATCCCTGCTCCTAAAAATAATCCTCGAAGATAAGCTTTTTTACAGCATTTTTTTCTAATAAGTCCTGAATAAATACCATCACTTATAAAGTTCATGCCTTCTCTTATCATGAGGATACCTGTTTCTCTCAATATCAGCTCACTAAGTTCTTCTGGGCCAATAGTGATAATATAGTATTTTCCTTTTTTCAGAGTGTTGCCCTGTCCAACTTCAAGGGATGCATCCACATTGAAGTATTGTTTTATAAGGGTTTTAAAATGACGTGCAATAGCTGGATTTTCAGTTGTTGTAACGATTTTAAATTTACCTCCACCAACAAGTCCTATGCTACCGCACACTCTTATAAAACCTGCAATTTCAGCAAGCATGCAGCACTTTTTTTCAGGCTGCAAGCGTGCTAATTCATTTCTCGTTTCACTTGCAAATGACATATTTTTTGTTTTTTCCTTTACTTCTTCTTAATATCTCTATGCTCTAAAGTAACCTGTCTACCCTGTCTTGTAAACAGCTCTGCAAATTCATTAGCCATTGCTACTGATCTATGCTGGCCTCCTGTACATCCAAAAGCAAGATTTATATTGTATTTTCCTTCTCTTGTATAACATGGAATAATATCGTTAATAAGCTTTGAAAGATTTTTTACAAACATCTGTGACTCTATATGTTTCATTACATATTGTCTTACTTTTTTGTTGTTGCCTGTGGCTTTTTTAAGATTTGGCACATAGTATGGATTTGGTATAAATCTCATATCGAATACCATATCTGCGTTTATAGGCAACCCGTGTTTAAATCCAAATGACATAATGTTTATTACAAATGCTTCTTCCATGTTTTCTTCTGAAAGCATGCTTATCAATTCGGCTTTAAGTTTTGCAGTTTTCATATTTGATGTGTCGATTACAAAATCCGCCACTTCTCTTATGCCTTTTAAAAGTTCTCTCTCTTTTTCTATATCGTCAACTGTAGGCGAGTTTCCTGTAACCGGATGGAGTCTTCTTGTTTCACTATATCTGCGCACCAAAACTTCATTGGAAGCCTCAAGGAAAATTATACGGATTTTTATCCCTAAGTTTTCAAGTTCCTTTAAATGAGATTTTATATCGATATCGAATTTTATACTTCTAACATCGATTACAAATGCAGCTTTTTCAATGCCGATACCACCTGACATAGTCAAGTCTACAAAGTTTCTCATAAGTGGCAATGGCATATTATCTATGCAGTAATAACCTTGGTCTTCAAGACAGTTAACTGCTTGGGATTTTCCTGCGCCTGATAAGCCTGTAACAATTAAAAATTCCATTTTTCCGCTCCTTATTTTACTGGCTCTATATTTACTATCCTGCTTAAATCTAGTCCAGCCTCTATTGCTCTATCTACGCCACCCTGAAATGTTCCTACTTTTTCAGGAATGTGTGCGTCGCTGCTTATAATAAATTTCACGTCTTCCTTTGCTGCGATTTTGATCTCCTCTACTGTCAAATGACTGTGATGTGTACTTATTTCCATTAAAACATTGTGCTTGGCACATGCTTTTGCAATACGTTCCATATCAACTGGTGCTTTATCACCTGGATGTGTCAAAATTTTAATTTCGTTATTTTCAATTGCGTTGATTATCATCTCCGTATTTCTATCGGATAAAAACTTTTTGCGCTTCTCCGTTTTCATAATTCCATGTTTATACAAAAAGTTTGCTATGCAATATCCGTCTGTTACACCGAAGTGGTAACCAGCATTTACAAAATCGTATTGAGGATATTCTTCTTTTGTTACATCCAAATAATTATCTCTATCTACTGTATTTGCTTCCACACCCAAATATATCTTAATCTCCGGATAAAGAGGTTTTAATCTTTCTATTTCTGCTCTCATCTCAGGAACTGCACTGCGCTTAATACCATAAGTCAAATGCCCTGGCCCATGATCTGTAATGGCTATGGCTTTTAGTCCTTTTTTGATTGCCTCTTTTACATTATCCTCTATTGAGCCTTTTCCATGAGAAAATGTTGTATGTGTGTGATAGTCAAATGTCATTTTGTATTCCATTAGTCTTCTCCTAAAATTTGTACTTCTGGCTCTAACCTTACTCCAAATTTTTCATAAACTGTATCCTGGCAGTGATGCATCAAGTTTACAATATCTGTCGCTGTTGCTCCGCCTATATTGATTACAAATCCGCTGTGAAGTTCTGAGACCTGAGCTCCACCTACTGTGTATCCTTTTAGCCCTGCATCCTGCACAAGTTTGCCTGCAAAATATCCTGTTGGGCGCTTGAAAAAACTACCTGCGCTAGGGAAATTAACTGGCTGTTTTTCATTTCTTTTTTTGCCTAGTTCATTGATATTTTTAAGTATTTCATCTTTGTTGCCTTTTTCAAATTTAAATGTAGCATCAACGACTATGTAGCCATTTTCATGAAGTGCGCTATGTCTGTAACCTAAATCTAAATCGCAAGCAGGAATGACCTGTTCTGTCATTCCGTCTTGGCTTATTGCTGTAACTTCTTGCAACACATCCTTGATTTCGCCTCCGTATGCACCTGCGTTCATAAACACCGCACCACCTAAACTGCCCGGTATGCCACTTGCAAACTCGAAACCTGCTAGGCTGTTGTTCATAAGGAATCTTGCAAATGTGCTCATAAGTACAGCTGCGCCTACTTTTACTGTAAGCCCGTCTTCCAAAACTTCCATATTGCCAAATCCCTCGCCGGCGATTTTCACAACTACACCTCTGTATCCCCCATCTTTTATAAGGAGATTTGAGCCGTTGCCCATAATTATATGTGCCACTTTTTCTTCATCTAAAACCTGCAAAAGAAATTTAAGTTCTTCGATGTTTTGAGGAGTTACAAGCATATCTGCCTTGCCTCCAGCCTTAAATGAAACTTCTTTGCTCATATCAGCATCGATTACAATATTTTCTTCTGCAATTTTTGTTTTTAATTTATCTTTTAATTTATCCATCAACTTAATTCCTCTTTCATTTTACTGCTTCATTTCATTATCGAAATGGGTATCTAATTTTTTATACAATCCAAGATCTGTTGAAAATCCTTTTTTATCTAAACGCTTGTTTACAGCATATCCAGTGTATGCATATACACATGCAAAGATTGGGATGCCTATTACCATACCTACAAATCCAAACAGACCGCCACCTACTAAGATTGCAAACATAACCCAAAATGACGGTAGACCTGTGCTACCTCCCAAGATTTTAGGTCCTAAGATGTTACCATCAAACTGTTGCAATATCAATATAAATACTAGGAAATACAAGCATTTTACCGGATCTACCATAAGTATTAACAGCGCTGATGGTATGGCTCCGATAAACGGCCCGAAGAATGGTATTATATTTGTAACTCCAACGATTACGCTGATTAGCATTATATACGGCCACTTAAATATGCTCATAAATATAAAGCACAAGATACCGATAATCAATGAATCTAATAGCTTACCGTTTATAAACTTACCAAATGTTTTATTTACATAATGTGTGCCGTATAAAAATTGATATGCTTTTTCTTCGCTCATAACAGCAAATACAAGTTTTCTGCTCTGTGCTGCAAATACCTCTTTGCTGTTTAAAAAGTATACGCAAATGATTGTTCCGATTATAAAGTTTTTTATACCTGAAAGCACTCCAAATATGCCGCTTGATACTCCTGCTATTATATTTTCAGAACCTGGTAAAATAGTATTTTGCAATAGATTTTCCAAATTCTTTGCAAGGCTATTCATAATACCTCCAAGAGGTCCTTTTGTAGCAGGTATACTCTTTACATAATTTTCTATCCATAAACTTAACTCGCTTATTTGGCTAGGCAAGATTTTTACGATACTTATAATACTGTCTACAAGTCCTGGTAGTACCATCCATAACAATCCAATAATTATTGCAAACATAGTTACAACTGAAATTGTAGATGCGATTATCCTCGCATAAAAAGAACTTCTATCTTTTTTCCCCTTTTGCAAAAACTTTTTGTTCTTCATACTTCTAAAAGTAAAATTATATAATGGACACAATAGATATGCCATTACTAGACCATAGATAAATGGTGTTAAAATATTTGTAATTTTACTAATTGCATCAGCAAGCCCTTGGGCTCTAAATATTGCAAAGAAAAACAATATAGAGCACGCTATTACAACAAATGCAACAAGGCCACTTCTTAAATACTTCCCTTCAATTCTAAATTTCATACTACTCCCCTAACAAATTTTTAAAATCTGTCACTATAATTTATCAACCCTTTAATATATCCACCTTTTGCTTTATATGGTTTTTTGTAATAAATAATTTCTCCATGGACACTATCTCCATTGATTTCAATAATCCCATAAGAGCCATCTGAACCATCTCTCGGTCTAGTTAGACTTCCCGGATTCATAATCATTAAATCATCTGTGTTTTCTAAATAAGGTATGTGCGTATGACCAAATAAAATTATACGCGCTTCTTCTTCCATACCTCTGTAAACTAAATTTGTAATATCGTAATTGACACCATCAACATGACCGTGAGTCATAAGTATTTTACCAGCCTCAGTTTCAACAATCTCTGTGCAATCTTCTTTGCGAAGTGCACCGTCACAATTGCCTTTAACTCCAATAACTGGCACATCTATACGCTTATTTAAATCCTCTGCATCTCTTAAATAATCGCCCATATGAAGTATCATATCAACATCCTTAATACTTCTGTAAACTTCATAGACTTTGCCCAGTTCTCCATGTGTGTCACTAATTGCTAAAATCTTCATTTTTACCTTTCCTTTCATCATTAAATTATACCTAAAATTGTTTACAATGTCTATAAAATGGGGTACAATATCTTGTTAGTGAAGGAAATTAATTTTTCGATTTTGTTAGGAGAAGATTTATGAAAAAAAGCACATTTATGGCCGGCAGAAATGGCCTAGATTCACTATTTTATCTATTATTTGTTTTAGATTTAATCCTTTATGGATTTAATTTTCTTTTTGTGTCACCATGGCTTTACTACGCACAGCTAATCGTTATAGTTATAGCCATTTGGCGTATTTTTTCAAAGAACTTAGTAAAAAGAAGAAAAGAAGCTGCTGTTGCAGACAGGATTATCGCAAAAATCCTACCTAATTCTAAGTTGACAAAACGTATCCTTGCCGAAGGACGTACTCATGCTTTTCATGAATGTCCTTACTGCGGTGCTATACTTCGTTTCGAGAGAAAACGTGGTAAGTTCAACGTTACATGTCCAAAATGCAATCATCAAATTACAATAAAGAATTGGTTCTAAATTTAATAATTGCAAAATAACCGTTGCCAAAACTATGATTTGAGCTCACAGTTTAGCAACGGTTTTTTATTGACATAAAATCTCGTCAGGTTCTTTTGTTTTAATCTTTACTTTTTAATTTTTTCTTCTAATTGCCAATGCTAAACTTCCGCTTAATCCCATAAGCATCAAAAGTACAATTGCTCCTATAGGCGCATCGTCAGAAGTTTTTATATTTGGAGTCGGTATTATCTCATCTTCAACATCCAAAGTTTTACTTATATTGGCAGTATGCTGATCTTTATATCCAAGCTCTACATCGTATACAGTATTATCCAAAGCACAGCCTTTTGGAGCTTTTACTTCTTTTATGCTGTATGTACCTAATGGTAAATTTTGTAGTCTGTTTGTAATACCTTTTTCGTCTGTAGTAAAAATACCTACCTTTTCACCTTTTTTGTAATAAGTTTTAGTACCAGCTTTATTTGTGATTTCTTCTTTTGCATATGCTTCATAAACTGCCCCTTCAAGGCTTGCTTTTTTAATATCCTCATCAGTTATATTTTTCTGCTTTGCAAAAGTTTTTATCAAACCTATTTCTCCAACTGGTTCTTTATCTGTTACACTTCGAGAAACCTTAACTACAGGTGTCATATCATCTTCGTATTTAATATCTACTTCTCCAACAGTCTCATCTAAAAGATAGCCATCTGGAGCTTCTATTTCCTGATAATAGTAAGTGCCAAATTCAAGGTCTTTTACTGTAATTTTACCATCTTTATCAGTTACAAATGTCTTATCAAATTTCTTGTCTTTTGACCAGATGTGATACTTAGCCCCTTGTAAATTTTGACTCTTATTTTGATTTAACTTAATTAGCTCTAACTCCCCTTTAGCTAGATCATTTGTAGCCTCTGCATATACTTCAATAATTGGAGTTTCATCATCTATGTAGCTAACTTCAAATTCATAGATTTTATCATCTCTTACATACCCATGAGGTGCTTTTATTTCCTGATAGTAGTATTTGCCAAAATATAGCTCATCTACCCAGATAGTTCCATCCTCATCTGTTTCAAGAACTTCATCTAGCAAAACTCCCTCTTCAAAAAAGTCATCTGCCGCAGACCAAATATGATATTTTGCCCCTGCTAAAGTCTCACTTTTATCCTTGTTGTACTTAATAAGTTCAAATTGTCCCAAAGCCTCTTCATTTAAAGCAGTAACAGAATGTTTAACTACTGAAGTTTTATCATCTTTGTACTTAAGTTCAAATTCATAAACTAAATCATCTTTGACATATCCAAAAGGAGCTTTTATTTCTTGATAACAATATTTGCCAAGAGGCAGATTTTCAACTAATATCCTGCCCTGATTATCAGTCTTAAGAGTCTTATCGAAAATCTCTCCATCTTTGTGTTCTTTGTCGCCTTTTGACCAAATTCGATACTCTGCATCTTCCAATGGAACAATACCAGCATCTTCAAATTTTATAAGTTCGAAACTGCCTACAACTAGCTTATTTGTAGCTTCTTTGCTAACTGTAACAACAGCGGTTAAATCATTTTTATACTGCAATTCAAATTCATATTTTTTCTCATCCACAACATAACCATAAGGAGCTTTTATTTCTTGATAATAGTACTTACCAAGCTCTAAATTATCGATTACAATTTTTCCATTTTTATCTGTTGTAAAAGTTTCATCGTAAAGCTTACCTTCTTTGTTATTTTCATCTGCCTGAGACCAAATACGATACTTTGCACCTTCAAGTTTCATGCTCTTGTCCTTATTAAATTTAACTAGCTCAAATCTTCCTTTAGCCAGGCTATTTTTAGCATTTGCAAGTACTTCAACGACTGGTGTTTTGTCATCTTTATACTTAACTTCAAATTTGTATACAGTCTCATCACGAACATAACCATATGGGGCCTTAACTTCTTGATAACAGTATTTGCCTAATTGTAATCCTTCAACAATAATATTACCATTATCATCAGTCTTAAATACCTTATCTAAGATTTCACCCTCTTTATGATTTTTATCACCTTCAGACCAAATTCGATACTCCGCATCTTTTAGAGGAATGTCTTTTTCGTTCTTTTTAACAAGTTTAAATTTGCCGACTGCTTTTTCGTTTTTAAACTCTTTTGCTACTGTTATTAACTTAGTCTGATCATCTTTGTATTTTATACTAAACTCATATTTAGTATTGTCTAGCACATAGCCATACGGCGCCGAAATTTCTTGGCAGTAGTAATCTCCAAGTTCTAAATTGTCCACCTCAATTTTTCCATTTTTGTCTGTTGTAAATGTTTTATCATAACCGTTATTTTTTTGTGACCATATGCGGAACTTAGCACCTGCTAGTTTTTCTTTGCCGTCTTTACTATATTTTGTTAAAGTTATTTTACCAACTGCTTTATTATTGACATGTTGTTTTGTAATAGAGATTAGAGGTGTAGTTTGACCTTTATATTCAATTTCAAATGAATATATATTATTATCTCTTATGTACAAATTAGGGGCCTTAATTTCCTGATACTTATAAGTGCCTAAAGGCAAATTTTCTATTGTAATTTGTCCCTTTTCATCAGTAGTAAAAACTTTATCAAATTTATTTTCGTTGCCTTCGCCATCAACTGAATCAGCCCAAAATCTGTATTGAGCACCTGCCAATGCATCGCCATTACCGTTAGCTTTTTGCAAAACAACCCTTCCCTTAGGAGTGTCATTCTCAAAATTTACCGTTGTAACTTTGTTTTTAGCAATAGTAACTTTTTGAGGAGTTTTATCAACTATATATGGTTTAGGTACACTTACTTCTTGTACATCGTAATTGCCAACAGGTATTGTCTCACTAATGACTCCTTCTTTGTCTGTAGTTGCAGTGTATTCTTTGCCAGTTTTAGTATCCTTAAACTTAAAAACTACTCCTTCAATATTTTTACCAGTTTGAGATGTTTTAAGTATTTTAAGAGTTCCAACATCTTCTACATCAATGCTTACAGCGACTTTTAAATTTGCAACATATCCTATAGTTGCAACATTTTGGCTCTTTGAACTGTAATAAAATCTATTCTTTTTTATATTGTTATCACGCTCAATTGTAAGTTCAATTTTGCCGCTTTTGGCTTTGCTACTTGATGCATCAATATTTAATGCGTTGTTCTTTTTATCTATAGATACTTTTACACCTTCTGGCTTATTAGTTATTTTATATGGATACTTGCCTAATACGCCATTTGTGTCCTTAATAGTACCCTTGCTTCCAGAATTAAATTTAATATTTTTCTTGCCGTTAAATGAAGGTTTTGTACCTATCATTTTATCGTAGTTTTTTACAGCTGTCTCAATCGCTAAAACCTTTTTTTCGAGCCCTTTAATATTTGACTTTTTTAGTGAAGGAGATTTTTTATTTTCCCACTTCATAATTTCACGCCACATAGCAACTTGAGCAGCAGCATAATCTTCTCTTGTTTTCTTTTTATTGTTATATCCAAAATGTGCAATTTTTACTAAAGTGCTCCACTGTTCATTTGTAAAATTGTGCTTCTTTTCAGTATAACTATTTACATCTGTAATCATCTTGTCTGGTTCAAGACAATAAGCATGTTTATTATTTACTTTTAATATATTTATTTGATAATCATCTCCCCATACAAACCCAGTTTTTATTGAATTACCAAATTTTACAGCAGCATCAGCTATATTGGTATTTAGCCCTAAACTACTCATAATTATGAAAAATATAAGCAAATAACTGATGGTCTTTTTCCTTATCGTAGTCATAATAGCCTCTCCATTATTTACATATATTTCCATTCAAGCAACTAAATTTTAACCTTTTTGTAAATATATGTCAATATATCTCACAAAAATATATTTATTATTTTTTTCAAAATTCCTTTGACAATTACTACTGTTTTATTGTATAATCTTGTTTGTATCAGTTTAATAACTATGCGCCATTAGCTCAGCTGGATAGAGTAGTGCACTACGAATGCAAAGGTCTGGGGTTCGAATCCCTAATGGCGCACCAGCTTAAAACCCTTAAGATTTCAACGTCTTAAGGGTTTTTTAGTGCCTTTCAAAATCGCTGATTTTTCCTAAAATATGGTAAAAAAGCCCACTATATTCACTATCAAGTGTTGCAGTAAGTGTTGCAGCGCTTTACTTGAAATAAGGCAATAAAAAGCACACCTTTAAAGATGTGCTTTTATAAATTATTTTGAGATGTCAGCTCTAATAAGTTCCTTAATATAGCCTTGTTTATTTCCAACTTCTTCTAATTTCTGCAATATGTCTGCATCCGTTTTTATGTTAAGCTTCAATCTAATTTGTTTAGTGTTCTTTGCATCATATTTTATCTGTGCTTTATTTTGTGAGTTTTTCATATCTTTACCTCTTCAATTAAAATATACTCTTATAAACGATATACAATAGTCCTACAAGTATCACCACATTTACTGCTAGCTTTAAAATTTCTTTTTTCATGTTGCTTTTTGGCTGGATTTGTTTTATATTGTCAGTAGGGTATATGGTTTATACCCTACCTTTAAATAATTAGATAAACAAGCTTATTAAATACTTAATTAAGTTTGTCAAGATTGCTATATTAAGTATTAACTTGTTTACCTGGCTCAACATTTTGTTGAGCTTTTTTTAATTTGCCTTCCAACCTTTTCTCCTTTCTATTTTCTTTCATTTAACTTATACTTATATTATGTAGGTGTACACCTACATCGTCAAGTTAAATATTGAAATTACTCTTACTTTCATATTAATGCTCCTTTCTTGTTTATTTTTGTACTAAAAAAGCACCATGCCCCAACATTTATGTCTGAGTCAAAGTGCTTATTATCTATAGTATTTTGCATGTTACCTATACTGCCAATCTTTTTTAAAAAATTATCCATGGCGGAGTTATTTCTCTTTTCATTTCTTTGTCTTTGCATGCTTCTAATAGAACGTTTTTACCTGTTTTAAATGCCTCATCCATCATTTCATCGAGCTCGTCAATGCTATATTTTTCCATATCGTATAATTTTTCTTCAACTCGATCAAATAGCATTTGATATCCATCAGGTTCTCTAAGTGTGTATTCACAATTAAACTCATTTCTATATCTAGTTAGTTTTTTTGCAAATAATTCCTTCTGAGTTTTCTTTTTTTTGCCCATCATATTGCTCCTTTCAAAATATTTTTAAATTCACGAAACGATTTAGGGAAATATGTATGCATATATTTAATTTTTTGTTCATCAAAACACGCCTCATACATATGCGCGAAGGCTTCTCTTTCCAAATTTCCTTTATCTTCCCAGTACATTGGATTTACACGCGTATGAGATGCACTCCCTGTAATTTGTCCATGTGTTATGCCATCTATTATATCTGATATACTATGTTTTGAGGAATCATTTATTTCATCCAAAATCAAATTGTCGATTTCTCTATCTGTAAGATTTTTTTTACCTTTCAGCTTGTCCCTATAATTTTCATAATCTTCTTTTAACGCGTTTGAAAATTCTTCTGACGATGACAAGTCACCCGCTCTATCGTCAATAAGATGTCCATGTTCATGGAAAAACTGGGTCCCTGGCCCTCTTTTATAATCGTTCAAATCACTGAAATAATTTAATCTCATTTTCTTTGTTTTCTTGCTATAAGCCCCACTCCCTGTATGTTCTATAGTTTCGATATATCCAGTAGGCACATACTTATAAAATACCTGCTTTGCAATAGATAATCCAGAATTAAATCTCTTTTTTAGGATAGTCCTATATTCCTTTTTACCTTTTATGGCCTTATCTATCTTCCTGCCAAATACATCTTGAAGTAATATTTCATCTTCAATTGATATTATATCTTCATTTCCATCTTTTTTCAACTGAACTAATCTTTCTTGCCAGTTATCAGCCTTTACCATATATTTTTGCTTATTGTCTTCATCAAGGCAATTATCGGCTAATCTCCTATACTTCTTAGCTTGATTTTGAGCATATAATTTGTTTCTGTTCTTCTAAATTGACAATACCTGTTAAGTCCAGTATACTTACAACATAAGGAGTGACCCCAACAAATTAGCTGGACTTAGCACCAGTTAATGGGGGCTCCTTATTTTTTTCAGTGAAAAAGATGCTGACGACAAAATACATTTTCATCACCATCACCAAAAATTATAGAACCGAGTTTTTTAGTACCTTTAAAATTACCTTTGACAATTTCTAATATGTTTGATATACTTGTGTTAGCAGAAGTTAGGCCCTTAAAAGCCTGGTCGGCTCCGCCGACAGTTTCTGCTATTTTTTTACCATTAAACGAAAATTTCAATATTTCTTTTATTACCTTTAGACTATATAAAACTATTGACAACATCTATTAAATCTAGTATACTGCTTTCGAAGGGATTCCCTGTAAAGCAGGAGACGTATGTGCTGCTGCCATAAGGGAGTCCTTTTTATTTTACAAAATAAATTTTTTCATTAGATATTCTATTGACTTTTTGTATAAATCATAATATAATGCAAGCGAAGTCAGAATTATCAAGGTTGTTGGGGAATTGGACCCCAGGGATTTTGGTAGTTCTGGCTTTTTTATTTATTTATTTTTTATCAAATGGCATCGGTAAAATAAAACCTAAAATCCATTAAAAGATTCAAGCAGCCTTTTGGCTGTTATTTTTTTACAATGAAAAAAGGTGCTAACGATAAAAATACATTTCATCACCAACACCAAAAATTGTATACTCTTTATTTAATTAAAATATCATTGTGATTCCATAAACTATAAACGCACATATCCAAGCAATCACACATTGTGCAACTACAACGCCAACTGCCCATTTGCCACCTAACTCTCTCTTAATTGAAGCAACAGCCGCAACACAAGGAGTGTATAGTAGACAAAATACTAATAGTGATAATGCGCTAGCAGGAGTCAAAAATAAAGTTAAAACTGCATTTGACGGTATTAAAACTGACAAAGTTGAAACTACACTTTCTTTTGCCATAAATCCACTTATCAAAGCAGTTGAAATTCTCCAATCTCCAAAACCAAGAGGCACGAAAATCGGTGCTATCATTCCAGCGATAGCAGCTAGTATACTGTCTTTTGAATCAACTACAACCTCAAAATGAGTGTTAAATGTCTGTAAGAACCAAATAACGATAGTTGCCACAAAAATTACAGTAAAAGCTCTCTGCAAGAAATCCTTTGCCTTTTCCCAAAGAAGCTGTCCAACATTTTTAGCCGCAGGCATACGATAATTAGGAAGCTCCATTACAAAAGGAACTGGCTCGCCTTTAAACATACTTCCCTTTAGTAACAAAGCAAACAGTATACCGACAACAATTCCTCCAAAATACAATCCTATCATCACAAGAGCCCCATATTTTGGGAAAAATGCCGCTGTGAAAAATGCATATATAGGCAGTTTAGCAGAACAACTCATAAATGGAGTAAGCAAAATTGTCATTTTTCTATCACGCTCAGATGAAAGAGTCCTACTTGCCATTACCCCTGGAACTGTACAACCAAAGCCTACCAACATCGGCACAATACTTCTCCCTGAAAGCCCGATTTTTCTAAGGAGCTTATCCATTACAAATGCAACCCTCGCCATATATCCGCTGTCTTCTAGTATTGATAAAAAGAAGAACAAAGTTACAATTGTAGGCAAAAATCCTAAAACGCTGCCGACACCGTTAAATATCCCGTCTATAATCAGCGAATGCAACGTATCGTTGACGCCGATTACCACAAGCGCACCGTCGACTAAATCAGTCAACGCACCTATGCCAAGATTTAGTAAATCCGAAAGCCACTTGCCTATAAAATTAAATGTCAAAGCAAAAACTACTGCCATTATGCCTATAAAAGCAGGAATGGCTGTGTATTTACCTGTAAGTATTTTATCTATCTTACGGCTTCTTGCGTGTTCCTTGCTCTCCTTTGGTTTTACAACTGTCTCTTCACAAAGATTTTGTATAAACTGAAATCTCATATCAGCAATAGCAGCAGCGCAATCAAGATTTCTCTCTTTTTCCATCTGCCATCTAATATGCTCAAGCATATGCTTTTCATTTTCATCAAGCTGCAATTTCTCCAAAACTAGGCTATCACCTTCAGCTAATTTAGAAGCTGCAAATCTCAATGGTATATTTTTTTCTTCTGCGTGGTCTTCAATTAAGTGCATAATACCATGAATAGCTCTGTGAACTGCACTGCCATTTCCAGATGCTTCACAAAAATCAACTTTCACTGGTTTTTCTTGATATTTTGCTACATGAAGAGCGTGAGTAATTACCTCGTCAATTCCTTCATTTTTTATGGCTGAAATAGGTATAACTGGCACACCTAAAATATCTTCCATTTCATTTACCAGCACTGTTCCGCCGTTTTCACGAACTTCATCCATCATATTAAGAGCTATAACCATTGGAATATCAAGCTCCATTAGCTGCAATGTCAAATACAGATTTCTTTCTATATTTGATGCATCAACAATATTGATTATGCCCTTTGGATGTTCCTGCAAAATAAATTCACGTGTAACAATTTCCTCACTGCTGTAAGGCGACATAGAATATATACCTGGCAAGTCAGTTACCAAAGTATTAGGATGCCCTTTTATAACTCCATCTTTTCTGTCTACAGTTACACCTGGGAAATTCCCAACATGCTGATTTGATCCTGTTAGCTTATTAAAAAATGTAGTCTTGCCGCAGTTTTGGTTACCAACTAGAGCAAATGTCAAAACTTCATCATCTGGTACTGGGTTTTCAGTTTCCTTATCGTGATATTTACCTGACTCCCCTAATCCAGGATGTTCAATTTGCTTTTTGCTTTTCTTTTTCATAGCCTTTTCAACATCAGGCTCTTTACGCAAAGTTAGCTGGTCTATTTCCTCGATTTCAATCTTCTCTGCATCAGCTAATCTAAGCGTTAGTTCGTACCCATGGATTTTTAATTCCATAGGATCTCCCATTGGCGCTAGTTTAACCATGGTTAACTCAGCACCTGGTATTAGACCCATGTCTAAAAAATGTTGTCTAAGCGCACCCTCTCCACCAACTGAAAGGATTTTTGCGCTCTTCCCACATTGTAGTTCTTTTAAATTCATAACGCTGTCTCCTGTATAATAATCATTTTAATAATTACTTTATTAAATCAAATGCCATCTTTAATAGCATTAAAACTACAACGACTATCATCATAGGTTTGATAAATTTCGCACCTTTGTTAAGGGCCATATGACTGCCTACTTGTGATCCAATTATAGTTGCAATTGCACATGGTATAGCAACTTTAAATATAACTAAACCATTTATCATAAATGTTATCATGGCAGCTATATTGCTAGCAAAATTTACAACTTTTGCGTTGCCACCTGCAGTTAGCAAATCGTATTTCATAATTTTTGCAAATGCGATTATGGCAAAAGTCCCAGTGCCTGGCCCTATTAGGCCATCGTACGCACCGACTAGTGTTCCAATTAGGAATGCCATTACAGCCTTTTTAACGCTCATTTTTTTAGGCGCTCTGTTTATATCACCATCACCTTTGTATGTAAATACTATTACAGCAACTATAGGTATAGCAATCAAAACCATATACCTTAGTATGCTATCTGTAAGTATCATAACTATTTGTGCAGCTACTGCGCTGCCTACGCCACTTCCAATAGCTGCGACTATAGCAGCTTTTATATCCATTGCTCCATTTTTAAAATAGTTAACAGAAGCTATCGTTGTACCTGTTACAGCTGCAAATTTATTTACTGCATAAGCATTGTGAGCTGGCATACCTGTCAACAAGTAAGCTGGCAACGTTATAAGTCCGCCACCACCAGCAATTGCATCTATAAACCCTGCCATTCCTGCTACGAAAACTACAAAAATAAGCAATATCGGCGATAAAGTTTCCATATGTGTTCACCCTCTCTAACTGTAATATTATACAGCATTTTTAGATGATTTCCAACAAAAAACTGCCATGCCAAAATTAAAAATAATAATGGCTATGACAGTTTTTGCTTATTTGGAGATTGTACTGCTAATTATTTCACGTTAAATGTTAAGTTTTCGCCGTCGCTATCGACTACAACTTCTTGATCATCATACAATTTACCTGCGATTATCAATGATGCTATTTCTGTTTCAAGATGTTTCTGTAAGTATCTCTTTACAGGTCTTGCACCAAAGCTTGGTGAGTATGAATCTTGTGCGATTTGGTTAATACCTGCTTCTGTTAATGTTAGCTTAATATTTTTGTCTGCAAGTCTGTTTTCAATATCTTTCAATGAAAGTTTGATAATATTTACGATTTCATTTTCAGTCAATGGTGAGAATACAACTATATCGTCAATTCTGTTGATAAATTCAGGTCTGAAATGTTTTTTCATTTCGTCTTCAACCTGCTGTTTTACGTTTTCGTCGATTGAACCGTCTTCTTTGATATTATCAGTTAGATATGCGCTTCCTATGTTAGAAGTCATAATAACTATTGTGTTTTTAAAATCAACAGTTCTGCCCTGGTTATCTGTTAGTCGGCCGTCATCAAGTAGCTGCAATAAGATGTTAAATACATCTGGATGTGCCTTTTCGATTTCGTCAAACAAGATAACGCTGTATGGTCTTCTTCTAACTGCTTCTGTTAGCTGTCCACCTTCGTCATATCCTACATATCCTGGAGGCGCTCCAACTAATCTTGAGACGCTGTGTTTTTCCATGTATTCGGACATATCTATACGAATCATATTTTTCTCTGAGTCAAACAATGCTTCAGATAGGGCTTTTGCAAGTTCAGTTTTACCTACACCTGTTGGGCCTAGGAAGATAAATGAACCTATTGGTCTGTGTTCGTCTTTTAGACCTGCTCTAGCTCTTAAAATAGCTTCGCTTACTGCTTTTATACCATCGTCCTGACCTATAACTCTATTATGTAGGATTTCTGGTAGATGCAATAGTTTTTCTCTTTCGCTTTCAACTAGTTTTGCTACAGGTATACCTGTCCATTTTGAAACGACTTCTGCAATTTCTTCTTCAGTTACTTCTTCTTTTAGTATTCTATTTTCTTCGGCTGCATCTGCCTTTGCTTTTGCTTCTTCTAGCTGTTTTTCTTTTTCTGGTAAAATACCGTATCTTAACTGAGCAAGTTTTTCCAAATCATAATTTCTTTCGGCTTCTTCAATCTGCTGTTTTATGCCTTCGATTTCTGATTTAATATCCTTGACTTCTGAGATAACTTTCTTTTCGTTTTCCCACTGAGTACGAAGCACTGTGTTTTCTTCTTTTAGCTGTGCTAGTTCCTCTTCAAGTGCTTCCATTCTCTTAGCTGAAGCTGTATCAGTTTCTTTGCTCAATGCCTGTTTTTCAATTTCAAGCTGCATGATTTTTCTTGAAATCTGGTCTAGCTCTGCTGGCATAGAGTCGATTTCTGTTCTTATACGTGCTGCCGCTTCGTCCATTAGGTCGATAGCTTTGTCTGGTAAAAATCTATCGCTAATGTATCTATCTGACAATGTTGCACATGCTATTAGAGCATTATCTGTTATACGAACTCCATGGTGGATTTCAAATCTTTCTTTTAGACCTCTTAAAATTGAAATTGTATCTTCAACTGTTGGCTGGTCTACTAAAACTTTTTGGAATCTTCTCTCTAGAGCTGCATCTTTTTCGATGTATTTTCTGTATTCATCTAGTGTTGTAGCGCCTATGCAATGTAGTTCACCTCTTGCTAGTTTAGGTTTTAGCAAGTTGCCCGCATCCATTGAGCCTTCTGTTTTACCTGCTCCAACAATATTGTGAATTTCATCGATGAAAAGTATAATTCGACCTTCGCTCTTTTCAATTTCATTTAATACTGCTTTTAGTCTTTCTTCAAATTCACCTCTAAATTTAGCACCGGCAATAAGTGCGCCCATATCTAGAGCGTAGATAGTCTTATCCTTTAAACCTTCTGGTACATCGCCTTTTAAAATTCTCTGTGCCAAACCTTCTACTACGGCAGTTTTACCTACACCAGGTTCACCTATTAGAACTGGATTGTTTTTTGTTCTTCTTGAAAGTATTTGCACTGTGTGACGTATTTCTTCATCTCTACCAATTACTGGATCAAGTTTACCGTCTCTTGCCATCTGAACTAAATCTCTGCCGTATTTAGCAAGTGCTTCGTAATTGTCTTCTGGATTTTGGCTAGTAACTTTTTGATTGCCCCTTACATTTTCAAGAGCCTTTAGGAATGAGTTTTTCTCTACTCCATACTTTTTGAAAAGCTTTTCGTTTACTGTGCCTTTTTCTTCCATCAATGCTAGATAAACATGTTCTACGCTTACGTATTCATCTTTAAAATCACCAGAGATTTTTTCGGCTTTCATAAATAGCTCATTTAATCTTCTAGTTGCGTAGATGTTTTGGTTTGAACCTGTTACTTTAGGAAGTTTATCAAGTTCTCCTTGCAATTCCTGCTTCATTCCATCGCCATTAACTTCCATATATTTTAAAAGTTTAGGTATCAATCCTTCTCTTTGTGATAACAATGCCATATGAACATGTTCACTATCTACTTCTTGATTTCCTGCGGCTATTGCCAAGTTTTGAGCATCCATCAATGCTTCTTGTGTTTTGCTTGTGTATCTTTCTATATTCATTTCATAACACCTCCCACGATTAGATTGTACAACCTTGGTTTTAAAAAATCAATAGTTTTTTAGCACTCATTTGCCTAGAGTGCTAACAGTGTACCTAAAACCCTTTATTTTTCAACGTTTTAAATAAAATTATTTTTTTGTCACTTTGCAAAATTACAAAAAAAGGAGACGTGAAGCGACTTTTCAATCACTTCAAATCTCCTTAGATTTTAACTTTTTATCGTCTAATTTTTTTAACTGCGCTGTATGAACTGTAGTAAGTTTTATTTGCACTGCTGTAAGCTCTTACCTTGTAATAGTAAGTCTTGCCTTTTTTCTTGCTCTTATCATAGAAATATCTGCTTGAAGATGCACTGACTTTTTTGATGTACTTGTATTTGCCTTTTGCACTTGTCGCTCTATAAATCTTGTACCCTGTTGCTCCCTTTGCTTTACTCCAAGAAACCTTGATACTTGTTTTACCTGATTTAGCAAGCTTTACACTAGGTCTTGACACCTTTGAAATTATAGTTGCACCGTTAGCTGATGACAACTTACCGTAATAAGTTCCAGCTGATGTTTTTCTATAAGGCTTAACTTTATAATAGTAGGACTTGCCTTTTGAAACTTTTTTATCTTTGTATGAAGTTGATTTAGTAGCCCCTATATATTTGTAGCTACCTTTGCTGCCTGTTCTTCTATACAATTTATAGCCGTTGGCATTTGTCGCTTTATTCCATTTAACCATCGCAGAACCGACTCCGTATCCGTAGGCATTTACCTTTGTACTAGCTACATTTCCAATAACTGAAGCTCCATTTGGTGCCACATCATCTGTGTAGTAAATTTTATCGTCTAATTCTGCAACTTTAGTATATGCTCTAACCTTGTAATAATAGCTTTTGCCCTTGCTTACATTTTTGTCCACATATGAAGAAGTTGATAATTTATCTCCTGTAAATCTGGCAATTACTTCGTAATCCCCGTTTTTACTTGTAGCTCTAAGCACTTCGTAACCTTGCGCATCTTTAACATTTGCCTGCCAAGTCACCTTTGCCATTCCTATGCCATAGCCGTATGCATCAAAAGAAACTGTTTTTTCCATAGTTCCCCTAATATGTGCACCATTAGCTGATGGCTCTAGGCTGTACTCCCCATTTTTTGAGTTGTATCCTAGCACCTTATAGTATTTTGAGCCTCCATTTGGGAATGACTTATCGATGTATTCGCCTGCTGTTTCGCTTTCGTAGATAGTTTCGTAGCTACCGTTTTTTTCATTAGCTCGCTTAACGATATACTTGTCTGCATTGTGAGATGTTTGCCAAGTCACCTTTGCCATTCCGTATTTATATCCGTATGCATCAAATGTTGGCGTTTCAACTCCTGGCATAATTACGCCTACAGAGCTAGAATACTTACCTACTGTTGTTGATGTTACAGGTCTTGCAATATAGTAATAAGTTTTGCCTTTTGACAAGCTTGTATCTGTGTAATTTGCCTGTCCTCCGTTGCCTTTTATCGTTGCGATTTTGCTGTACTGGCCACCTTCTTGACCTCTGTAAATTTCATAGCTTAAATTTGCATTGCTATTTACAACACTAATCGTATTTTTTGTAGTGGAAACGGACTCAACTTCTATAGTCGCTGTATCGTCTATTTTCTTTTTAACGCCAAAAGTCTGGGCTATAATATCTGCTTCGTCGTAAGCTAATTTTTTTAGAACTGCATCGTCCATTAACTTTTTGCAAATTGTAGGATTTGAATGAAAAGAATGTTCGATTATTATTCCCGGTGTTCCTACTGATGCTGCGCCTCTAATAACTCCGTATCTACTGTCTCTCCAAATTTGAGGATTTTGCTTAGTACCTAAAGTAGCTTTTAAATTGTCGCCAACTTTTTCAGCTATAGTTTTTACTTTTGATGTATAATATTTTGACTCTTCTGGGGCTATTACCAACGGATAGTCTGGAGTTTTACCTCCTGAATTTGTATGATTTGATACAAACAGGTCATATCCTTTTGACTTTTGTCCTCTGTCGAATATATTTAAATCTGTTCCTTGAGATGATCTAGTTTTACCAACTGTCACCCCTTCATACTGGCTAAATGCTTCTGCCATGTATTCTGTTATATCCCAAACAGCATATGATTCGTAATACCCATCAATAGCTCCCTTATTGTACTTGCCTGCATGTCCTGCATCTAACATAATTTTAAATGTATCGACTTCTGGCATTTTTATGTTTGTCGCTTCTGGTACACTTGTATCTGTTTTTTCACTTGCCAATGCACTTGCAGGTACACAGCAAAAAAACATAGCCATAGCAACTGCAATAGATACTAATTTTTTAAACATTTTTTTCAAAATTCCCCCTATCTACTTTTACTTGTTTTCTAATCCTTTCCAGCTTGGATTTGCTTCAATATCTCCTGCTTCTCTCGCTTTTACCATAACTCCGTTATATCCAATAGCAATTTTGTAATCCATATTTTTCTTATTTTTCAAAATATGTTCTTTGCCTGAACCGTCTCTTTTGATTTTAAGTAAATTGTCAGCAACAATTGTTTTCTTACTTTTTTTGCTCTTTTTCTTAGCTGCGTAGTCTTCGTAGTAAACATACTCGCTATCAATATTTAAAGCGTTGCCGTATTCTGATTTATTTTTTGTTAACTTAGATAGAAGTTTCATATTTTTGCCTTCTTGGTCATAGCTGTAAAGGCCGTACTGTTTGTCTACAGTTCCTAATACTACATAGCCCTTGCTGTCTCCAACTACTTTGGCATCTTCTGAAATATCCATAAGTTTCTTTTGATTGTCCCCTGTTAAATCTGTCTTGTAAACTGCTTTTCCTTCGTCTGTATTTTTTTCTACGATAATATTATCTCCGATACATCCTAAAAGTTTACCTTTTTCAACTACGCTTTTTGGCATAGTGCTTGCAAGTTTTTTATCTGTAATTTTCATTTTTACAATGTTGTAGTTATCTGGATCTTCCATATTATCTGAGCCTTGTCCAGTTAAAACCATCGCATAGATATTGTCCTTTGAAACTACAAAATTATCGCAATAGATTTCTGCTATACGTTCAATTTTTTCACCTGATGTATTGCATTTGCATATTGTACTTATTGAATTGTCGTAGTAGTAAATTTTTTCTCCTACGATGTTTATGCAACTTAAATCTCCGTCTAGGATTTTTTCACCTTCTTTATTTACGTCACTTGTTTTGTACATATCCCCATCTTTGATGTAATATGTAGTTGTTCCCTGATAAGTAACTTGTTCATCATTTAACATGTTGCCTACAGTCGTTCCAACAGTATTAAATTTCGCATCTTCGCCACAGCTAGTCATTGTAAATAGCATAAGTGCTGCAAGAGAAAATGCACACATTCTCTTTAAAAACTTTTTCATCAATTCCTCCCAATATTTTAAAATAGTCCTAATAAAGTCATAACTCCTCTAATTAAAGGTGATATAACTAAATCTGTTACATCGAATATAATTAATAACATAAGGATAAAAAATCCGTTGTTATATACTTGCCAATACCAATGTTTTTGTCTTAGGTCGAAAATTTCTGTTACAATACCAAAGCCGTCTAATGGTGGCACAGGTATTAAGTTGAATATCATCAATACTACATTGATATATACGATATAGAATATAATCTGTGCTAAATATCCACCTAAACCTGGTGTAAAGAAATAGTTTCCTGTTGCTGAAACATATACTTTGTAAACAACAGTAAATACAATTGCAAGTATAAGGTTCATAGTTACTCCTGCAATTGATACTAAAAATTCATCTCTTCTGCGATTTTTAAAATTGTAAGGGTTAATTTCTACTGCTTTACCCCAGCCAAATCCCATAAATAAAAGTGCTATAAATCCGATTGGATCAATATGGGCTGCTGGATTTACAGTAAGTCTACCCTGCATTTTAGGTGTTGGATCTCCCATCTTATATGCTACAATACCGTGTGCATATTCGTGGAAACTCAATCCGATTATAATTCCTGGAAGTGTCATAAGTTCAGTTATAAACCACTCTCCTGGATCTGATAAAATACCTCTACTAAATGTCAGCGCCAAAACTATAAATAAAAATATTGTCGCTGGATTCATAAATCTCTTCAAAATCTTTCCTCCTAATTACACTATAATATGTCTGAAAGCACCCTTGAAAATGCCTCTTTTATTTTGATCCATACGCCTCGCTGTGCATATAATTCCTTTGTTAGCATATGGCTCAAGTTTATATCTTCTTTAAATGAGTCCACCACTTTTTTCGTAAATTGTTCATCGAAAATAAAAGCGTTAGCCTCAAAATTTAACTTAAAACTTCGTATATCAAAATTGGCTGAACCAACTGTACATACTTCATCATCTACTGCCATGGTTTTAGCATGTAAAAAGCCATTGTCGTAAATATAGACTTTGCCCCCTGCCTTCATTATTTCAGAGACATAGGAATATGTTGCCCAATATACAAACATATGGTCAGGTATGCAAGGTATCATAATATTTACATCTACTCCTGATTGAGCTGCCATTTTTAAACACTCAAGTATTGTCACATCAGGTACAAAGTATGGTGTTTGTATGTAAATATTTTTCTTTGCAGAAGTAATCATTTTAAGCAGTCCTCTTTTAATTTGTTCTAAAACTTCATCTGGCCCGCTTGAAACAATTTGCACTCCTATGCTGCCTGGAGTATTTTTCGGTTCGAAAAATACGTTTTCCATATTTATTTTTTCTTTTGTAGCACTTCTCCAATCAAGTAAAAATCTAGCGTTTATATCGCATACGCTGCCCCCTCTAATCCTTATATGGGCATCTCGCCAGTAACCAAATTTTCGTTTAAGTCCTACATACTCTCTAGCTATGTTAAAGCCTCCAATATATCCAATATCATCGTCTATAATAGCTAGTTTTCTGTGGTTTCTGTAATTGATTTTAGTGTTGAAAAATTTCCACTTTGTTGGGAAAAATTCAGCATAGCTACCGCCTTCATTTACAAGTTCATTTACTAGATTTTTATTGATGCTCCATGAACCTAAAGCATCTACAAGCAATCTTACTTTTACACCTTCCTTAGCTTTTTCTATTAAAGCATTTAACAAACTATCTCCTACTATATCGTGTTTTAAAATAAAGTATTCGATATTTATACTCTCCTTTGCATTTTTTATATCCGTAAATAAACTTCTCATTTTTTCTTCTCCATCTGAGAAGTATTGGATATCGTTGTCCTGAGTAAAATATGCAGCACTGTAGACCTGATTCATCTTGATTAAGTCCTGCCACTTCTTCGCGACATCGTTTTCAAAAACGAACTTGCCATTCTCAATAGCTTGATTTTGGTGTTTTAATGAAGTTGTAAGCAATAGCTCCTCGTTGTAACTCATGGTAAATATCTTTTGCCTTGAAATATTTTGCGAAAATGCAAAATAAAGAAGTATCCCAAAACCTGGCACTAAAAAAAGTACCATAATCCATGCTAGTGTTGCCGATGGATTTTTACGGTCAAGAAATACAATTACCAATGAAATTATTATATTGATTACATATAGTGCTCCTAACATCTATTGTTCCTTTTCTTATTCTTATTTACACATTTCTCTACAGACGGTTTAATTATATCACTTTACACCCCTTTATAAAATAGTATAATTTTTAAAATTGCCAACTATCACAAAAACTCCATCCTAATAAATCAATTATTAAAAAACTTTTTAAATTTATTGATAATTAAAGACAATGGTAGTATATTAAAGTTATACAAAAGTTAAATCTCATAAACAGAAAGGAAGGGTTATTGAAATTCGATTTACACTGCCATACTAAAGCTGGCTCCATTGATTCTAAAATTGCTCTAATAGATTATGTTAGACTACTTCAAAAACAAGGTTTTGATGGTATGATGATTACAGATCATACAACATCAAGAGGTTGGAAAGCATGGGACGAAATCAAAGATTTAGACGAATTCAAAGATTTCACAGTTTTAAAAGGTGTTGAATACGACACTAGAGATGCAGGTCATTTCATCGTAGTTCTTCCAGATGATGTACAGCTTAAACTTCTAAGCTTTAGAGGACTACCTCTAAAACATCTAATTCAAATCGTTCACAGTCAAGGTGGTATTTTAGGACCAGCTCATCCTTATGGAGTTAAAAGCTCAAGTGCTATGGACCAAAGAGCTTTAAGAGTTGCACCTGAACTAATTGAACAGTTCGATTTTATAGAAGTATTTAACACATGTGAGACTCCTCAGTCAAATGTGCGTGCTGCACGCCTGGCAAACATGTATGATAAACCTGGCATTGCAGGTTCCGACTCACACAAGGCCGATTATGTCGGCATGGCTTACACTGAAATCGAAGGTGAAGTCAAATCAAACAATGATTTTATTCGTGCTATTGAAGAAAATCGCATTGTTGATGCTGGTGGACAGGAACGTGAAGCCACTACTGGTATGGCAAGAAAAATGCACTGGACAGCAGTTTATGGATTTATGGCTTACAATGTAGGACTTGGATATTTATTTACTCCTTGTCGTAAGTTTTGCAAAGCCTATGAACTAGCTCTTTAGGCATACAATTTAATATGGGTAATAGAAAAGACTACTGTGCAAACATACACAATAGTCTTTTATTTTCATTTCCTATAATTCTTTTCGACCTTCCATCGCCTTAAGCAAAGTAATCTCATCGGTGTACTCAAGATCTCCACCCACAGGTATACCGTGAGCAATACGAGAAACCTTAATCCCCGAAGGTTTAACAAGCCTTGCAATATACATAGCAGTGGCTTCTCCTTCAATATTTGGATTTGTCGCCAGTATAATCTCATCTACGTCGTTTTCTTGAAGTCTAACTATCAAAGATTTTAAGTTAATATCTTCAGGCCCAATACCTTCCATAGGCGAAATAGCACCATGAAGCACATGATAAAGCCCTTTAAACTCCTTGATTTTTTCCATAGCCATTACATCTTTAGGACTTTCTACAACGCATATAACACTTTGGTCTCTTGACTTATCACTACATATTTTACACGGATCTTCATCTGTTAAATTACCGCAAATAGAGCAATACTTCATGGACTTTTTAGCATCTATAATGGCATTGGCAAGAGCCATAGCCTCATCCTCTTCAAGAGATAAAACATGAAAAGCCAAACGCTGAGCTGTTTTACCACCAATACCTGGAAGTTTCGCAAATTCGTTAATAAGTTTACTTAAGGGTTTAGCATAATATTTCATACACTTGCCTCAATTATAACAATCCTGGAGGAAGTCCTAGACCGCTAGTAAGTTTGCTCATTTCATTGTTTGAGATTTCTTCCATCTGTCTCATAGCTTCATTAACAGCTGTGATAATTAAATCCTGTAGCATTTCAATATCATCAGGATCAACGATTTCTGGCTGAAGTTTAACTTCCTTGATCTGCTTTTCTCCAGTTACTGTAACAGAAACAGCTCCGCCACCTGAAGTTGCAGTTGTTTCCATCTGATTAATTTCTTCCTGCACCTGTTCCATCTGTCTCTGAACTGCCTGCACCTGAGCCATCTGCGCCTGCATATTTCCAGCACTTGGTTTCTTAGGCTTTTTGCCTGCTCTCATATTTCTTCCCATTTTATATTCCCTCCTGTAAATTCAAAACTTTTATTTTATTTCAACGCTGATACCAAGCAAATCCTGTGCTCTATCAGCTATATCTTCAATATTTTCTTCCCTTTGATTTTTGTTTTTATCGGCCACAACTATATGTTTCGGTGCCCCTGTCAATTCTTTTGAAATTTCTAAAAACATGTTTTGGTAGTGCTTTAACATTTTAGTTACCGTATCGTTTTTCGAATGAACAACGATTTCACCAGCTGACATGCTTAACGGATCTGTGCAGTTTCTTACAACATTTAAGTCTGCCGATTGACTAGCTGCCACCTGTGTGATATTGTCCCAAACTGTTTCCAAATCGGCATTGGCGTATGGAGCGCTGCTGTCTACCTTAACATCAGCAACCTTTGGCACTTCACTTGTCATTCTTGCTGGAGCCTTTACTGCCTTAGGAATGACATTTTCTTGTGGTCTCACTTGCCTGGGTACTGGCTGCGTATAGGCTAGGCCTGAAGCTAGTTTCACAACGACCAGTTCCAACAAAATGCGGGGCTGGGTACTGTTTGCAACTTCACTGCTAGTCTGGGAAAGCTCGATAATAGCATCGTTTATATCAGCCAAATCCAAAACTTCACTTTGCTCCCTTACCCTTTGTACATTTTCAAGGGACATATTTAGCATATTTTCAGGGTTTTTAACGTATTTTGTTAACAGCAAATTTCGATAGTGGTTCATAAGTCCCATAAGGACTTGTCTAGCGTCTTTGCCAGCATCGAAAATCTCGTTTAAAATCAAAATACATTTTGAAACATTTTTGTTTATAATCCCATTTACTAAATCTATGTAAGTGTCTTCGCCTACAGCACCTAAAGCATCAAGCACATCGTCTCTAGTGATTTCACCTTCTCGACCGGAAATACACTGATCCAAAAGTGTCAATCCATCACGAACTGAACCGTCTGCATTGGCCGCCACAATAGCAAGAGCACTTGGCTCAACACTTATATTTCTATCGTCGCATATCTGACTCATACGTTCCATCAATGCTTTTTCGGAAACTCTTCTAAAGTCCATGCGCATACATCTTGATAAAATTGTCTGAGGCAAATCGTGAGGCTCTGTAGTTGCCAAAATAAACATTACATACTCTGGCGGTTCTTCCAACGTTTTTAAAAATGCATTAAAGGCACTTTTTGAAAGCATATGAACTTCGTCTATAATATATACCTTTTTTTTACCTACTGCCGGCGGGAAGTTTACGCTTTCACGCAAGTTTCTTATATCATCTACACCATTATTTGAAGCAGCATCTATTTCGATTAAATCGATAAATGTCCCTTCTTGTATAGCTTTACAATTTGCACACTGGCCGCAGGGTTTATCTCCATCGCTTAGACAGTTGACAGCTTTAGCTAACAGTCTAGCTGTTGTTGTTTTACCTGTACCTCTTGTTCCACAAAACAAGTAAGCATGACCTACATTACCTGATGCAACTTGATTTTTCAATATTTTAACTATATGTTCCTGGCCGAGCATTTCACCGAAAACCTCTGGCCTGTATTCACGATATAAAGCTTTGTACATAAATTTTACCCCATTAAATAAAATTTGCCCTTTGGCAGCCCTATACGTCTGGAGAAGGCTTGTCTGCGGCACACAAGATAATCTGCTTATTGCTGCTTCCTTCCGGACCTGACAAGGTTCACAGGACCTCGTTGCGCAGGACCCAAACCATAATATAGAGCTGCCAAAAGGCAATCACTCGTTAAAGTATACTAGTAAATTGCCCTAAAGTCAATAATATTTACACAACTTTATATAATTCATCACTTGCAGGTGGTTCTATTTCCCAAACTTCCTGATCTTCAACTAATAGGATACCTTCTTCTTTAGAAGTTATAAATCCTATTTCCATAACATCAACACCTGCATTTGTAATAGCTGTCATAATTTCTTCTTTCTTTGATTTTTCCGCTACTATTAACATACAACCACTTGATATCAGTCTTAGACAATCGATATCATAATAATCGCATATTCTAACTGTAACAGAGTCAACAGGTATATCGTCACAGTAGACGACACAGCCTAATCCTGAGATAGTGCACATTTCCCAAACGGCACCTAAAATGCCACCTTCTGTAACATCATGCATACCGTGAGTTCCAATTTTACCAGCTGCAACTCCTTCTTTTACTACACTTACTTCTTTTAAGAAACTTTGCGCATGTAGTATATCTTCCTTTGATAGATAATCTTCAAGTTCGTGTTCAAAATCAGATGCGATAATACCTGCACCTTCAATCCCTGCACGCTTAGTCATTAAAATAACATCTCCTTCTATCATATCGCTTGCAGAGTTTGATACTTTTTTATCGCTTATACCTATTGCAGTTGATACGATAACAGGTTTGTTTACCGCCATAGTTATTTCCGTATGACCGCCTATAATTTCCACACCTAACTGGGCAGCTGTTTCTCCAGCTTGTCCCATAATATTTTCAATATCTTCTTCTGTAGTTCCCTCGGGTAGCATAGCTGCAAGCATAATACCAACTGGCTCTACTCCGTTACTTGCAATATCGTTACAAGTAATATGTATAGCCAATCTACCGATTTCACTTACAGCTGCCGTAATTGGATCTGTTGACATAACGCAATCGCAATCGCCAAAATCAACTACAGCACAATCTTCACCAATACCTGGTCTAACTTTTACCTCTGGTCTTCTATATCTAATTTTATCGAAAACTATTTTTTTTAATAGATCACTATCAAGTTTTCCTACTTTTAACATTTATTTTTCCTCTTATCTGTTTAATTTATCATATCTAAAAAGTCTTCTTCTGAAATAATTGGAATTTCAAGCTCCTTAGCTTTTTTATTCTTTGAAGAAGCAGACATTTTATCGTTGTTAATAAGGTAGTCAGTTTTACTACTTACAGAACCTGTAACTTTGCCACCTCTTTTTTCTATCTCTTCTTTTAACTGATTTCTGTTATCAAAATGATTTAAGCTGCCTGTTATAACGAAAATTTTGCCTTCCAATGTTGCTACTTCTGTTGATACTTCAACCTCTTCAAAAGATATTTCCTCAAGAAGTTTACTTAGCATTTCTCTGTTTTCTTCGTCGGCAAAAAAGCTTACTACGGCCTTAGCCATAACATCTCCAATACCGTCAATTGCAAGTAGCTCATCCTCTGTTAAATTCATTATCTTTTCCCAGTTTTGTCCTGCTGCTTTTGCTATAACTTTTGCATTTGCAACACCTATACCAGATATTCCAAGTGCGTATAAAAGTCTTGCAGGAGTTGTTACACTAGCTTTTTTCGTAGCTGCAATCAAGTTTTCGTATGACTTTTCCCCAAATCCTTCCATAGAGATAATTTCCTCTCTATAGTTATCCAGCGTAAACAAATCTGTATATTGTCTAATAAATCCATGAGCTACAAATTTTTCCAAAGTAGCCTCAGATAAATTTTCTATATTCATAGCATCTCTGCTAACAAAAAGTGAAAAAGATTTAATTTTTTTCACTGGGCAATTTGGATTTACACATACCAAAGTCTCAACGCCATTATCATTTTTTATTACAGCATCCCCGCCGCAAACTGGACACTTATCCGGTATCTTTACATTAGATGATCCAGTTAAGTTTTCACTTATTTGCGGGATAATCATATTAGCCTTGTAAACTGTTATCTTATCCCCTATTCCAAGTTTTAATTCTTTTAAAATGCTTATATTGTGGACTGAAGCTCTTGTAACAGTAGTTCCCTCAAGCTCCACAGGTTCAAAAATCGCAACAGGATTTATAAGGCCAGTTCGTGAAGGACTCCACTCGATTTCTTTCAATGTAGTCTCCGCAATCTCGTCTTTCCACTTAAATGCAATTGCGTTTCTCGGGAATTTTGCAGTGTTTCCAAGTGACTCTCCGTAAGCTATATCATCTAATAACAATACAAGTCCATCTGAAGGAATATCCATATTTTCGATTTCTTTTTCAAACCATTCCACTCTTTTTCCAATATCTGCTGATGTAACCTGATAGAAATCAACAACTTCAAACCCTTGTGACTCTAGCCATCGCAACTGAGTCATTCTTGAATTTTCAAAATCAGGAAGGTTTTCACCAGTTATTTCGCTCAATGAAAATGCTGCAAAGTTTACTTTTCTCTTAGCTGTCACTTCCGTATTTAGCTGTCTAACAGAGCCGCTGCAAAGGTTTCTAGGATTTTTGTACTTAGCGTCTACCTCAGGAATGTCTCTGTTGATTTGCTCAAAGTCGGAGTACTTAATAAATGCTTCGCCTCTTAAAGTCAATGTACCGCTGTTAAATGGTATGCTAACTGGCACATTTTCAAATACTTTTGCATTTGATGTAACTACTTCGCCAACTTCTCCGTTACCTCTTGTTACAGCCTTTACAAGCTGTCCATTTTCATATGTTAAAACAACTGTTAGTCCGTCTAGCTTCCATGAAAGCAGCCCTTTTTGATTGCCAAGCCAGCTTTCAAGCTGAGCTACTTCCTTGGTTTTATCAAGGCTTAACATCCTGCTTTTATGTGCTTCTTTTGGCAAGGTTTCTAAAATTTCATAGCCCACTTTTTGTGTTGGGCTATTTGATAAAACTATGCCTGTTTCTTTTTCAAGATTTTCTAGTTCTTCGTATAGCTTGTCGTACTGCAAATTAGACATAATTTCAACATCTTCTTTGTAGTAAGCTTTTGAAGCTTCATTTAATTTTTTTACTAGTTCTATAATTTTATTTCTTTTATCCATGTAAATTTTACCTATATTTTAGTTAGTGGCGCAATATCCATCGCCATCTTTTTTTCACCTACAGTATCAAATCTTACAATACCAACTGTTCCATCAATACTTAAAACTTGGCCTTCGCCAAACTTAGTGTGTTTAACTCTGTCTCCTGCCACAAAAGTCTGTTTAACTTTTGCTTTTTGCTTAACTTCTCGTTTAGCCATTTTGTATTGGTTAAAAGGCTCAAATGGAGTTGATTGTCCAAATCCATCTATGGATTTCTTTTCTCCAAGTCTCGCTTCATTTTTTCTGCGTAAAACTCCGTCACCCTCTATTAATTTTGGATTAAGCTCTCTTAAAAATTGTGATTCTCTTGTAAAGTTTCCCTTACCGTACATCATACGATAACTTGCACTTGTAAGACATAATCTTTCCTTTGCACGAGTCATACCTACATAGCAAAGTCTGCGTTCTTCTTCAAGGCCATCAAGTGAATCCAAACTTCTCCAACCTGGGAAAAGTCCGTCTTCCATACCTGGCATAAATACAAAAGGAAACTCAAGTCCTTTTGCGCTGTGCATAGTCATAAGGGTTACTGCATCCTCATCGCTATCGTGGTTGTCAATATCTGATAAAAGAGCTATTTTTTCAAGGAATTCGTGTAGCTGTATATCGTTCTCCTCTTCAAAATCGTAAATAACCGATTTAAATTCTAGTAGGTTTTCAATACGAGCTTCGCTTTCTAAGTTGTTTTGTTCTTCAAGAGCATTTAAATATCCTGATGATCCTAGTAGACCATCATATATATCTGATACTCTCAAGTTGTCTTTTTCATCGTGATATTTTTGTATAAGCTGTGCAAACTCACGAGCGCTTTTTGCAGCCTTTGAGCTGAGACTACCTAAGACATCTTCATCCTGTAAAAGGCTAAACATAGTCATTCCTGTAGTCTGTGCAACTCCCTTAAGTTTTTCAACTGTTGTAGGGCCTATGCCTCGTTTTGGTGAGTTTATAACTCTGACTAAAGCCAGTTCATCTGACGGATTTAAAACTAGTCGCATATATGCAACCATATCTTTGATTTCAAGGCGGTCGTAGTATCTAGTGCCACCAACAACTCTGTAAGGTATATCCCTTCTTGCTAGAGCATCTTCAAAATTTCTTGACTGAGTATTTGTTCTATACAAAATTGCAAAGTCACTGAATTTGCGGTCTAGACGCTTCAATCTATCGATTTCTTGGCTTACGTAATTTGCTTCCATTTTGTCGTCATCTAATCTAGAATAAATGACTTTGTGGCCTTCTTCGGCTTCAGTCCATAGCTTTTTATTTTTACGATTATGATTTTTTTCAATAACGCTGTGAGCTGCTGCCAAAATATTTCCTGTAGATCTATAATTTTGTTCCAGCTTTATAACCTCAGCTCCCGGAAAATCCTTTTCAAAGTTTAAAATATTTGAAATATCAGCACCTCTCCACTGATATATACACTGGTCGTCGTCACCTACTACGCAAATATTTTGATACTGCTCAGCAAGCATGCTTATAAATTTGTACTGTATCTTATTTGTATCCTGGTACTCATCCACCATAATATATCTAAATCTATCCTGATATTTAGCAAGTATATCTGGGTTTTCCTCAAATAGCTTTACTGTATTTGAAAGCAAATCATCAAAGTCCATAGCGTTGTTTTTCTTAAGTATCTTAACGTAATCCGTATAGACTTTTCCTATTATTTCTTCTTTGAAATTACTTGGGTTTTCTAGCATACTTCTCGGAGAAATAGAATTTTCCTTTGCCTTGCTAATTGCAGACAAAATAGAAGGTACTGGGAATTTTTTCTCTTCAATACCTCTTTCTTTTAATATATTTTTAATAACAGTTTTTTGGTCTACCGGGTCGTAAACTACAAAAGAATTTGTATAACCTAGTAGCTCTGCATTTGCTCTTAGTATTCTCAAACATGCCGCATGAAATGTCATAATCCACATATTGACGCTGCCGCCTAATAAATCTTCTACCCTTTCTTTCATTTCATTTGCAGCTTTGTTTGTAAATGTTACTGCTAAAATATTGTAAGGAGAAACTCCACACCCTTTGATTAGATGAGCTATTCTCCTTGTCATTGTACTTGTTTTACCGCTGCCTGCACCTGCTAAAATTAGCAACGGGCCTTCTGTTTTAAGCGCCGCTTCGCGCTGTTTTTCATTTAAATTTTTCAAATATTCCATAACGTTTATTTTATCACAAATATATCCTTATTGCACTTGATTTTTAGTATCGCCTATTTACAATCCAAACTACACTTAACCTTACGGATTGCAGTTTTTACAAGGGCTGTAGCCGTTGTCTATTAAGCTTTGAGCTTTTCCCTTGTACTTCTTTTTATACTTGTCTGACATATCGTCAACACTTGAACAAGTCGGTCTGTGGAACTTTTTAGTATTGGTATTACAGATATAAGTTCCTTCTGAACTTGATTGTTCCTCTTCTTTTGTAGCTGTTTCACTGTCAAGATGGCTGTCACCTGTTTCATAATCTATAACTACATGTGGCTGTACATTGTACGCATAAACATTGAAACACACACCCTCACCATCATCTTCAACAGACATCGCTTCCATTTGCACTCCAGAAGCAACTAAATTGTCTCCCTCAAAAACTGGAGTAACTCTATAAAGCACGTGATTGCCAGTTGACTTAACATAATCGGCAACTTCATCCTCAAAAGAAAGCATACCATCGATGTTTAAATAACGAGTGCCTGTAATCAGATTTTCTTCGTTGGCATTTTCACCAGTTAACTGATAACCTATAAGGTGACATCTATTGTAAAGATACTTATCTTTTATAACGCTATCGTATCTTGCAGTGTGCCATCCACTTGGTTTTACCTGTCCTATTGCCCCTCTTTTTTCAGTAGGCATAGTATCCTTACTAACATTTGCTGTAGCTACCCCACATCTGCCTAGCTCATCAAGCTCGCTGTACTCCTCATAGCTTTTAGTTGTAAGTTCGCTCTCATCGAAATCCGGCTGATTATCATTTATCACCGTATAAGGCTCGCCACTGTATTCTTCAACATTTTCTACACTTTCAACACTTTTTGCACTTGATTTACTCTGGTCTTTGCCACCTGCTAAATCACCTGCGCTGCACCCTGTAATCATCAATATCATAGCCATTATTACAGGAATGACAATTTTCTTTGCTTTTAATTTATTATACATTTCTACTCCCTTTCTACTCATAATCATTGTACTTTGCACTCCGATATTATACCTTGATTTACTTGTGCAAATCAATAGAAAGCAAACAAATGTTTTTTTTAGTTAAAAATAATACAATTATTATATAGCATTAATTGTTACAGTAATATATAATATAGTAACATTGGGGATATATTAAGAAAAACAAGAGGTAAAATTTATGGATTTTAAACAGATTGAAGCATTTGTAAATGTAGTCAAGTACAAGAGTTTTTCCAAAGCGGCAGATGCTACTTATCTTACACAACCTACAATAAGTGTACATATAAGAAGCTTAGAAAACGAGTTAGGTGTAACTCTACTTGATAGACAAGGCAAAAGTATAACACCTACACCTCAAGGAAAAACATTTTACAGATATGCAACAGAAATAATTGCTACTAGAGATCATGCCCTAAGTACCTTTTCAAATGAGGCTGAAAATCTAAAAGGAGTTCTTGAAATCCAAACTTCAAGTACACCTGGACAGGATTTTGTACCTTGGATGCTAAAAGGCTTTAGCGATCTTCACAAAGATGTTCATTATACAGTTGAACAATCAGATAGTAGTCAAGTTCGTGAAAACTTAATTAACGGTATTGGTGAAATTGGGTTTGTCGGTTCTATTGGAAGTGACGAACTTATTTACGAGCCTGTTTTTGAAGACGAACCAAGACTTATCGTTTCTAATACAAGACCAGCAGGTAAAATCGAAGGTGATACTATTTCTATTGCAGACTTTATAAACGAACCGTTTCTATGGCGTGAACAAGGTTCTGCATGGCGAGAAACAAGCCATTCCAAAGAATCTTTTGAAATGTTTCTAAAGGAAAATGGCTATAAGGAAAACAGTTTAAATATCGTTGCTCGCATTAACAGTATCGGTGTTATTAGAAAAACTGTAGCTACAGGTCTTGGTGCTTCAGTTGTTTCAAGTTCTGCTATCGGTGAAAAAGATTTTGCTATGGGTATTAAAAGCTACAAAATAAAAGAGTACGACAGCAAGCGAACTTTTTATATGGCTTACCGTAAAAAAATATATCTTTCACCTATTGCCGAAGCTTTTAAAGATTATGTTCTTCACAGAAGGGAGGGCTAAAATTTGAAATTTGTTATACAACGTGTCAAAGAAGCCTCAGTTTCAGTTGATAGTAAAGTCTGCGGTGAAATAGACCAAGGTTTAGTTGTGCTTATAGGTGTTGGACACGAAGATACAAAAGAAGATGCCAATAAATATTTTAAAAAACTTTTAAATTTACGAATATTTAGTGACGAAGATGATAAGATGAATCTTTCTCTTAAGGATATAGACGGCCAGCTTTTACTGATATCACAATTTACCCTTTACGGTAATTGTAAAAAAGGAAACAGACCTAGCTTTGTAGATGCAGGTAAACCTGACATGGCTGAAGCTCTTTACGATTATATCGTTTCCGAGGCAAAAAAACAGATTGAGCATGTTGCCACTGGTATTTTTGGTGCAGATATGCAGGTTTCTCTTGTAAATGATGGGCCTGTAACTATAATTATGGAAAACTTATAACTTTTAAAATTTGGAGATGATGATTATGACTAAAAAACTTGGATTTGGACTTATGCGTATGCCTCTTTTGGAGCCTGACAAACCAAAGTCTGTAGATAAAGAACAAGTATGCAAAATGGTAGATACATTCCTAGAAAGAGGATTCACATATTTTGATACTGCCTATATGTACCATTCTTTTAAAAGTGAAAAAATTACTAAAGAGGTTTTAGTTGATAGACATCCTCGCGATAGCTATACTCTAACTACTAAACTACCTGTTATGTTTTTAAAATGTGAAGAGGACAATCAGCGTATTTTCGATGAGCAACTTGAAAAATGCGGGGTTGATTACTTTGATTATTATTTGCTTCATAATTTAGGTGTTGAGCATTACGATATGGCTAAGGGTTTTAAGTCATTTGAATTTGTATCTAAACTTAAGGAGCAAGGAAAAGTTAAACATATCGGTTTCTCTTTCCACGACTCTCCAGAGCTTTTAGATGAAATTTTAACTGCTCATCCCGAAATGGAATTTGTGCAAATACAGTTAAATTATATAGATTGGAACAATGAGAGCATACAGTCTCGCAAATGTTATGAAGTTTGCCGCAAACACAACAAACCTGTAATTATTATGGAACCTATTAAAGGGGGATCTTTAGTTGAAATACCTCAGGAAGCTGTTGATGTTTTAAAGGAAGCAAATCCAGATATGTCTATTGCATCTTGGGCTGTTCGTTTTGCTGCTAGTCACGAAGGTATAATGATGGTTTTAAGCGGTATGTCATCTCTAGAGCAGCTTGAGGATAACACTTCATATATGAGTGATTTTAAACCTTTAAGCGATGATGAATTTAAAGTTATAGATAAAGTTGTTGATATTATAAGCAAAAGTATTGCTATACCTTGTACTGCTTGCCAATACTGCGTTGATGGTTGTCCTAAAAACATACCTATTCCAAAGTATTTTTCTTTGTACAATGCAGATAAACAGGCTTTAAATAAGAATTTTTCCACTCAGGAAATGTATTATGAAAATACTGCTATGACTCACGGCAAGGCATCTGATTGTATTCAGTGTCGTCAATGTGAGCAAAGTTGCCCACAGCACTTACCGATTGTGGACTATCTAAAAGATGTTGCTGCTCGTTTTGAGCAGCAGTCATAAACATAAAAATATAAGAGCTACTATGCTTATTGATTTTCCATGCATATAGCTCTTTTTTTTATACTTCTTATCTAGTTTTGACTTAAAATCATATGGGCTTTTTCTCTAATACCATAGTGCTTAAAGTATTCTTCTTCCAATGGTATCCATCTTTCTTTAAAAGTTTTTGCATTTTCCACGCCATTTCGTTTTTCAATACGTCTCATCTGCTCCTCTGCATCCACATCTAAAAATATTTTTAAATCAGCATAATCTCCTAAAATAGGATGCAGGCTGTACGCACCTTCCACAATTATGACATCATACTCTCTAATTTTAATATTCTAAGCGTAGTCCATTATCTTACAATCGAATTTCCCATAATCAAATGACTTACCACTATGCAGGAATGGCAGTACTTCTTCTTTAAATCGTTCGTAGTGAAAGTTGCTCCCTGGTGTTTCAAACCTTTTAGCTGTTCTAAGTTCAAATGGCAAAAAGAAATGGTCCATATGTACAACTGCTGCCTTATCTTCTAGCCTATTTGAAACATCAAAAGCAGCAGTAGTTTTACCTGATGCTGCTCTCCCATCAATTGCAACTACTACTACTTCTTTATTTTTTCTTAAATCGTCTATAGATTTTACTATCTTAGATATATTTGACAAAACTTAATATACTTCCTTTATAAATCCTCTTCTGTATGCTTCGATTAGTTCCTTTAGCTCGTCTATCTGCTCCTTAAGTCCAGCTGCCTGGTCAGTGTCACGAACCATAACACGCTTGTCAAGTTCTTCAACGATAAACACTCTTGGAGCGTAAAATTCTTGACTGCCATCTGGTTGAAGAGGCATATACGGTTTATGTTCAGCCAAAGCCATTATCCATGAATTGTAAATAAATGTATATCCAGCGATACCTGTCTTTTTCTGATAAGCCTTTGAAATACCGCCGTCTATTACAAATAGTTTGCCGTCACCCTTAATTGGACTTTCCCCATCTTTAATTTTTACAGGTACATGTCCGTTCAAAATATGACCTTTTTCTGGATCGATGCCAAACTCTCTTAAGATACCCTCACAAAATTCTTTGTCATCTCTACGAGTGTAGTATCCAACTGTATTTTCCTTGTGAGTGCGTTTGTCTTCAATAAACAGTCTTTCAAATGTAGTCATCTGGTCTTTACCAAACAATGGAGACTTAGGTCCAAGCCACAGATACCACATAATATCACCATTTGTACCATCTTCGCACTCTTCGTCGTGACTGAAATATTCTCTTCTAACTTCACGATCTATATAATCGAACAAAGCCTTGCCGCTGTAGCTGTGACCATGTAATGTGCACTTTGCATAGTTACCATCTTCATCTAAAGGTATGCAGCCGTGGAACATCAACTTGTCATTCATAACCTTGTACAAGCCACCATGAGAGAATAAAAATTTAATATGATCCTGCAATTTATCACTTCTTAAAATTGAAGCCTGCAAGTTTTCCATAACTCTCTTTTCTTCGCTAGTTAGCTCATATGGATTGTTTGGATCAACAGTTGGGAGGTTTGTATCTTTAAGTGGGAATGTCTCTCCTTTGATCTCAATAGTTCCTTTTTCGAAGTCAATCTTATCTAAAAGTAACCTGTTTTCAAGTTCAAATTCGGGATTTGCCATAATACGCTGGCCTTCTATTTTAAACTGCATAATCGCAATAGCCTTGTGCATACGAGCTGCTGTTTCTTTTGATACTTGGTCAAATTCGTTTTCTTCTAGTATCTTAGGCATAAATGCTGTGCAAGGATCATCACCATATGTTTTAGTTGCAAAAGATGTAAGTGGTCTAAGGTTAATACCATATCCAATTTCAAGCATATCAAAATTATTGTAACTAATATTCATACGCAAGATATTTGCTGTACAAGCCCAGCTACCTGCTGCCGCTCCCATCCATACAATATCGTGGTTACCCCACTGAAAATCTACATCATCGTATTGCATAAGATAGTCCATAATATAGTCTGGATGAGCTCCTCTATCCCATATATCGCCGATAATATGCAATCTGTCTACACAAAGAATAGTTATAGCTTCAGCAAGCTGTGTGATATAAATCTCTGCCATTCCTGTTTCAATAATACTATCGATAATCTTGTCGTAGTATGCGCTTTTATTTGACTCATCGTCAGCGTGAAGCAATTCGTCCATACTGTAAGCCCAGTATTTTGGCAGTCTTTTTCTAACTTTAGATCTAGTATATTTTGTTGATACAGCCTTACAAACGATAATCAATCTTAATATATTATCTTTGCACCACTGTTTAAAATCTATAGTTGGATCAAGTTTGATTCTCTTTATTTCAGCTTCCGCATTGTAAATCAAAGCTGCTAAGTGGTATCTTTCCTTGCCGCTTAACTCGCCTATAAAGATTTCGTTGATTTTCATTTTAATAACGCCTGAAGCACTTTGTATCATATGTCTAAAGGCTTCGTATTCGCCATGTAGGTCACTTAGATAATATTCTGTACCCTTTGGCAATGATAATATAGCGTTTAAGTTGATTATCTCAGCCGAAGCCGCTCTTCTATTTGGATATTTTTTCGCAAGTAGCTGCAAAAATTTTAACTTATTCATCCTTTTTTCCTTTCCTAAATAAGCAATACTTGTGAAATATCTTTATACCGAAAAAAGAGAGACCACCTTATACGGACATATCTCTCTTGTAATAGGACTTTTAATTAGTCTTCTATTCTTGTTATTTTGCCACCTAAAGCCGCAAATTTTTCAATAAATTTTTCATAGCCTCTTTCGATATGGTAAATATCAGATACTAGAGTTTCGCCTTCTGCAACAAAACCAGCAAGAACTAAAGCAGCTCCTGCTCTCAAATCTGTAGCACTTACCTCTGCACCGTGAAGCTTTTTATTTCCTTCAATAATAGCACATTTGCCTTCTGTTTTAATACGTGCACCCATGCTATTTAGCTCAAGTACATGCATATATCTGTTTTCAAATACAGTTTCTATAACTATGCTCTTGCCTTGAACAGTAGTTAAAAATGCCATAAATGGTGACTGAATATCAGTTGGGAATCCTGGATATGGCAATGTTTTAATATCTGTGCTGATAAGTGGATTTACATCTCCACGTACAACCATACCTTCATCTGTCATAGTGATATCTACACCACATTCTTTTAATTTTGCAATTATAGGCTTAACGTGATCTGGTACAATATTTTTAATTAAAATACTTCCCCTTGTAATCGCAGCAGCAATCATAAATGTTCCTGCTTCAATTCTATCTGGGATAACTCCATGTACACAACCATGTAAGCTTTCTACGCCTTCAATTTTAATAGTGTCTGTACCTGCACCTTTAATGCGACCGCCCATCTGGTTAATAAAATTAGCCAAATCTACGATTTCAGGTTCTTGCGCAGCATTTTCAATTATAGTTGTACCCTCAGCTAATGCTGCCGCAGACATTATATTTTCAGTTGCTCCTACACTTGGGAAATCCAAATATATATTTGCACCTACCAACTTATCTGCTTCTGCAACTACAACACCATCATCAGAAATTTCAATTTTAGCTCCCATAGCTTTGAAACCTTTAAAATGAAGTTCTACTGGTCTTTCGCCAATAGCGCATCCGCCAGGTAAATTAATTACGGCTTTACCAGTTCTAGCTAGTAAAGGGCCCATAACTAAAATAGAGGCTCTCATCATTTTAACTAACTCTTCTGGAGCATGATTTATCAATATTTGTTCTGCATTTACAGTAACACGATTTTCTTCAATTTTTTTATCTACTTTTACACCTAGTGAAGCTAGCAAACTGCATAAAATAGAAACGTCCTTTAAATCAGGTACATCTACTATTTCGCAGTCTTCCTTTGATAGAAGCGTTGCAGCTAAAATAGGTAGTACAGAGTTTTTTGCACCACTTATTGTAACTTCACCTCGTAAAGGACCGCTGTTTTCGACTAAAAATTTTGCCATTTTATCCTCCAAAGACTATAATTTTTTTATTTCGTCAAGACAGTTTTTACAAATATTTTTGCCATTAAATGTCTCAACATCCTTTGCATTGCCACAAAATACACAAGCTGGCTCATATTTTTTTAGCAAGATAAAATCCCCTTCAACAAAAATTTCAACTGGGTCTTTTATTTCAATATTCAATGTTCTTCTCAATTCGATTGGTAAAACAATTCTTCCTAACTCATCAACTTTTCTTACAATTCCTGTAGCTTTCATACTAATCTCCCTTCTCAATCTATATTTAGATTTATACCTTTAATAACTAGTTGTTTCCATTTTTTCTGCTATTAAAAATACCTGCAATAGAACTAACAGCACTTGCGATTGCGCTTAGCTGTTTAATTATAGTTTCATTGCCTTTAATAGCTTCTGTAATGCCCTCAACAGAGTCTGTAATATTGCCTACCATGTTGTCTAAATCTCTGCTTCTTCTCTCTGCTATTTCTGTCATAGATTTAACGTCATCTAAAATTTCATTGCTTTTTTCAACAGTTACAATTAGTCTTTTAAATACTTTAGCTAAAAATACTAAACAAATTATAGCTGCTATAATCACTAAAGCAATGCCTAAATCTTTTACAGATAAAGTGAAAACCATTTGTATTACCTCCCACTTGTTATATAAATATTATCTATTAAAAATTGGAAATATTCAACATTTTTTTCAAATTTTATAGATTATTTTTCGTAGATTTCTAAAATTTCATCTGTATAATCTCCGTCTTCTTTGTGAACGTCTAAGGGTTTAAGGATTTTTAATTCCTTGCCTCCATTTTTCACAAAGTGAAGTAAAACTATATTGGGAATTGCGCCATTTTTAGGAGCAACCATCTGCATAGTTTTAGCTTCTAGCTTATATTTCCTTCCATATGCTAACAAATCAACAAGTCTCGAAGGTCTGTGAACCATAAACAATTGTCCACGATCTTTTAATAGCTTTGCTGCCATCATAAAAAATTGTTCCAAGTCAGCTGCCGTCTCGTGTCTAGCTATTGATTTTGCATCATTTAAATTTTGCAAAGCCCCATTTTTAGCCATATATGGCGGGTTTGATACAACCACATCAACCATTGAATAGTACTTGCTATCTATATCCAAAATATTGCTATTTAAAATTGTTATACGGTCTTCAAGTCCATTTTCCCTTACATTTGCTTTTGCTAATTTAGCTGATTTTTCTTGAAGTTCCACGCCTACTATTTTGCAATTTTTTAATTTATGAGAAATAATAAGTGGGATAACTCCCGTCCCTGTACCAAAATCAAATACAAGACCTTTTGTCTTAGAAATTTTAGATGCAAAATCAGCTAAAATAACAGCGTCAACTCCATAACAAAATTCATCAACAGCTTGTGTTAATTTTAAATTGCCAAATCCGATTTCATCGGTTCTTAACTCTGATTTTATTTCTTTTTTCATAGTATATTATAATTTACACAACCTAGTCTTTTAAAAGTGCTTTTACTTCTTCTGGAATTTCTTCCTCCACCTTAGGTTGCTTCTTGTTTTTGTTAAATCTTTTTATTTCTTCCTTTTTGTAAGTAAATATCTCACCTGCAAGTTTGATATCATCACCTTTTTCCTCTTCAATCAACTTAACCTTAATTTGATTTTCAAGGACAGCAACTTCAGTAACTATTGCAAGTCCACCTGGAGTCTTAATCTTTTCTCCTGGATCAGGCATACCTTTTTTAGCTTCAACATAAGTGTCATTTTCATATTTTAAACAACACATAAGTCTACCGCAAATTCCTGAAATCTTTGTAGGATTTAAAGATAACCCCTGTGTTTTAGCCATCTTAATTGAAACCGGCTGAAACTCTGAAAGCCACTGGTGACAACATAGGCTTCTACCACAATTACCTATGCCTCCAAGCATTTTAGCTTCATCTCTTACTCCGATTTGACGAAGTTCAATACGCATTTTAAATACGCTAGCCAAATCCTTAACAAGCTCTCTAAAGTCAACTCTGCCATCAGCAGTAAAATAGAACACGACCTTGTTGTTATCAAATGTGTACTCCACATCGATAAGTTTCATATCAAGATTGTGCTTATCTACTTTTTCTTGACAAAGTCTCATAGCTTCAGCTTTTTTCTTTTGATTTTCTTCATTCGCTTTTATATCAGCTTCATTGGCAACTCTAATTATAGGTTTTAAAGGTGTGATAATTTTATGCTTATCCACTTTTTCTTCTTCAAGGGCAACTGTACCAAACTCCAATCCCCTTGCAGTCTCAACTATAACATGGTCACCTAGCTCAACATTTATGCCTGCCGGATCAAAATAATATATCTTACCAGCATGTTTAAATTTTACGCCTACGACGTTAATCATAATCGCTATCCTCCAATATTAAGTATCATCTTCTTCAATGCATATTGCACATTTACATTTTGTTGGATTTCCAATCTCGCCTCTTCAATATATTTAACAGCTTTAAATATATAATCCTTTGTAAATCTTCTGTATTCTTCGTGATTGCCAAAAAGTATTTCTCTGTATATTATTTCCATAGCATCTAAAAGCACATAAGCTTTTTCTCGGTCTTTGCCATAAGACTCAACCACTTGTTTTTCATTGAAAAAATAATCCCCATCTAGTATCATCATTATAAGTTTTTCAGCCTTATCTCTCTCTTTTACCATATCATATGGTATCTGGCTTTCGTTTATCCTAACATGTATACATCTGGATCTAATAGTCTGGGGCAAATTTTTAATGTTTTCGGACAACAAAAATATAACCGTACCTACTGGAGGCTCTTCAATAGTTTTTAGCAATCTGTTAAAAGCCTTAATACTCATAGTATCTGCATCGCAGATAATCGCTATATTTCTATCTCCTTCATAAGGACTTCTTAAAAGACGCTCCTGAAGTTTTATTATTTGTTTATCCTTAACACTCTTTACACTTCTGCCCTTTTCTTGTGTCTTTTCAATTACATACAAATCCATGTAATTGTCATCATCAATTTTTCTACAAGTTACACATCGTCCGCAACCTACACCCACATCTTCCTTACATAAAATTTGCTTTGCAATATTTTTAGTGTAAGCAAGCTTATCGACACTGTGGGAACCTTCTATAATAAATGCATGATGCAAAGTTCCTTTTTTTATATTATTTTCAAAACTATACGCCATAATATTCCCTAAACAAATTATCTAATTGAACCTTTATGTCCCTGCTAACAGCCTCAATCGACTGACTAGCATCAATAGCCCTAATCCTCTCAGGATACATATTTTTAAGAGCTATATACCCTTCAAGTACACGCTGGTGGAATGTCATGTTCTCTCTTTCGAGTCTATCTTTTTCACCACGCTTACTATCGCTGCAAGCTTCTATACGCCCAATTCCCTTTTCACTATCAACTGTAAGTAAAAGAGTTAAATCCGGCATATTGCCAGCAACAGCAAAACTGTTAATTTGCTCAACACATTTACCAAGGTCTCTTCCAAAACCTTGGTATGCAATACTCGAATCAACAAATCTATCACAAATTACTATTTTACCTTCATTTAAGGCAGGTACAATAACCTCTTCAACTAGTTGAGCTCTTGAAGCCGCATAAAGAAGAGCTTCAGTCATATAGCCCATCTCAGTATTATTTTTATCGAGAATAATCTCTCTAATTTTTTCGCTTATATTTGTACCTCCCGGCTCTCTGGTAAATATAGCCTGAAGATTTTTTTCTTTTAAATAATTTTTTATATACTCAATCTGAGTAGATTTACCTGCCCCGTCTGGACCTTCTATTGTTATAAATAGGCCTTTCTTCATCTTTTGCTTTCCCCTTATTTTCTAATACTTCGTCTATTATTTTATAGTTTAAATAAAGGAGTAGATAACCGACAGGCACGCAAATAAGCACTACCAGTATAAATTTTAAAAAACTCATATGTTCAGAATTCTCCTTTTATAAAATGCAAGTATGCAGTTTTTTTATTATAACACATTTTTTACCAATTTGACTATTTTCTTTTTTACACGTGAGCATAAACTATGAATACCTACAAACACGATAAAGATTTCAAGGCGCCCTAAAATCATTCCTGCAATCTCTATAATAAGTGTTGCATTTGATGCTTGAGGCCCTGTAATCCCCATGGTTAGGCCTACACCGCCTAATGACGATGCGAATTCGAACATAGCTGTAGTTAAATCGCAATTAGCCGATACCGACAATGCCATACTTCCAACTATAAAAAAAAGCAAATATACAGATACAAAATTTGTTGCTTCTCTGCCTATATCGTTTGTTATTATAACTTCACCTTGTGCCCTCTGATAGCTGGCAACAAACACACGTCTATTTGATGAAACTTTTTTCTTTAAGTCGATAAAAAGAGATTTTAAAAGTACATACACTCTTATAAGTTTCATGCCGCCTGCCGTTGATCCTACACCGCCTCCGATAAGCATAAGTAAAATCATAACTGCAATAGAAATCGCAGGCCAAGTGCTGTAATCGGAAGTAGTATATCCTGTTGTTGACATGGCGGAGATACAATTGAAAAATCCAACTCTCATCGCTTCGCCAAATGACATATTCAATGCCCCAACAAGTCCAACCCCTGCAATAGGCGATAAAACTGCAATCAAAAATAGTCCAAATCTCACTTCTGTAACTTTAAAAGCTTTTTTAAACTTGCCTTTTAACATCATTAAAAGAACTGCAAAATTTATAATCCCTATAATCATCAAAACTTCTGTAATTATTTCTATAGGCAAGCTGTTGTAATATCCTATACTTGCTGCTTTCGTTGAAAATCCAGCTGTTGATAGGGCGCTCATACTGTGGCATATGCCGTCAAATACTTGCATGCCAAATATTCTGTACAAAATTGTGCCACCGCAAACAAAGCCAAGAAACATAACGAAAACCGTTCTGGCTGTACGCTTTAAATTTGGAGCGATATTATCCGTATGACCTTCGGCATGAAAAAGGCTCATAGCCTGTTTGCTTTGAACTATCATAACCATCATCATTACAAATCCCATACCGCCTATAAATTGTATCCAAGCTCTGTGAAATAAAAATATATGGGCTGTATTTTCCACGTCGACAACCGAATGACCTGTTGTTGTCCAGCCGCTTACCGATTCGAAAAGGGCTTTTATAAATGGCAATTGCCCTGATAAAATAAAAGGCAATGCACTTATTAAAAAGCCGTAACCCCATACAAAGAGAACAAGCAGACTGCTGCTTTGCAAGTTTTCTCTCCAAGTAAGCTTATGTGATTTTTTCTTTGAAAAGAAACAAACAGCCATTCCTAATATTACAGAACCAAGTCCTGGCACTAAAAAAGTCCAAGCCAAATTTAATTCTTCTATGTAAAAAGGGATAACCAATAATGGCACAAGGGTTATAACCCCAACAGTTACTATCAATCTGCCAAAATCGTCTTTGCCCTTTAGTGTCCAATTCATCTTCATTTTATTTTACCTGCCAATTCTTTTGTCACTGCTATTCTATCTCTTTCATAACATGACAAAATCAATTTATCTCCGCTGTAAAGCTGAGTATCTGCTCTAGGTATAAAGCTGTCTTTGCCTCTTATGATACAACAAATTACAGCATCTTTTGTCATCTCTAACTCTCTGATTTGCTTACCTGCCGCCGGAGCTTCTACAGGAATGAATACTTCTAAGATGCTAACATCTTTGTTATCAAGTGGTATGCTGTTTGCATAGGCTTCTACAACAACATTTTGCTCTACCAATTGTGTGATTACTTCGATTTCACAAACTACAGAATCAACTCCCATACTTTTGAAAAAATCTATTTTGCGCATATCTTGAAGTAAGGACAACGCCCTTTTAACTCCAAACTGTTTTTTACAAATTTCACATATTACTAAATTATCTGCATCTGACTTAGTTAGAGCGATAACCATATCCATATCCCAAGCGCAAGCATCTTCTAGTACAAATGGTCTTGAACCATCTCCATAGATAACTTCAACCCCTTTTATTTCAGCTAGTTTAAGGCAGTCTGCTTTTGTCTCATTTACAATGGTAACGTTGTGTCCTCTCTTAGTTAAAACTTTTGCTATGGACATTGTCTTATTAAATCCGCCTACAAGTAAAATATTTTTATCTATCTTCATCGCTCTTTGCCTCCACTTTGTTATACCACTGCATCAACTGTTCAGATTCAAGATAAGCTGGATATATTGTCTCAATACCAAGTTCCTTGTAAACAACATCCCTTTCGGGATCATATAACCTTGCAATAACACGCTCTACATGGTAAATTTCTTTTGCAATTTGAGCTAACATAATATTTAAATTGTCCTTGTGAGTTACAACTATAACTACATTTGCTTTTTTTAAGTTAATCTCATCTAAAACAAAATAGTCAGAAGCGTCTCCTACGTAAGTTTGCCCTGCAAATGATGATGATAATTTTCTGAGAGAATCTTCATCGCTGTCCACAACCATTACATTTTTCTTTTCATCAGATAATGTATTGGCAATAGTTGCGCCTAACCTGCCACAACCTATGATAACTGTATAATCTTTTTCTTTCCTTTTCATAATTTCACTTCCATTCCCATAAATTATATATTACATTTCCAAGTATTTTATTTTAACATAAATTTGTTAATTGCTACCGTAAATATTGAAAATTTGTTAAAAAAAGACGGATGAAATTAATCATCCGTCAAAAAGTTATTTTTTCTTATTTGTGCATCTGTCTTCTTCTGAAAATGAATGCTAATACTAATGCTGATGATAATAGTCCAACTACAGGGAATACTAGGTTAGCTTCATCACCTGTCTGAGTTTTATCTGATTTTTCCTTATCAGCTTTGTTGTTGTCATTCTTATCATTTTTGTCAACTACATTAGCATTGTCGTCTTCTTCTGTTGGAATAGCAATTTCAAAAGATACTGCTGTTTCGTTACCAGCTTTGTCTTTTGCAACTAGAGTATATTTACCATTGTTAGAGAAATCAATTTTCTGTCCATGGTATTCGTATACTTTGTCGTTAATGATAACTTCTTTAATGTTTTCATCTTCAACAGTTGCAATTACAGCCTTATCGTAAATCTTGCCGTCTTCTACGCCATTGATAACTGGAGCAATCTTATCGATATTTGCTACTTCAATTGAAGTTTCTACTAGGTTGCCTGCTGCATCTTTGGCTACTACAGTTTCGCTTCCGTTTTCTGTTACAACCTTTTCCCAAACTTTGCATTCTTTGTCTGCTTTTACCCAGCCTTTACCTTCGAAGTTTACTGCTTCATCGTACTTCAATGTTACTGTTACATCTTCGTTTGTTGCATCTTTTGTTGAGTAAATAACTTCAGGAGCGTTTGGTGCTACTTTGTCAATGTTTGTTACTTTAACAACAATGTCTTCCTTAATCTTATTTCCAACTAAGTCGTATGCTGTTAATGTTTCTTCGCCATTTTCTTTGAAAACTTTCTTCCAAATGTTGCCGATACTATCATTGTACCAACCTTCTGCATTAATTGTTACGCTTTCATCAAAGATCAATGTAACAACTACATCCTGGTTTGTTTTTTCTACTATTGGGTTATGTAGAATTGCAATTAGTAATGGCTTGATTTTATCAATGTTGTTGATTTCTATTTCTTCTTTTACTTCGTTGCCAGCTGCATCTCTTGCGATTACAGTTTCCTTTGTATTTTCTCTATAAACTTTTTCCCAAACTGTACGTTCTTCGTTTAAAGCTCTGTAATCTCCACCTGCAACATCTACTGATTCAGAATATTCGATTTTAACTACAACATTGTTCTTTGTAGCTTCTTTTGTTGAGTATTCAACTTTTTTTACCATAGGGCCTTCTTTATCAATAATATTGATATTGATTTTTGTTATACATTCATTTCCAGCTCTATCTTTAGCTAATACTTCGTATTCGCCATTTTTATCAAATGTTTTTCTCCAGTGTTCGCCATTTGCATCAACTTTTTCCCAACCTTCTAAGTCAATGTTTACAGTTTCTGTGTAATATAGATCTACTGTTACATCCTTATTTGTAGGATTGTAAGTTGTAAAAGATTTCGTGAAAATTTCCGGAGCAATTTTGTCGATGTTTTTAACTTTTACATCAACTGTTGTAACATTGCCAGCTGCATCTAAAGCTTCTACAGTTTCAGTAGCATTTTCTTTAAATACTTTTTTCCATACGTTGTCTGTAGCGCCTTTAGTCCAACCGTCTGCTTTAATTGTTACATTTTCGCTAAAGATCAGTGTAACTGTTACATCCTGGTTTGTAAATTCGTCATTTGGTTTAATTAGCTGTGTTACTGTTGCTGCTTCTCTATCGATATTTTTAATTTCAAAACTCTGTGAAACAGTGTTTCCAGCTAAGTCTTTTGCATTTATAGTATAAATGCCATTTTCAGTAAATGTTTTAGTCCAATGCTGTTTAGCTTGGTCGTATTTCCATCCTATAGATGAAACACCTAGTTTAACTTCTTCGCTAAATTTAACTGATACAGTTACTTCTCTTGCAGGAGTTTCTTTATCAAATTTAACGTATTCAACTTTTGGTGCGTTTTTATCGATATAATCGATTGTAAACTTCTGTGTAGTTTCGTTGCCAGCTAAATCTTTTGCAACAACGATTTCATCAATTACATTGTGATCAAAAGTTTTTTCGTATTCTTTACCACTTTCGCCTACTTTAGTCCAGCCTTCTACAGTTACTTCTTCGTCTGCTACTAATGTTACTTTTACATTTTTGTTTGTAAGGTCTGTAGGATCAAATGATAAGATTACTACTGGAGCTTTTTTATCAATGTTGTTAACTACAACCTGTTTTGTTCCTTTGTTACCATTTGCATCAGTAAATTCTACAGTTTCATCTGCATTTTCACTGAAAACTTTATACCATTTTGTAAAATCTTTTCCTACTGGTCTCCATCCCATGGACATTTTTTCAACTTCTTCATCAAATTTCAATGTTACTGTTACTTTTCCATTTGTTGGATCAACTGGATCTTTTTCTACTGTAGCTGTTGGAGCAGTTGTATCTACTACATGTACAACTTTTGTTGCATAAGATTTGTTATTTGAGCTATCTACTACAACCCAGCTTAATTTGTACCAACCAACTTTATCAAATTTAACTTCTTTTGAATAATCAGTTGAATTTTTTAGACCTTCTTTTGTAGTTGCATAAGTAACTCTATCAACTTTAGCAGTTAAGTTTTCTCCAGAATTATCTTTAACTGTTGCTTCTGGTACTTCGTACTTATGTCCTAGTTCTAAAGTTGTTTCCCATGGACCTGCAACTGTAAGCTCTGGTTTAGTTGTATCTACTACTGTAACATTTATGCCAAGTCTATCTGTTTTTTTGCCTGTCTTATCATAAGCATAAGCATAAACTTTATATGTTCCTAATTTGTGAGCATCAAATGGTTTTGTATAAGCATCACCGTGTTCCCATTCGTATTTTGCTATTACAAAGTGATCAAAACCTGTATCATCACTTACCCATTCTGCTTTTAAAAATGCTTTTATAGCATCATCTCTTGTAAATTCTTTTGTAGCATCTATTTCTAGAGTGTTATTCCATTTTACTTTGTTGTAATTCCACTTAGGCGCTGAATTATCTACAATACCTCCTGGAAGCACTCCTGCCTGTTCACCATTTACGATTAACTGGTTAGGATCATTTCCTTCTGGTGTTTCGCAATAAATCATATGAGCCTGAACAGCATCTCCAGCAGTTGCCATTTTAGAACCGTCTTTAAATTCTATTTTAGCATCACCTTTATTTGAATCTACATTTAATGCATACCAAGATCCACCGCTTGCAACTGTTTTTAAAGTTCCTTCTACAGCTAGGCTTGATGCATTTACTATAATAGGTGCACCAGCTTCTGCATTAGTTTTTTCTACAGTTACATCTTTAACTGTAACACTTGAACCTTCAGTAATATTTAAAGTATGTCTGTTTTTTGCACCAGCTTTTAATGTACCATTTTTAATAGTTACATTGTTTGCAGCTGATACGTTTATAACATTGTTTTTATACTTTTCAGAATCACTAGTTGTAAAGTCGTCTTTTGCTTTAATTGCCTTTTGGTTTAAATCAATTGTTACATCTTTAAGATTTTTAATCCAAAGAACTTCACTTAGTTCTGCATCTTTATATAGTTTTAAAGTTGCGCCATCAGTTAAATTGCTAATTGCAGTTTCAAAATAGCTATATCTAACTTCCTTACCATCTTTGATAATTCCATAAGAGTTTTGAGCTATTTCTGAATCCTTAGCAACAAATACGCCACTTCCATTTTTTGCTTCTACTTTTACTAAATCTAAATCAGTATTTAGCACATCCTTTTGAGCACTTGATGGTCTCCCAGAATAAATGCTATTGTTGCTTAATGTTGTATTTACCAATGTTAAATTTACTGGGTTTTTGTAAGCAACTTTATCCGCATAATTAAATACAATATCGTTTTTACTGCCACCTGCAATATTTGAATTTGCAATTCTAACTTTTGCATTTGCAAGTGCTATTGCATTTGATCCAGCATCAGTAATATTGATATTACCTACTATCATATTTGCTACACCATGGATGTTTAAAGCATATGCACCCCATTCACTATTACCATTTGCTAATGTTACTCCATGAAGCTGTCCATTTGCTATTTGGCCGCCGTTTTCATCCATAGTTACCCATTTAAGAGTTGCTTTTTTTGCATTGCTCTTAATAGTTAGATTTTTTACTACTACATCGCTAGATGTAATTATAAATCCAGCCTGACCTGAACATAAATAGCTACCGCAATCGATAACTGTATTTTTGTTTTTTCCCTCAATCCATACATTTGATTTGTCAATTCTAAACTGGTCATTTGCAGTAGCTGTAAATGTTTCCGCTGCTAATTTTACAGTTATTTTACTAGTAGATTGAGAGTTGTTTACAGCTTTTAATGCATCAGCTAGATTATCATACCCCGTTGTCTGTCCGTCAATTGTAACATTAACCTTAGCAGCTTCTGTAGCCTTTGACTGCTTTTCGTTTTCAATTGATTTTTTTGTGCTATCTTTTGTCTCATCTACCGTATCATCATTTTTCTCAGTATTTTCAACTACTTCTTTTGCCTCTGTAGATTGTTCTGTAGATTGTTCTGCCGTTACTTGTGCATTTTCATCTACATCAGATTTCGTCACAGCAAAAGAAGAAGGAGTCAATGAAACTACCATAGTCAAACAAAGAGTAGCAACAATTAGCTTCTTCTTCATTAGTATTTTTCCCCTTTCTAACCTTCCACTAATTAAAAGATATAACTCTTGATTATGTTAATTATAGTCGTTTTATAGAACATAGTCAATATGTAGACTATATAAATACACCAAGCGCCAACATTTATCTAATCTAAACAATTGATAGTCATCATGTAGATTATAGTCATTAACTTAAACACAATTTATAATTTAAGTAATAAATAAAAGAATGAGGCAGTTAATGATAGTATTTGATCCATTTTGGAAGACTTTAAAAGAAAAAAATATCAGCACATACGCGCTGATCAATAAATATAAAATAAGTAGTAGTACTATATCTAGGTTGAGAAATAACAAACCTATTAGTACTACTACTTTAGATGATTTATGTAAATATCTTGATTGCCAGGTTTCCGATATTATGACTTATATTCCTCAAAAGTGATTATCACTTTAAACAAATCTCCATCAATATCTATTTCCATCTGTCCATCTTGAAGTTCTACAAGATTTTTCGCTATTGATAGTCCAAGGCCACTACCCTCTGTATGTCTTGATCTATCTCCTCTAACAAATCTTTCCATAAGCTCTTCACCTGTAATATTCAACTTGTATTTTGATACATTTTTAAATATCATCTGTGTTTTACCATCGATACTATTTATATCTACATACACTCTTGTATTAGGCTGAGCATACTTACAAATATTGTTCATAATGTTTTCAAATACACGCCACATACGTCTGCCATCAGCATCGATATATAGATTTTCATCTTCAATATTTGTAACAACTTCTAAATTGTTTTTTTCTAATTTTTCTCCGTATTCTCCAATTGTTTGATTTACTAGTGTTGCAACATTTAGAGCTGATTTATTTATAGTTAAAACACCGCTTGCAGCTTTTGAAGCCTCTATTAAATCTTCGATTAATTTTTTCAATCTCAAGGACTGACGATTTAAAACTTCGATATATTCCTTTGCCTCTTCATTTTCAATTTGAGCTTTATCTAATAAATCTGTATAGTTGATAATTGAAGTCAAAGGAGTTTTTATGTCATGGCTTACATTGGTAATAAGCTCTGTCTTAAATCTTTCGCTTTTCATCTTTTCATCTACTGCTTTTGTCATACCAGTATTGATATCTCCTAGATTTTCAGCGATTTCTTTTATATCACCGTGATATTTATCAACATCGATTTCCTTATTAAGCTTACCTTCGGCTAACTTAGATGTTTCTTCTTTAATTGATTTAACTTCCAATATACACTTTAGAAAAACTAGACATAGAACACATCCAAGTACAAAACATATCAAGGATAAAGGTCCTACATATGTAGTTGTTAGTCCTGTCCAAATTAATTCTAACATTACAAAAAATCCTGCGAAAGCAGCCCATTTCCACACTGAAGGTATCTGTACTAAAAATGCTTTTACCTTTTTCCATACTTTTATCCATAGCTTGTATACGATGCGTAAAACCTTGTAAGTTACAGTGTTTCTCCACCATTTACCAAGTTTAACTCTTGTAGCAAAAGACATAATATAGTTTGCAACTACGCTCATTGATAGTAGGTAAAATATTAAACTAGAAGTGATAGCAAACTTGAAATTTATATCTTCGAAATCGATTATAGTAACAAGAGCCAATGCCATTCCGCCTGAAACTAATAGCACATCAGCCAAAGTTAGCAAATCTAGTGGTACCTTGTCCAAACGGCCTAATTTTATAGTTCCGTCTTTTTGGTGGCCTGCTGATGATACCATAAATATCAACAGCAAAACCAACATTACAGCAGATACAATCAACAAAATCTGATTTAGATATAGCCCGTCGTACACAAATTTATACAAATAATATGTACCTGTTAGATAAGTACTTCCAGTATCTTCAATTGAATTAAAGTACACTCTAGCCTTGGCATTTGTATGTTTGCCATCGTCGTAATAAGTTGTACCTACAATAGCTTTGTCCTTATCTATTTTGTCCATATGTAATTTTTCAATAACTTTTCCGTCTTTGTCCATAATTTGATATCCAATATTTTCATTGTCAAATTCGCCATGATTGTAAATATACATGGAAGCCATATTGTTTTGTACAACATTCATATACTCGGATTTAGTCGGTTTTTGTGAACCTATTAAACCAGTTTCAAAAGCCAAACCTGTTGTAAATATTGAATAAACTAGCACAAGCCCCATGATCATACACATAAAGCAGGCTATCAATTTGGCCCATAAGTTTTCCTTTAATCTTTTCATTTAATTTACCTCAAATAATTTTATAACCCTGTCCCCATACAACTTGCAAGTGCCTTGGTTCTTCTGGATTTATCTCTATTTTTTCACGCAAATGTCTGATGTGCACTGCTACTGTGTTTTCTGTACCGTAACAATCCTCCTGCCAAACTTTTGAGTAAATTTCTTTAAGCGAAAAGACTTTTCCCGGATTTTCGATTAAAAGTTTAAGTATACCGTATTCTTTAGGAGTTAAGTTTACCTCTTCACCTGCCAAAGTTACCACTTTTTTAACATCGTCTAAAATGATTTCACCTATTGTGAAAACGTCTTCTTTTTTTGCCTCTGCCTGCGCCCCAAACTGGGTGTATCTTCGGATTTGAGATTTCACTCTCGCCAGTAGTTCCACAGGATTAAATGGCTTTGTAACGTAGTCATCTGCACCTATATTTAAGCCTAAGACCTTGTCGGTATCCTCACTTTTAGCTGTTAAAAGTATTACAGGAATGTTTTTATCTCGTCTCAAAGTTGCCAGTGTTTCTATACCGTCCATATCCGGCATCATTATATCCATAAGTAAAAGATGTATATCTTCTCTATCTAATATTTCCAAAGCTTCTTTGCCGTTATATGCTTCAAATAAATTGTAATTCTCTTGTCCTAGATATAGCTTAAGCGCTGAAACTATATCCTTTTCATCATCACATATCAATATGTTATACTTCATTTCCTTACCTCCACTAGTATTATGCCATATTAAATTTTAAAATTAAATAAGGTAAAATATTAAGATTTTCTTAAGTTTTTTTAAGAATTGTTTGCCACAATAAAAGAGCGGCTTTAAACCGCTCTCTTCTTTAGTCTTTTGCAAAGCTAAGTTATAAGATTATAGTGAATTTAGACTATCTGCTGCATCCATCATGCCACCTGTTATAGCATTTTCGAAATCGTCATTGTCTTCGTCTACAACCCATTTATCATCTTTGTAATCTAATTTAATTTTAACTTCTTTTTTGTAGTTCTTTTCTGCTTTGTTTAAGTCTTCAAACATAGTTTTAATTATTTCATTTGTTACTTCTTCTTCACTCTTGCCACTCATAGCCCATGCCATCGCATTGTTCATAAGGTTAGATATAGATTTAGAAAATTGTTCGCCTAAGTTATATGAAGTAATATTAACTGTAACAACAGCACTTTCGTTTTCCTTAGTGATTTCTTCTTTTGTTATTTCGTAATCAAAATCACAAACCTTTTTAATAACGCCTAGCATCTGTTCTTTTGAACTATCATCTAATGCTTTTAGCATATCTTCATCTAAACCTAATTCATCAACAATCTCTGCTGCATCCCCTTTTTCAAGATCTTCTATAGATGAAACTGCCTGAGATTTAGAATCCTTTAAATACTTATCCACAACCTGTCCTGGACTTTCAGTTTTACCACACGCAGTAAAAGTAAAACAAAGAGCAACTGCAACTACTAAAGATAAAAATTTTTTCATAACCTACCTCCTCAAATACAAGTTTTAACATATAATACCATAAAGGAAATAAAAAATCTATACAATTTAGAAAATTCACACAATAATCAAAACTATTGAAAAATGCAATAAAATAACTTATAATAGACCTTATTGTTAGTAATTTAAGGAAAGGAAAATCTATGTTAAAAGGAAAAACTATACTTTTAGGGGTTACAGGTGGTATTGCCGCCTACAAAAGCGCTTCACTAGCCAGCTTACTAGTAAAAGCAGGGGCTGAAGTTAGAGTTATTATGACAGAAAACGCAACAAAATTTATATCGCCAATTACATTTGAAACATTAACTGGCCACAAATGTGTCACAGATACTTTCGATAGAAATTTTGAATTTAAAGTTGAGCATATTTCACTTGCACAAAAAGCCGATGCAATTATTATCGCACCTGCAACTGCAAATATTATGGCCAAACTTGCTCACGGCATCGCTGACGATATGCTTACAACTACAGTTTTAGCCAGCAAGGCGCCGAAAATAATTTCCCCTGCAATGAATACAGCTATGTATGAAAATCCAATTACGCAAGATAACATTGCCATTCTTAAAAAATACGGAATGACAGTTATCGAGCCTTCAAGCGGGCTTCTAGCTTGCGGTGATATCGGTGCCGGCAAAATGCCTGAACCTGAAGTTATATTACAATACATCTTAAGAGCATGCGCTTTTGAAAAAGATATGAAAGGACTAAAAGTTCTTGTAACAGCAGGATCAACTCAGGAATCAATCGATCCAGTTAGATATATAACTAATCATTCTACAGGGAAAATGGGCTACAATATAGCCAAAGCCTGTATGCTTAGAGGTGCTGATGTAACTTTGGTAAGCGGTGTAACATCACTTACTCCACCTATGTTTGTGGAAGTTATCAGCGTTAAATCTGCCGAAGATATGTACCAAGCAGTTCATAAAAAAGCAAATGATATGGATATAATTATCAAGGCCGCAGCAGTTGCTGACTACAGACCTAGCAATGTAGCCGATGAAAAAATGAAAAAATCAGATGATGAAATGTCTATTGCTTTAGAAAGAACTAATGATATTTTAAAAAGTCTAGGCGATATTAAAAAACCTGAACAATTTTTATGTGGCTTCTCAATGGAAACACAAAATATGGTTGAAAATTCAAAGAAAAAACTAGTCAAAAAAAATCTTGATATGATTGTGGCTAACAACCTAAAAGTTTCTGGAGCCGGTTTTGGAACAGACACAAATGTAGTAACATTTATAACTAAGGATACTACAGAAGAGTTGCCAATTATGGGTAAGGATCAGGTAGCCTACGCTATTTTAGATAAGATAATGGAATTGAGATAATCAAAAAAGAGAGATCTTCCATAAAAGGAAATCTCTCTTTTTTAGTAAGAACAAAAAGATTTAATTATTTATATCGCTTCCATCAATGCCTATAAACATTAGTGGATCTTTGCCATCTGCCAATTTGTTATTGTACTTGTTACTAGCTAAGTTTAGATTTACTCTGCTTGCGCCACTCTTGTTATTGTAGTCGATATATTTAACTGCATAAGCTGTAGCCTTTGTTCCATCTTTCAAGGTAAGCTGAGTATCAAAATTTACATTTTTAATAGATACATTTTTCAAATCATAACCATTGCTTCTACGATCCATAATTAAAATAGAATCACCCATATGACCGCAACCATCTCTACTTGAGAACTTTTGCATATAGCTTATTGTATCAGCTTTGTGCCAAATTTTAGGCTGGCCTGTAAATCCATCTGCTGTATATGTACCGCCATCGATTTTTACATCTCCGCCTGAAATAATTACTGCACCTTTTACGTTACAATTTTTTAAAGTAATATCTCCTGCTGGGAAATAGTAAGCATAATTTTTTGGAGAATCAATCTTGCAATCTGTCATTACGATTTTAGTATTTGTTGAAAGAGATCCATTTGTAACTACTCCATATGCAGCTTTACTTCCAGCAACAATATTGCATTTTTCTACTTTTACATTTGCAGAATCCTGGGCAAATATAGGTGCTGCACCGCTGTTGTTAGTATTTAGCTCTCCACCTGAAATAGTTACATCTGCTGTACCTGTTGCATTTACAATATTTCCTGAACCACTTGATGAAAGTTTTTTATCTCCTAATCTGATTTCTACTTTTTTATCGTTTATTGCTAGTGGCTGAGATAGCTGGATATTGTCTTCAAGTTTAACAACTCCACCTTTTGCTACAGCATTTTTTAGTTCTGTTGTTGTTGATACTACTACAGGATTTTTTGCATCAGCATCGTAATCAGGATTTCCAAAACCATCTGTTTCCTTATTAAGCTGTGTTGCATTTACAATAATATCAAAGCCATTACCTACACTTAGATTTTGGTATTCGCTTCCTGCACTTTCTTGCATATGAAGGGCTATCATAGCAAAGTCAGCACCTTGAGCTTCGATTTTACCTGTAGCTGCTCCATCTTCTCTGTTTAGAAACTCTGGTAAAGTTCCTAATTTAACAAAGCCTTTTTTCTGTAAATCTGCAAAATTAGTTGGCATCTTTTCTGGTGCTACACCATCTTTTAGATAGTATACATCGATTGCTTTTGCCAGTTTATTTGCTTCTTGTGATTTGTCTTTTGAAACAAAGTCAACTTTGTATTTAAGAGCTAGGCTTCCTGCGTTACCGATTTTGATTGCTGCCACATCAGTATATCCAGGTTCCCACTTGTCATAGTTGAAAATTGGAGTTGATGATGCATCAACGTAACTTGTGCCATTCCACTCTTGCAATGTAACTTTTAAGTCGCCAGACTCAATTTTATTACCTGTATTAGTGATGCTATCAGTAAACCAAGCAAATGTTGTACCGATTAACATGGCTATACATAATACTAGGGACAAGCCGCTAGCTTTTAATGATTTTTTTTTATTCATAATTCCTCCTCATCAAACGAACAAATAGCTATCTTTAGTATAATATATTTTTGGAGATGTATCAATTTGATAGTTTATCTATTGGCAATATACTTTATTTTTATTCACTAAAAACAGCTCATATTGATCTATATTATTTTCCAAATAGCCGTAAAATCCATATTTTCCATCTATCATCTGAGGAGTTAACTCATAGACTTTGCCTTTTGATTTTATAAATATTTCGCTATTATCTTCCAAATACTTTTCATTTAAAATACCACTTATGCTATTTCCTTTAACCTCGATTTTTTGAGCAAATCCAACTTTTTCATTTCCATTTAACTTAATATTTCTTTCGGCAATTTCCAGTATAACTACATCTGATTTATACTTGTCCATATTAGTAAAATTATATGGAGTTTTTTTATCGTAAATAGCATATTTAAAATCGTTACTTAAATAAGGAATTAAATTATTTGCAAATGAATCTCTAAACATCAATAAGCTGCCATTTGCCTTAGGATTAGTTGTTTCTATATAGCTTTGCTCAGTGCTTCTAGTTCTAGTTAAGTACTTGTAATCTTTACTTATTAAAGCTTTTTCTAATATCTCATTTGCCTCTCTGTTAGGATAGAGCATATTGTACAAATCACCTTTTATCTTTTCATCTTGCAACTTGTACTTTGAATACTCTCTAACATCTGTGCCTAGCTTATTCATAATATCTTCATAAACTAGATATGTGCCCTTGTTATTCCAATGTGTATCAGTCTTATAATATAAAACTTCCTTTTGATTTTTTATTAAATTATAGGCATCTACATAATTTATATTATCTAAATTGTTGGCCATTTTATATAAGACTTTATTTTGGAATTTTCCCTTTTTACAGTAATATGGCATATTGTCATAAAGAGTCTTTTTATTTGGTGCAATTAAAAACATAAATTCCCCATTTTTGCTTTTAACATATTCATCCATAAGTTCTAAAGTTTTTTTAGTTTGGAAAACTTCTCGACTGGTAAATTCCCTGTTTGCCATATAATCTGGGAGAGTTTCCTTAAAATAGATAAAGTCATTTTCGCCTAAAATAACATTGTCTACTGGCGATGTATGAAACACTTTAGTAACAAGACTTGTATGAAGCTCCAAAAAGTCATTCCTAAATGCATATTTTTTTGATATATACTCCTCGCTATCGTCTAAAAACTTTTCATTTAATTTGCCATTTTTCACAAACTCCGGTGAAGATACACTCTCCTCGTTTACATTTGTTCCATCGCCCCAAAAGATTGAGCTTCCTAAAATCAATAAAATTGCTAAAACTATACCAATGTATAACTTAAGATAATTTTTTTTCATCGCTTTACCTTTTAAAATCTAAAATAAATAAACGGATTGTAAGTGTTAGTTGTAAGCAGCATAATACAAACAATCAGCAACACAATTGAGAAAACGTACTTAATATTTTCAAACTTTTCCAAATTGATTTTGTTTTTCCAATCGAAAATGCCGATAAAACTGATTGCAATTATAAACAATGTGTACGGAGTAAACAAATTTATAATATTGTCCATGCCATTGCTAATGCTGCCCCCAATTTAAGAACATGTTGTAATAAATGTTCATAGCCTGCGTAAGATCCTCGCTTCTAAACAGAACAAAACATATGCTAACCACAATAAATGTGTAAATCCAGCCAAGTAAAGTACCTCTGATTTTTCTCAATGCTTTTATTTTGTCCTCAAGAATGACAAAGAGTCCGTTCATAAGTCCCCATAGAATAAAAGTGTAGTTGGCGCCGTGCCACACTCCTGTAAAAAAGAAAACGATAAACTGGTTAACAACTGTTCTCTTTTCACTTATCCTATTTCCACCTAAGGGAATATACAAATATTCTTTAAACCAGCTGCTAAGAGAAATATGCCATCTACGCCAAAATTCCTTCATACCTGTTGAGAATAATGGATAATTAAAGTTTTCCAAAAAATCAAATCCGAACATTTTTCCAAGTCCTATAGCCATATCACTGTATCCGCTAAAATCAAAATAAAGCTGGAAACAGTAAAGTGCAGCTACAATCCACCCGCTTAAAAATGTAATTTGGCTATTATCAAGTCCATAAATACTGTCTACAACTACTGCTATACTGTTTGATAATATAACTTTTTTGCTCAATCCAATAATAAATCTATGAATACCTGTTGCAAATTTTTCAACGGTATGCTGTCTGTCTTTTATCTGCGCTGAAATATCATGATATTTTACAATTGGCCCAGCTATTAGCTGTGGGAAAAAACTAATGTACAGTAAAACATTGAAATAATTTTTTTCTGCTTTTTCCCTGCCAGTATAGACATCTATAACATATGACATAATTTGAAATGTAAAAAATGATATGCCGATAGGAAGTCGCAACTCATACTGAGGAACATTTAAACCAATGCTATTTAAGATTGATAAAAAGAATCCCAAATACTTAAATATAAATAGCATGCCTAAGTTAAATGCCACTGCAATTACCAATTTTATTTTGCTTTTTCCCTTGTCTATAGTCCTTGCAAACAGATAGTTAACTAAGGAACTTAACAATAACAAAACGATGTAATACGGTTCACCTAAAGCATAGAAAAGAAGGCTTACTACAACGAGCAAGCCATTCTTGATTAATATATTAGGTAAGATGAAATATACTAATAATACAATAGGTAAAAACACTAATAAGAAATTTAATGAACTAAATACCATCTATTTTTACTCCTGTATTAAAAATATTTCTATTTCGCATATTTTTTCATCTTCTATGTAAAATGTAATTCCGCTTTTTTCGAATTCATATGTACATAAATCTGCGTCATCAACAGCAGGTGTTTCATCCATAGCTGATTTTACGTCATCTATTTTGTCACCAACGTGAATGTCTTTATATATATCCACATCTTTTGATCTGATAATTATAGAGTTTACTAAGTCTTTTTCACCATCAGGATATGTATTTATAACCATATCTTTGTAAGTGTAGATTTTGTCGTAACCATCGAACATACAACTCTTAGATTTTTCAACTTTGTAATCATCACCTAAAACATCTGTCACTTCTGAAATTTCCTGATTTAATTTAATTATATTGTTATTTACTTTTGCCTCTGTGTTTTCTAATCCGCTATCCTTGCTGCCACCTGAACAGCTTGTAAGGAGTAAAACACAAAGAAGAACTGCAACTAGTTTTTTCATTTAGACCTCCTTATTTTATCTTGGTGTTGCTGGATAATTAGAAGCATTGTAGCGATATCTCAATTTCTTGTATCTATACTTCTTCATCTGCTTGTTAGTCCATAAGAATCTCTTTTTACCCCATCCAGGTGTTGTATCGAAATGATACCAAGATCCGTTGACTTTTACCATATTCCAATAATGATGTCCATTGTTGCCTTTAACCACTTTATTTTTTATGCCAACTCTTGTTAACAATGCTTTTGAACCATAGCAAAATGCCTTACAATTTCCTCTTCTAGTTCTTAATATTTTCTTTGCATCTGTTGTTGATGAGCCGCTGTATCTAATATTTCTTGATACCCAATTGTAAATAGCGTTTGCCTTACTTCTCTGGCTCATTGATGGCTTAATAATCTTGTTTAAGATTTTGTCGCAAGATTTATTTGGACTTGCGCTTCCTGTAGAATAATATTTAACCTTTTTCTTCTTTTTCTTTTTAGCAGTCTGTTCGATTTTCATATCACTTGAACCGTTGCTTGATTCAAGACTGCTTATGTTTAAATCTGCATTAGCTGTTTTTGCTGGTTTTGTGTTAGTTTCATTAGCTACTTTAGCTGTTTTAGGATTGCTAACGTCTTTAAACACCTTTACATTTTTGCTTTCGTCGTAAATATTTGAACTGCTCTTTGCCGCTACTGATACAGTATTTGCACAATCGATATTGTATCCTTTAGCTTTGCCGCTTAAATCTGCATTTTCCTTATCATTTAGCAAATAAAAGCCAGCAAAAAAAATAGCAAATAACGATATACAAAATACAGTTACTGCTACCTTGTTAAATCTTTTCTCCATTTAATAACCCATCCTAATATTACTCATTAAACAATCAATAACTAATATTAGTGTATCATACTTGTTAGACAGTTTCAATGACAGTTAAAATATAAAAAAAGAGACTACTATGAGTCTCTTTTAACTGGCAACGTCCTACTTTCCCAGGCAGTCGCCCGCCAAGTATCATCAGC
>CAUWIT010000012.1:0-67964 GCA_963558965.1 uncultured Clostridia bacterium | reverse complement strand
CAGAGGGGAAAATACAGGGTGGAAAAGGAAATTTTTTATTTTTCTGCATAAAAAAAAGCAACCCTATGACTTCATCATTGAAATCATAGAGTTGCTTTTATCTTTATTCAAATGCAATCTTAGTCTACTGCTTCTACAATAAATGTATTTGTTAATTCATTGAAGATAGCATTTTCCAATTTTGTTTTAAGCAAACGAATATTATCGTATCTATCCACATTTTTTAAAAACCATTCTAATATATCTGTTTTTCCAATAACTATTCTTTCATCTGGTTCTAATTCCGATATAATCTTATTATACCATTCTCTAATAATATCTTCTTTGTGTTGTCGTTCCAATTCTTCAAATTTAATGCAACATCCTATTCTTGAATACATAGCTGGTCCTAACACCCTTTTTATTTCTTCCTCGCTTCCAAAGTTACATGTGCACAAAAATATGCTATTACTTAAGTCTACACAATAATTTGAATCCACATATTTGCCTTCATCAAACACTTCATAAAATGCGTTGTAAAAAAGTGGATTTACTTTATCAAATTCATCAATTAATATGACATTCGATTCTCTTCCTAACATATCTTTTGCAAGACTTCCCTTTGCGTGTCCTGCACCAAAAACATAGTTATAAGCTTCCTCTGTCTGCATCATTGAAAATTGTATTCTAAGAAGATTTCCACCTAAACTTCTACTTATACTTTTAGCGGATTCTGTTTTTCCTACTCCTGACGGACCATATAGCATCAGAACAACTGGTTTCTCTGTCTTTTTTGTCGTTAACTGATATAACCCACTCATAATTTGTTTTTTACATGATTTTTGTCCTAATACGTTTTCACAAAGATCTCCATATACTTTTTTCAGCATATTTCTATTTACGATAGGATACTCAGAATATAAATATTGAATATTATCATAATAAGTTTCTAAGGAAAGTCGCACTCTTTTGGGTGGATTTTGAACTAATAAAACCTCTATATCATGGTTCACACTTACTATATTGCTAAAGTTTGATAAAACATGTTCTAAAACCGAAGCATAATCGTCTGCACGTACAACACAGGCTTCAACTTCTATTCTATGATATAATCCATCTTCACCTACTCCTGAGTCATTTGGTCTTAACCTTGCATTGTAATGTTGAATCAATTCCATAAACGGAATTACTTCTTCAAAGCTTTCGGTTTCTTGTTCAACAACATTTTCAAAATCTCTTCTGGATCCGTAAAAAATAATAATCTTATCAATCATCTATCTCAACACCTGCTAATAAAACATCATAAACATCTAGTTCTTTATAGTATTCTTTTGGAAAATTTTGCTCTTCTTCCTTCGTATATTCTGGGTTGTCTTTCGATATTGTACTTTGATCTAATTCAAATTCACCATTAAAATTTAATTTTGCCAGACTACTTTTTCCTACCTTTATAGCATACACAGACATATCCATTTTCAATAGATCTGTTGCCTTATAATTATTTTTAAAAGCTTTAATATTAAATCTGAAAATCACTCTATTCTCATTTTTCTCTCCTAAAAACTCATAATATCCTTTAGCATTTTTCATTGTATTATCAAGTTTATCCATTGCAATATTAAATTCACCAGCCTCTACTAACGATCCGCTTTTAAGCATTGATAAATATGGTGAAATCAATGCAACAAAAGACAATGAATCCTTAGGTGTACTAATCGTATATCCCGAAAATTTTTTGATTATATTTTTTTCTTTTCTTTTTGATTCTTCTTTTGAATATTCACTTACTAAATCTATAAAATCTGTTAATATTGTATTTTTTACTATATTTTTTACCATTTCGTTGGAATTGAAAGACGTTCCCATTGACGCTCCTATAGATGCGGAACCTTCAATCCCCACTAAAGCTTTAAAAACTCCACTCAATCCAATTCTAGCTTTTGTACTTATGTCAGCTTCACCTTTATCTTGACTTTGATTGAGCAATTCTGTAGTTTTTTCTAATTGCCCTCCTGCAACTATCTGTACAAAATCTGTAACAGAATCCTCATCAAAGTAAACAACTTTACATAACATTACAAATTCTCCTTATCTCGACTATAATCAAAAAATCTATTTTATTCTTTTTGCATACTCATAAATTCGTTTAAGCATTCCGTCTTTTTCTTCCCCTAATTCATCACGGATTTTATCACCAAATCCCATATATGTATTGAATCCAAGCATATATACCGCCATTGCCATAGACAACTCATTATCTTCATCACTATATAATGATGCCACTTTTCTTAATTCATCAATAACAGTATCATGTGGTACTTTAACACTACCTTCTTCATTTACGACTTCATTGATAACCGCTGGCAATGCCATACACATCTTATAAAATGCATCTTCTTCACCAGTGAGAATAGCATAAAACTGATCCATACTCACACGACGAATCAATCTATGCTGCACATTTTTACCATCGACTTTTGTTGACCATTTTATATTCTGTGATTTTTTTGCGATAGCTTCAACTAATAGACATGCACAATCATCATCTTCTAGAATCTGTCCCTGCATTTTTATATATGTTTTCGCAGAAGATGCAGAATTCATAGTGTTATGTTTATTCTTCATCTCCACATATATGGTATGTACAATATCTCCGTCTGGCATTTGTATTCCATCTACATTTCTATAAATAACATCCCAACCTGCCTGTGGAACCTCACAGCCTTCGAAATAAGAAAAAATATTCTGATGAAAATATCCTATATCATTATTATTTGACTTATCTCTCTGCCGGAAAATCTCGTTATTTACAATTTCTTCCCAGCTTGTTCGATATACCGATTTATCAAATATCAACTTAATTGGATCAATCAGATTACTATTAAAGCGTTTCAAATCATACGACTCTAATTTCTCTCCATATTTCATAATTGTTGCACGAACATGATTCTTAAAATCTTCTTCTGATATAAACCCTAAATTCCAATCCATTTATCTTACCCCCTCTAAAGATTTATGTATCTCTACCCCTATTTCGTATGCTAAATTCACAGGAACTGCATTTCCAACTTGCTTATATTGAGATTGAACACTTCCGCTGAACTCCCATTCATCTGGGAATGTTTGACATCTCGCATTTTCCCGTACCGTAAATGGTCTCGCTTCTAACGGATGACACCTTTCTGTTTGTTTTTGGGAAGGAGAAGTCAAAACAGTTAAAGATGGCTCATCCAAGCTTAATCTTCTTAATATTCCCGTTCTTCCACCTTCCATATCCCAACAACTCTTCATATACGCCTTTGCGATTACTGGATCAATATCTCTCCAGTATCCACCGGGGGGAACCAACTCAAATATTTTTCTTTTATTTTCCCCATAAGGCACTCCTGGTCCTTTAGGACAATCAAGTAAAACATCTCTTAAAACAGGCTTATAATCATGCTCCTTCGGGAATGAAAATGAAGTTTTCTCGACCAAATCATTTCTTATTCCAATAGTAATTAATCTTTCTCTTTTCTGTGGAACACCAAAATCCCATGCATTTAAAATCTTCTTTTGTATCGTATAACCAGCTTGTTCAAAAATATTGGTAATTGTTGTATACGTCCTTCCTTTATCGTGTGTCAATAGCCCTCTGACATTTTCAAACAAAAACATTTTAGGCTGCAGTTTTTGTAAAAATGTAGCATAGTGATAAAAAAGTGTTCCTCTAGCATCTTCTAATCCCAATCTTTTTCCCGCATAAGAAAAGGCTTGGCAAGGCGCTCCTCCTGACAAAAGATCTAGTTCACCTTTTTTTATCCCAAAATACTCTTCTAAATTTAAACATGATATATTAGCAATATCATCATGAATAACTCTCCAATTTGGTCTATTGATTTTTAGAGAAGCTGCAGCATCCTTATCAAATTCTATTAATCCTAATGTTTTAAATCCTGCTTTTTCTATTCCTAAAGCCAATCCTCCAGCCCCAGCGAACAGTTCAATCGTAGAAAATGAATTATCATCGGTTGGCACTATTTCTTCTTTTTGTATCTCTACAACATCTTCTATATTGCAATCCAGTGTGAAGCATATTTTTTCTATTGATTCAAATGAAACAGGTTCATTTTTCCCTAATCGAGCCAAGACATTAAAACTAATTCCTGATGCTTCTTTTAGTTCTGTACGGTTCATTTTTTTATCTATCAGTAATTTCCATAGTTTATCATAACAAATTGCCATTATTTATCCTCCATGCTTATAGTTTCCGTGATTTACATCATATCATATCACATAAACCCAAACAAGCGTTTTCTCACTATATCATTAGATTTTCTCTAATTCTATCAGAAACCCATTTTTCTCCTTATCATTTTATAATACAACATCAAATAACATTTATTCTTGTTTACATTGTCATAAAAAAAGCCATGAGACTTAGTTAATAAAAATCTCATAGCTTTCCATAATCATGTCACGTTCCCAATCATAATTCTTTACTTTATACTACTTACAAAAAATAGTGGGTTATTTTTGGGTTATTTCTTCCCCACAAATACCTTCCAACCGTTGATTTTACTGACTTTTTAAGGAGTTCTTCAAAGAGTGCCGTGGCAGATGAATAGTACTTTTATCATTGTTTCATAACCTCTCGTTTTGTTTTTTATTTCAAGCTTTTAAGCCTTTGTGAAAATTGCTTTCAATAAAAACTATTACTAATTAAATGCTTTATGCACTCTGGAATTTTCTTATTTTTATCTTCAACCAATAAAGTATCATATTTTGCTATACTGGCATCCTTTGAAAAAATAAAATCTACAATTTCTCCATCTTTACTTTTCTCAACAGATGAATCCTTCACTCGTAAAGACATTGGTAAGAAAAAATCATTAATTTTATTTCCAGTATTATATGTGTTTTTCGTCAGTCCCAATGTGAATTCTAAATTTGTCAAACTAAGTTTATATGTAATTGTCATAGTCTGCATTTCCTTAAGAACACAAACCATCTTGTTTGTTAATTCTGGTAATCGCTTCAAACATGGAAGTTTCTTTTTGGCATTTGCATATATATGTCTTGCGTCAAAATAAAACTGGTTATTTGTAAGAATGGCCTTTATACATACAGAAACGTTTTACCCGCCAAATTCTGACTATATACAATTGCCGCATCTATAATGCCCTGTCTTATTACATTTTTCTTGTCTATCTTTGTTGCCATTTATACCTCATACACAAAGAAAAGTGTGGCATTTAACCACACTCTTCTGAGAATTACTTTTGTAACAGAGTTTTATGCTGGTTGCCAGCCTCAGTACCCATTTAAGATACTATCAACGACGTGGAAATCATTAAGTCCCCCACGTGGACTACAACTTTATCTAAGTTGCCAAGCTCGATGTCCAGTTAAAACATCTAACGAAATGGATATTTACCCTGCTCCATCTACAGCTCAACTTTTAACGATGCTCTACATCGAGGACATTTCTGTTCCTACTTTTATTATACTCAATAATGCAAAAAAATCAACACAGCAATATCACAAATATGATCTGCAATTTTATTAATTATATTCAATCCTAAAATAATCCAAGTACGCTTTGTACTTGTCCTGTGCTGTTAAACAAGTATCTGTCAAATAACCTTTTTCATTATCCCATTCTTTTAATCCTCGATAATAAAACATTTTTAAATTATCCTCAATAATAAACGGAACAATATTATATTTCAGACATTCCTTAAACATAATCAGCCTGCCAACACGGCCATTCCCATCCTGAAATGGATGAATACGCTCAAATTTCACATGAAACTCCAATATATCTTCAAAAGTTTTTTCTTTTTTTGCATTATATTTCGCCAGTAGCGATTTCATCTTAGTAGCAACTTCTTCTGGCAAAGCTGTATCCATACCACCTACTTCATTTGGCATTTTTTTATAATCACCTACAGAAAACCAATCTTTTCTAGAATCACTTGTACCGTTTTTTAAAGTAAAGTGAAGTTTTTTGATAAACTTTTCTGTAAGACTCACCTTTGCATCAGAGATAATCATATCAATACACCTAAAATGATTTACTGTTTCAATAACATCGTCCACATTTAGCACTTCATTTTCTACACCAATGGTATTGGTTTCAAAGATATATCTAGTTTGATCTTGTGTCAATCGACTACCCTCAATGTGATTGGAATTATATGTTAAATCAATCTGCGTCTTATGGTAGATACCACCAGAATATTTACTTGATTTTTCCTCATTTAAAATATCAAGCAGAGTAACAGCTTTCTCTTTCTTTTTATTTAAACGCTCTGGTTTTTTTGCATCTTCAGGAATTTTCCAACTATTACCAACAATAAATGCATCCATCACTCTACCACTAGCACAATAATTTCTAACGCTACGTTCTGAAATATTCCATTTTTCCGCTATTTCCTTAACCGAAAGATACTTCATCCACTTTCCTCCTTTAAAAATTAAAGCACTGATTTTATATTTAGTATATCATATTATCGGCAAAAACATAATTAAACTTATTCATTGTTTAATAATTATATTGCCGATATATCCCACATTTATCATTCTCTAATCCTTTGTCTTTTGCTATTTTTTACGACAAGTCCAATTGCAAGTAAACTACTTAAAACACCAGAGAAAAATGGCATCAAGCACACTCCGTCAATTCCCATAAACGGTACAAGCGCCGCCAGCCATATAAGCGGAAATACTAAAGTCCCACTGATAGAAGTAACAAAGGACATTGCCGCTTTGCCCATTGCAGTCAAGTAGCTTGATAAGCACAAGTAAATCCAGCTAACTAAGTAGGAAAACGCATACAATCTCATGGCATGTATACTTAATTCAAGCAATTCCACATCTCCAGGTTTGACAAAAAACGGCACTATAACTTGCCCGCAATAACGCAAAAACAAAAATGCCATTCCTGATAAAATCGCCCCAAAGAAAAGCACCCGCTTCTCTAATTCAACCAACCTTTTCTTAAGATCAGCACCATAGCAATAACTTATTGACGGCTGCATAGAATCAGTCATTCCAAAGATCAGCATGGTCATAATGCTCCCCACATACAGTATTATAGACATGGCCGCAACCGCCGTAGTCCCGCCAATATCCATCAAAACTATATTTAAAATAAACGCCATTATGGAGCCTGATATGTTGCTGAAAAATTCCGATGCCCCGTTAGCCAACATATGGAAAAACTGCTTTAGAGGTATAAACCCACGAACTAACCTCAGTTCCAATTTTTTTCTTAGGAATGGCATGATGACTAAGATGCTACCGATGCCTATGCTTACACAACTTGCTAGCGCTGCACCAAGTACCTTGTAATCAAATACTACAATTAGCAAATAATCTAAAAATATATTTAACAATGCCGTTGAAATATTTAAAATCATACTGTACTTTTGTCTGTTGCAAATACGCAAATAATTGTCTACAGCAAAAAATATCATGGTTACTGGAGCAAATAATGCGTAAGTGCAAAGATATTTGTAGGCATAATCCAATGCCTCACCGCTGGCGCCCATCATCATAAAAATCGGCTTTGTAAAAGTTAAAAATATTATCCCTGTAACGATGGATATTGCAAATATTATTTTCACTGAAGAACTAAACACTTTGTTAGCCATATCTCTGTTTTTTTCTCCCAAAAATATTACAATTTTTACCGATGAGCCTACCGCTACCATATCGGAAACTGCAAAGGAAATATTTACAAGGGGCATAGCCAAATTTATTGCCGCTAGGGCGTTTTCTCCTATAAATCTTCCTACAAATATTCCATCGATTATTACATACAAAGCGCTAAATACCATACTTAACATGGCAAGAATAGCGCACCTGAAAAACAGTTTTGTAGGATGGAGTTTTTCAAACATCAACGAATCATTAGTCATATAACTTCTCCACTATAATTTCTCAAATATATCAAATAAAATTTTAGTTAACAAAAACAGCTCTTTTTCGAGCTGCTTTTAAATCTATCTTTTATAAATATTCTTCTCTTAAAACTTCACCATCTAAGTTTTTGAATATAAATCTTTTGTTTTCATATATTAAGTAGCTGTGTTCGCTACCAGCCTTTGGTATAGATACTGAGCCTGGATTTATGTAAGTGTAGTTACTATATCTATCAAATGCAGGTATATGTGTATGTCCGTTTATCAGTATATCGCCGTTTTTCAACATAGGTGGATTGTCAGGATTAAACTTGTGTCCATGTGTTACAAATGCGATTTTTCCATCTAAATCCAATAAACAATAGTCTGCCATAATTGGAAAATCCAGTACCATTTGGTCCACTTCTGTGTCACAATTACCTCTAACACATACTATTTCTTCTTTAATTTCATTTAAAACTGAAATAACTTCTTTTGGTTCATACTGTCTAGGTAAGTCATTTCTAGGACCGTGATACAAAATATCTCCTAGGATTAATAGTCTGTCAGCTTTTTCTCTAGCATAAGCCTCTAGCATCTTCTGACAATAATATGCTGAACCATGAATGTCTGATGCTATCATAAGTTTCATATCTAATTTCCTCCATATTTTATAATATCTAACTTTTCAAATCCATTTTTAACTATTAAATTTATAACTCTAATACCTCAATTTTTTGTTATTATAGCATATATCCAAAAATATATAAATAAAAAATGACAAAGTTCACCAATTCAATATAATACACCTTGTCATTTGTTTCTTTTATCTATAATAGTTGCTGCTTAAGTTTCTAAAAGTATCTCTTCTAAGCTGTTCATAATAATCAACAGTCGCATTGATTTCCATTTGCGCCAATATAAATATAACTATAGGCAGTCCGCAAAGCTGTAAAATTAAATATACAATACTAACATCAGTTGCAAGCAAATCCCTATTTCTTTTAATCTCGCAAACTTTTTTGCCTAAAATGTATGCCCAATAAATACCATATATACCACCAGTTATAATGGTAAAAAAAAGTGCCATTCCGCCTGAAGTATCTTTTCTGTGCTGAGACAATGCATTTACTTCATTTGTAATTGAAATAAACCAATACAATCCATACAGCCCAAATGTGCATACTGTCAAAATTATACTAGTTACAACATTTCTTTTCATCTCTTCCTCCTAACTGTTACGGTAAAGATATTATACCACAACTGTAGGTAAAAAGATTATTGATAAAATGTCACTTTTCAATTTTAAAATTCTTTTGCGTTTATAACTTTTACTGAGATACCGTATGAAATCACTAGACATATTAGGGCCACAACAACTGCCATTGCTGCTAGAGCGCTTGTCCCAGCATTTGACATTGTATTTATCATATATTCCACATCAAATCCTAATTTATCAAGAGTTTTTATCAAGCCAAAACATACAAGTCCGATTATACAAGTTGTCACTATCATTGCCATAGATCCTTTGCGTGCTTCGAATTTTAGGTATGCAGGAATGCCAATGCTGCTTATCACCATTATTATCGATGCTACAGTTGCACATATTAGCATAAGTTGGCTTATATCGCTAACTCCACCAACCAACTTAGTTGAAATCATATTTATCAATATTACAATAACTCCCGTAGCAACTGATACTACCAATGTTTCCATGTATTTGCTGTTTACATACATTTTGCGAGTGATAGGCATAGTCATAAGATATGCCATACCATTGTCACTTTGATCATAGGATATTGTGGATGTTAATATAACAGCTGCAAGTACTGTAAAATATCCATTGATAAATCCCATTGAAATTGATTTTCCAGAAACAGCGACTCCAATTAAGCTTCCAACTACTAACAATGCCATGATTATTAAAAGAACAAATTGTTCTCTTAAATATATTAAATCTTTTTTTATTAGTCCTTTCATCTTACACACCTCTTACCATAAGTTTTACAACTTGATCTATTGTACTTTTTTCAACAATTATATCTTTGTAGTTTTCAATGTAAAATTGTTTTTGATCTGTTAAACATATATATCCAAAGGATTGTTTGTCCACTTTTAATAGATAAGTTTTATCCAGTTGCTCAAATTGTTCTTCTGTTACTTTTAATATGCCATATTTATCTAACAAAACGTCTGTATCTTCGTGCATAACAATTTTCCCATTGTTTATCATATAGATATCATCACATAAGCCTTCTAAATCGCTGGAAATATGAGAGCTTATAAGGATTGATCTGCCTGGTGTTTCCATATATGTTCGTAAATAATCCAATAAATCGTCTCTTCCTATTACATCTAATCCTGCTGTTGGTTCATCTAAAATCAGTAATTTTGCATCGTATGAAGTTGCTATTATGATTTTTAATTTAGCCTTCATCCCTGTTGAAAAATCTTTTACTTTTTTGTTTAAGGGTAAGCCTGCCATTTCACATCTATCTAAAAATAGTTGCTTATTAAATTTTTTGTAAGTTGCTTCCATAATAGATGCTATCTTCTTAATATTTATATATAGACTAAATCCGCTGTCAGCAAATGATACTCCTATACACTGTTTCTTCTCTATTGTTGTTTTGTATTCTTCGCCTAGATTTACTTCGATTTCCCCGTCTTCTATATGTATTAAACCCATTATTGCCTTAAATATTGTGCTTTTACCTGCTCCATTTGGACCAATAAGCCCTGTTATATATCCTTCTTTTACTTCCATGGAACAATTTAACTGAAATTGTCCGTAATGCTTTTTTACATCTTTTACTTTAAGCATTTTATTTATCCTCCATAACTATCTCAAATAATTCCCTGATTTCCTTTTGTGTCATACCGCAATTTAATCCCTGTTCTATAGCATTTTCCAGCATTTCTTCTACTTGTCTTCTTTTTTCTTCTATAGCTAGTTCTGCATTTGTACTTGCTACATAACTACCTTTACCATGAATTGTTATAATATATCCAGACTGTTCCAATGCATCATAAGATTTTTTTACTGTAAGGGCACTGATTTTTAACTCTTTAGATAAACTTCTAACAGATGGTAAATTATCATGTTCTTTTAACTCACCTGTTACTATTAGATGTTTTATCTGCTCTACAATCTGTTCGTAAATAGGTGTCATGAATGAATTGTTTATAATTATTTTCATTAGCTTTCCTCCACTGTTCTATAAACAGTATATAACAGTATATAACAGTAGTCAATATCTGCACAAAAAAAGAGAGCAGAAAATTCTGCTCTCTTCAAATACTTATAGTATTTAATCCTATTTCATGTTAGCTTTGATTACTTTAGCTAGTCTCTTGATACCTTCAACGATCTTATCTTCAGGCATGCATGAGTAGTTCATTCTGAAAGTGTTCTTAGTGTTTCCATCTGGATAGAATCCTTCACCTGGAACGTAAGCAACATTTTCTTTTAGACATTCCTGAGCTAGTTCAGCTGCGTTCATGTATTCAGGTAGTTCAACCCATAGGAATAGTCCGCCTGTTGGTTTTGCGAATTTAACTTCTTCAGGGAATTCTTCCTTCATTGTGTTGTACATTAGGTCTCTTCTCTTACCATATACTTCAACGATCTTAGCTACGTGAGCGTCTAGGTCGAACATTTCGATGAATTTTGAAGTTTCCATCTGACCGATTGTTGAAGCCTGTAGTGAAGCAGCCTGAGCGATGAAGTTGTATTTTTCTAGGATTTCGCCTTCAGCGCAGATCCATCCAAGTCTGTAACCAGGAGCTAGGATCTTTGAGAATGTTCCTAGGAATACAACTAGACCTTTAGTATCTAGAGATTTTAGAGCTGGCTGAGCTTCGCCTTCAAATCTTAGTTCACCGTAAGGGTTGTCTTCGATTACTGGAATTTCATATCTGTTGATGATTTCCATGAATTTCTGTCTTCTTTCTAGGCTCCATGTTCTTGATGATGGGTTCTGGAAGTCAGGAATTACGTAGATCATTTTAACTTTGTCTTCTTTTTCAAGAATCTTTTCTAGTTCTTCCATGATCATTCCGCCTTCATCTGTTGGAACTTCGATAAATCTTGGTTCATTTGCTTTGAATGCGTTAAGAGCTCCAAGGTATGATGGGCTTTCGATTAGAACTACATCGTCCTTATCTAGGAAAATTCTTCCTGAGAAGTCTAGACCCTGCTGAGAACCACTTGTTACGATAATGTTATCAACAGTTGTGTGGATGTTGTTTTTAGCAGCCATTCTGTCAACGATCTGCTGTCTTAGTGGTAGGTAACCTTCAGTTGAAGAATACTGAAGAGCAGCCTGTCCGTTTTCTTCCATAACTGCCTGAGCAGCCTGAGCCATCTGTTCTACAGGGAATAGTTCTGGAGCTGGTAGTCCGCCTGCGAATGAAATGATTTCAGGTTTAGCTGTTAATGCAAGAAGTTCTCTAATAGCTGAAGCTTTTAGCTGGTTCATTCTTGATGCAAATTTAATCATTGTTGTTTTCCTCCGTTTATTGAAGCCAAGATGGTCTCAAAAATAGACTGATAGGAGTCACTTCGATTCCATCTAAATCTTCATCTTTTATATTTTTTAGAATTTTTTCATTACAGTAAGAAGCTATCACAGGGATATCCAGGATTTTACCAACCTCTGTTGCAAGAGCATAGCCCTTTTTGATATCCTCTGCTGTAGTTTCTGACAATAAATGTGTGTTATTGATAATAGCATCAACCTGTAGTCCTGTTTCCATTTGAATTCTATCCAAGTGTTCAAGACAACCTTCAACAGTAGATGTTTCTCTTCTGTTTGCGTTGATTACAAATACCATTTCACAATCATCACCTAGAAAATATTTTCTGAACTGATTTAGAACACGCGCCCCAGAATCATCGCCACCAGCGTCAACAATTACTGAAAAGTCCTTGTTTTCAAGTGGTTCTCTGATTGCAGCTGACAATGCTGGCAAGTCCTGAGTAATATCATATCCAAATGAATTATGGTATACCTTAATACCCATATCTTCCATAGCATCTTGCTTTTCACGGCTTCTAAAGTACGGATTTGCAATGTCAAGATCCACAATAGCTACCTTGTCATAATCTTCCTTTAACTTAGTTACCATATTTACAGATAACTCACTTTTACCGCTGCCATAATGACCGGTTATAATTCTAATTCTTTTCATATAGAAAATTTCTCCTTAGTATTTATTAGTCGTTCCAAGCTTCTAGAGCTTTTAGGTTTGTAGGAATAAGCTTAGCTTTCTTTCCTGTAAATTCATGTTCAAATACGTCTTTCATAATATCTAGACCAATAACGCCTGTTTTTCTGATGATAGCTCCAAGCATTACCATGTTAGATGCTTTACCATTGCCTAGTTCGTTTTCTGCAATCTTGTTACAGTCAACTTTGTAAATATTGATATCAGTTCTTGTTGGTTCAATATCTACGATTGATGTGTTGATAAATAAGTCTCCACCTGGTTTTAGACCAGCTTCGAATTTTTCTAATGATGGTCCGTTCATTACGATTAGTACATCGTAATCTGTTAATACGTAAGGAGAAGCAATTGGCTCATCTGAGATACATACTGTACAGTTAGCTGTACCTCCTCTCATTTCAGGACCGTATGATGGCATCCATGTTACTTCATGATTTTCCATCATTGCGCCTTTTGATAATAGTTTACCAATTAATAGTACGCCCTGGCCACCGAAACCAGCGATAAATATTTTCTTTACGTCTGCCATTATTTTTCTACCTCCTCAACGTCCTTAAATTTCTTTACTGGATAGTAAGGAATCATGTTTTCTCTTAACCATTTGATTGCATCTGTTGGAGTTAGACCCCAGTTTGTTGGACAAGTTGATAGGATTTCAACAAAAGCAAATCCTAGTTTCTTTTCCTGAATTTCAAATGCATGTTCAATAGCTTTCTTAGCTTTTCTGATGTCTGCAGGAGTTGAAACAGTAACTCTTTCTACATATACAGCACCATCGATCTGAGAAATGATTTCAGCCATTCTTAGAGGGAAACCAGCCTGTTTAGGATCTCTTCCGCCTACGCAAGTAGTAGCAGTCTGTCCAACTAGAGTTGTTGGAGCCATCTGTCCACCTGTCATACCGTAAATAGCGTTGTTAATGAAGAAAGTACAGAATTTTTCTCCTCTTTCAGCAGCATGGATAATTTCTCCAGTACCGATTGAAGCAAGGTCTCCGTCTCCCTGGTATGTAAATACATATTTGTCAGGGTGAACTCTTCTAATACCTGATGCTACAGCTGGTGCTCTTCCGTGTGGAGATTCCATCATATCGATGTTCATGTACTGGTGAGCAACGATTGAACATCCTACTGGTGATACACCGATTGTATCTCCTAAAACGCCTTTTTCATCTAAAACTTCCATAATAAGTCTATGCGCAATACCATGAGTACATCCTGGGCAGTAATGTAGTTCTTTTTCACGCATACCTTCTGTGTATTCAAATACTGGTTTCACTTATTTCACCTCCAAAATTTCCTTAGTTCTTTCAACAACTTCATCAGGGTCTAATAAAACGCCACCGTATCTATTGATTAGAGATACAGGCCATTTGCCGTTTGTAGCTAGTTTTACGTCTCTGATTAACTGTCCCTTTGAAAGTTCAACTGAAATGATATGCTTAACATTATCGCCTAGTTTTTCGAATGCTTTAACTGGGAATGGCCATAAAGTTTTAGGTCTGATTAAACCAACTTTAACGCCTTCAGCTCTTAGTGTATCGATAGCTTCTTTAGCGATTCTTGAAGTTGTACCGTATGAAACGTATACTACTTCTGCATCATCCATTTTGTATTCTTCCCAATCCTGAAGAACCTGTTCAGCCTTTTCATATTTAGGCCAGTACTGGTCGATGTATTCTTCTAATAGTTCATGCTGTAACCATACTGAGTTTAGAGCATGTCTTTCTCTTTCAAATTTGTGACCTGTTAGAGCCCAAGGTTTAGCTTCTCTGATAGCTTCTCCCATGATAGGTTCTTTTGGTTCAGGTAGTACTACAGGTTCCATCATCTGACCAATCATACCGTCTGCACAGATGATAACTGGGTTTCTGTATTCTTCAGCTACGTCGAAAGCTTTGTAGATCATGTCGCAAGCTTCCTGGATTGAAGATGGAGCGAAAACGATTGTTCTGTAGTCACCGTTACTTCCGCCGATTGTTACCTGGTCGTAGTCTGCCTGTGAAGGCTGGATTGAACCGATACCAGGGCCACCTCTCATTACGTTGATAATTACTACTGGCATTTCAACTGAAGCAAGTAGACCAATTGATTCCTGCATTAGAGCGATACCAGGAGAAGATGATGATAGTAGTACTCTTCCGCCTGCAGCAGCTGCACCGTAAGCCATGTTTACAGCAGCTAATTCACTTTCAGCCTGGATAAATGCTCCACCAGCATTTTTTAGTTCTCTTGACATGTATTCAGGTACTTCGTTCTGTGGTGTAATAGGGTATCCAAAGTAGTATCTGCAGCCTGCATTGATAGCAGCCATAGCAAAAGCTTCATTGCCCTTCAATAACTGTTTTTCACTCATCTTTACGCTTCCTCCTTATAAACATTGATAATTCCATCAGGACACATTAGCGCACAGCTAGCACAAGCGATACATTCATCTGGATTTGTAACGTATACGTTGTGATATCCCTTCTTGTTTACTTTAACTTCTTCTAAAGCCAAAATGTTTTTTGGACAAACAGATACGCAAAGTTCGCAACCCTTACATCTGTCTGCTCTAATTGTTAGTTTTCCTTTTGCCAATTGATTCACATCCTTTTCTTTAAAATTTAGCAATGTAAGACATATTTATTTATATCTATAATTTTACCTTATTTTATGCTTAAAACCAAATACTATCGGTTTCATATTAATATCTTATTTAATAACTAGTGCTAATTAAACGAAACTTTTATAGCTATTTTTGCGATTTTTAAATATTTTATTAGTTTTTTTGCTAAAATCTATAGATTTTTCCCTTTTGATGAAACTTTTCATTGACTAACACAAATATTTCAGAGTAAAATAGGCTAAGGGAGGTAATATTTTAATGAGCAAAATCACACAATATGTTGGACAGCGAATACGAAATAGTAGAAAAAGAAAAGGTTATACAATTGAGGAATTTTCTAAGATGATAAACAAGAGTAAAGCTACTTTATCAAAATACGAAAATGGATCTATTTCTATTGATATCGATACACTGCTTGATATATCTGAAGCTTTAGATATGGATTTGACTCATCTCATAAACTATAAGTCGCCAAAAACTAACAAGACAATAGTACTTAACAACTCATACTTCGACCATTCTCAATACTATATGTACTTTTACGATGGTCGCAACAAAAAATTAACTAAGTCTGTTTTGCAGCTTACTCCTAATCAGGAAAAAACTAACAGCGCTGACGCAATTTTGTATAAGGGTGTAAACGACTTTGACGATATAGATAATTGCGACAATATTTACAATGGCGTGCTCGAAAGCTTTGATGCTACTTCACACGCAACCTTCATAAACCAGACTAACAAATCCGAAAAAATTCATTTACTGTTGATGAATCCAATGCAACGTGGTATCCCTGCAATTGGACTGCTTACAGGCATAGGTAATCCTCCAATTTTTTCACCGGTTGCAATTAAAACAATCGTTTCAAGATATATCCTTGAAGAAAACGAAATATTTAACAAGGTTGTAAATATTTCAAAAGAAGAGTTAAAACAGTACAAGCAATTTAATATGATGATTGTTGGATCAGAAAACTACACAACGTTAGATATAAAATAGGTAAATACCGATTGAAAGACGCCCTCCTCAAGTCAATCAGTCGGTATTTATTTTAATTTATTTGCTTTTCTATATTTTCAGTTAGTTTCTTTTAATGAAATTTTATATTTATGCGTAATTATTTATAGAACAACAAAAAAGAGCACCTATTTTTCAATAGACGCTCTTGATTTCCGTTATAGCATATTTTTTTATTAGACAAGTCTTCTAAAGCTACAGCTCTGCCAAATTGGAACTGTACAAACGCTCTTTCCAGGTCTTGGTGCATGTACCATCATGCCATTACCAGCGTAGATACCAACATGTCCTGGCATTACTACTAAATCTCCTGGTTTAGCTTCGCTTGCTGATACTGCTCTACCGCAACTAGCCTGAGCACCTGAAGTTCTTGGTAAGCTTACGCCAAATGCTCTGTAAACATAACTTGTAAATCCTGAACAGTCAAATCCTGCTGGTGTTGATCCACCGTAAACGTATGGTACACCATGGAAGCCCTGTGCATATCCAACAATGCCATTGCTCTTTGATGCATTGTAGCTAACATTGCTTGATGAACTTGAGCTTGATGAACTTGATGAGTTGCTTGATGAACTTGAGCTATTTGAATTAGAAGAATCATTATTTGTTTCTTCTTTCTTTTCTACTTTTGTTCCTTTGTAAACAACTTTAGTCTGAGGTTTAACTGTAACTTCTTCTGAATATACAGTTGAGTCAGTAACTTCACCGTTTACTAATGTCTGCTGACCTAAAACGATTTTTTCACCAGCTTTACCTTTTTTAGCAACTTTTTTCTTGCCTTTTTTTAGGCTATCTGTTTTTACAACTTTAGTTTTCTGTTTGATTTTCTGAGTTGTAACTACAGGTTGTGTTACTGTAACTGTGAAAATTGGATCATCGCCTTCATTTTTTTCAAGAATTTCTTCTGTTGCTTCTGCTGTAGTCATTACATCTACAGACTCTGCAACTACATATTCTTTTTCCTGAATAGTTAACGCTGGGCTAACCATTGCAGTTGAGTTGCTGTCTTTGCCATAAGCTTCTTTAATGTTTTTGATTACATTTTCAGCATCGCTTCTTGACTGAACAACTGCGATTTCCTGAGTACCTGCCATAATTGAGCAAGGATCTCCATTACTACCAGATGCGTATGCAACACCTGTAGCTGCATCATATACAACAAATGAACCAAGCATCATAACTGTCATACCGATACAAATTAGTTCCTTTGTTCTCTTTCTTAAATTTTTAATTTTGTTGTAAGCTTCCTTAACCGTCGCTTCAACATTTTTGTTTTCAAAATTAACCATAAATATCTCCTTTTTTCTTACAGACGTTATGATACATTGATTTTTACTTCAGGTCAAGGAATGCACAATTTCTTCACAATTGTTCATTTTTTCTTCACATAACCGTTAAATTTCATCAAAAACGAACATAAATCTTCACATAAACTTAAAAAAAGCCTGACAAAATGTCAGACTTTTTTTGTTTTGCTCATTCAAAGTTTTATTGCGATTAACTATATATTAGTCAAGCTGTTCAATTTCTTTGCTTGGTACTAGGCATCCGATAATCATTAGAACTAATGTAGGAACTACCCAGTTAAATCCGTAGCTGTCTAGTGGAAGGCTCTTAATAAAGTTAAATGCTTCTACTTTAAGTCCGAAGAATCCACCGTTGTCTGCAGCTAGTACTGATAGTAAGCTTGTTACAAATGCACCGATAGCACCTAGCTGATATGCAGCCTTCTTCTTTAGATATTTTCTAAATAGAGCAGCAATCATTAGGAATACTACTACAGGATATACTAATCCTAGAATTGGAGCAGCAATGCTTAAGATTGCTGCTAGACCTAGGTTAGCTAGTAGAGCTGATACAACACATACAACTACGCATACAATCTGATATACTTTTTCTCTCTTTGTTTCATCTTTTGCAAATCCTGAGAAGTAGTCAGCAGCTGATGATGTTAGACCAATAGCTGTTGTTAGACATGCTAGTAGTACTGAGATACCTAAGATAACTGTTCCAGGATATCCCATTAAGTGATCGATAATATGACTTACTAGACCTGCCTGGTCAACTGCTTCAGCAGCAACGTCTGCTTTCCATAGCTGTCCAGTTGTTGCTCCTAAGTAAGCTAGTCCACCGTATACGATGAATAATAATACTCCAGCGATTACACTTGATTTTAGTACTTCTCTAGTTGTATCGCTCTTTTCAGTATGTCCGTTTGCACGAACTGAGTTGATAATAATAATTCCGAAGAATAAAGCAGCCATACCATCCATTGTCTGGTATCCCTGGCTGATACCGTATTTAACAGTTCCAGCAGCATCAAATCCTGCAATTGCAGCCTGAATGTCTGAACCTGGTTTAACAAATCCGATTACGATTAGTACTAGTAATGCAACTACTAGGAATGGTGTTAGGAACTTACCGATAATGTCTACTACCTTTGATGGCTTAATTGTTAATGCCAATACGATTACAAAGAATACTACTGAGTAAACTGCTAGTGGTAGACCATCTGCTGCTAGACCAAATACTGGAGCAGCTCCTAGACCATATGATACAGTTGCTGTTCTTGGAATAGCAACTCCAGGTCCGATACATAGGATTACAACTGTATTAAGAATAATACCAGCTTTTTTACCCATTGTACCAGTAACGTTGTTGATATCTCCATCAACCTTAGCCATTGCGATTACACCTAGAACTGCAAGACCTGCGTCTGCAAGTAGGAAGCATAGGAAACCTACGAACCATAATGGACCTGATTTAACACCTAGTTCTGGTGGGAAAATAAGGTTACCTGCTCCAAAGAACATAGCGAATAGTGCTAAACCGACAAATACAAAGTCAGTACCGCCTTTTTTCTTTTCCATATTAACTCTCTCCTTTATTTTTTATTAGACTTTCTCCAAATCTTCTGCTCTTCAGCAGCTTTGATCAAGTCTTCTCTGTGGTCTGGGTGAGCGATAGAAATTAGTTTTTCTGCTCTTTCCCAACTTGATAGACCTGCTAGGTTTACAAGACCGTATTCAGTAACAAGGATAAAGCTCTGGCTTCTTGGGTCAGTTACGATGTCTCCGTTGAACTTAGGCATAAATCTTGATTTGTGATTTCCCTGTTTGTCAACAAATGATGAAGTCATACAGATGAAGCTCTGTCCACCTTTAGCTTCAAACGCACCTGTTAAGAAGTCTAACTGTCCGCCTGTACCACTGATATGTCTTGTTCCTGCACTTTCTGCGCAGATCTGACCGTAAAGGTCAACAGAAATGCAGTTGTTGATAGATACGAAATTATCAAGTTTTGAAATAACTTCTGGATGGTTTACATAGTCGATAGGAGCTGTTACACAACCAGGGTTTTCTCTAACCCAGTCATATAAATCCTGTGAACCTAATGCAAATCCAAATACCCCTTTGTTTCTATCAATATTTTTTGCTTTATTAGTAATCTTACCTGCTTTGTACATATCTAGATATGCGTCTACAAGTAATTCAGTATGAATACCTAAATCCTTAAGGTCTGACTGAGCAATCATCTGACCTACAGCATTAGGCATACCACCGATACCAATCTGGATAGTTGATCCATCTCTCATGTTTTCTACTACCTGTTTAGCAATAATCTGATCAATATCAGTTGCTGCTGGTGAGCCAAGTGTAGCAAGAGGTCCATGAGGTCCTTCAACTATCATATCTACATCAGAAATGTGGATGCATTCGTCAAATCCACCGAAAACTTTTGGTAGGTTTTCATTGATTTCTAAAATAACCACATCTGCTGCATCTAAAGTAGCTTTAGCTGTAGCATTGTTTAAAGAGAAGTTGAAATAGCCGTGTTCATCCATTGGAGGAACTGCCATCATAGCAACGTTTACTGTTAGATATTTTTCATAGTATGCTGCTACGTTTCTAAAAATCATTGGGATGTAGTTACAAAGTCCTCTATCACATAGTTTTCTTTCGTAACCACTGCAATGCCATGAATTGTAAGTAAATGTTTCTCTGTTTGGATCTGCTTCTACTGCTGCGATAGGCTGCAATACAAGATATCCTCTGATTTTAACATCTTCTAATTCATCTTTTCTCTTTGCTAATGCTTCGTCAAGTAGTGTAGGGAATCCTAGTGATACGCTGTAGTCAACCCAGTCTCCACTTTTAACAACTTTTACAGCTTCTTCTGGAGTTCTCAGTTTTTGCTGATACTCTTTAATGAAATCCATTTTGTACCCTCCTGATAACTTTTTTACATCTTTTTTGTTACATTTATATATAATATAGGAAATATCGCATTAGTCAAGACCTAATTGCGATATTCCCATCAATTATATTATATTTTAATTATTTGTTTTCTGCAAGATTTTTGTAGTATTCGTATCTTTCCTTTGCTGAAGATTCAGCTTCTGCAAATAGAGTTTTTGCATTTTCAGGGAAAGTAATATCTAGTGCAGAGTATCTTACTTCGCCTCTTAGGAATTCCATGAAGTCTTTTGAAGGTTCCTTAGAATCTAAGCTTAGAACTTTGTCTTCTGGGTTCCATCTGTATAGGTTCCAGTATCCTGATTCAACAGCTGCTTTCATTTCTTCCTGAGCGTTGTTCATACCTCTCTTGATACCGTGGTTGATACAAGGAGCGTAACAAATAATAATTGAAGGTCCTTTATGTGCTTCAGCTTCTTTAATAGCCTTCATTAGCTGGTTAGGGTTAGCACCCATTGCGCACTGTGCAACATATACGTTGTCGTAAGTCATCATTAGTCTTCCTAGGTCCTTCTTCTGAGTCTTCTTACCTGAAGCCTGGAACTGAGCTACAGCACCGATTGGAGTAGCCTTTGATGACTGTCCACCTGTATTTGAGTAAACTTCTGTGTCAACGATAAGTACGTTTACGTCTTCGCCCATAGCAAATACGTGGTCTAGACCACCGTAACCGATGTCATAAGCCCATCCGTCTCCACCGTACATCCACATAGTTTTCTTAGCTAGGTGAGATTTCTTGTCTAGGATAGTTTTTGCAACTTCTAGAGCTTCGCCTGTTAGTTTTGTATCTTCTAATACAGCAACTAATTCTTTTGTAGCTTTTGCTGATTCATCAAGATCATCGTAAGTTTCGAACCACTTAGCAATAGCAGCAGCTTCTGCACTGTCAGCAGCAACCATTCCCTGTAGTTTTTCAACGTCGATCTTAACGTTTTCTCTCTGGTGAATTACAGCTAGGCACATACCATAAGAGAATTCAGCATTGTTTTCGAATAGTGAGTTTGACCATGCAACACCCTTACCTTCTTTGTTCTTGCAGTAAGGAATACTTGGCATAGCAGCACCCCAAGCCTGAGTACATCCAGTTGCATTTGCAAAGTACATCTTATCTCCAAATAGCTGAGTTAATAGTTTAGCGTAAGCAGTTTCTCCGCAACCTGCGCAAGCTCCTGAGAATTCAAGAAGTGGCTGGTAGAACTGAGAACCCTTAACTGTAAACTTGTCTACGCTTTCTGTCTTGTCTGTAATTGTCATAGCGTAATCCCAGTTTGTCTGATCTAGATCAACATCTTCAACTGGAACCATCTTAATAGCTTCTCCACCCTTTGGACAAGTTGCTACGCAAACGCCGCAGCTTGTACAGTCAAGAGTTGAAACCTGCATAGCGTATTTGTACTCTTCAAGACCTTTACCCTTAGCATCAGTTACTTCAAATCCAGCTGGTTTGTTAGCAACTTCTTGTTCGTCAAGTAGGAATGGTCTGATTACAGCATGTGGACATACGTATGAGCACTGGTTACACTGGATACACTTTGTTGCGTCCCATACAGGTAGAGCAGTAGCAATACCTCTCTTTTCGTATCTTGAAGTTCCTAGAGGCATAACACCGTCTTTTGAATCAACAAATGTACTTACAGGTAGTGAATCACCTTTCTGTGCGTTACATGGTTCTAGGATATCTGTAATGAATGCAGGTACTTCCTTAGCTTCTGCTGCAGGTGCATCCTGAGCATCTTTCCAGCTTGCTGGAACTTCAACTTTTACAGGAGCATTGATACCAGCATCAACAGCTTCCATGTTCATGTTTACAATCTTTTCACCTTTTTTACCAAATGTCTTCTTAACTGCTTCTTTCATGTGCTTAACAGCATCATCAACAGGAATTACCTGAGATAGGTTGAAGAATGCAGCCTGTAGTACCATGTTTGATCTGTTACCTAGACCGATTTCCTGTGAACATTTGTTAGCATCGATAATGTAGAATTTAATATCGTTGTTAGCAATGTATCTTCTGATTTCAGCTGGAATATGCTGGTCTAATTCATCAACAGACCACTGGCAGTTTAATAGGAATGTTCCACCTGGTTTTAGTTCGCTAATAATGTCATACTGAGTTAAGTAGTTCTGGTTGTGACAAGCAACGAAGTCAGCACTCTTAACTAAGTAAGTTGATCTAATTGGATCGTCTCCAAATCTTAAGTGAGACTTAGTGATACCAAATGATTTTTTAGTATCATATTCGAAGTAAGCCTGACAGTATTTGTCTGTCTGGTCACCGATGATTTTGATTGAGTTCTTGTTAGCACCAACAGTACCGTCTGAACCTAGTCCCCAGAACTTGCAGCTGATAGTTCCTTCGTTTGTGATATGGAATTCAGTGTCAAGTGGTAGTGACTTATGAGTAACATCATCGTTAATACCAACTGTGAAGTGGTTGATTGGATCTGCTGCATCTAGGTTATCGTAGATAGCTTTAATGCATGCAGGATCTGTATCCTTAGATGATAGACCATATCTACCAGCAAGGATTATTGGTCTTTCGCCTTCAATTTCGTTGTATGCTGAACATACATCTTCGTATAGAGGTTCACCAACAGCACCTGCTTCTTTTAGTCTGTCGATTACTGCAATTTTCTTAACAGTCTTAGGAATAGCTCTCATCATATGTTCAACTGAGAATGGTCTGTATAGATGAACCTGAACTAGACCTAGTTTCTGTCCTTCTCCGTTTAGTCTATCGATTACTTCCTGGATAGCTCCACAAACTGAACCCATAGCGATGATGATCTTTTCTGCATCGTCAGCACCATAGTAGTTAAATGTGTGGTATTCTCTTCCAGTTAGCTTTGTGATTTCAGCCATGTAATCTTCTACGATGTCTGGAAGTTTGTCGTAGTCTTCATTGTTTGCTTCTCTTACCTGGAAGTAGATGTCAGGGTTCTGTACAGTACTTCTTAGTGTAGGTGTTTCAGGGTTTAGAGCTCCTTTTTTCCATGCATTTAATGCATCGTAGTCAACTAGCTTAGCAAATTCATCATAGCTTAGAGCTTCAACCTTCTGAATTTCGTGAGAAGTTCTGAATCCGTCAAAGAAGTGTAGGAATGGGATTCTTGCTTTGATTGCTGATAAGTGAGCGATACCTGCAAGGTCCATAATTTCCTGTACGCTTCCTGAAGAAAGCATAGCAAATCCAGTCTGTCTACAGTTCATAACGTCTGAGTGGTCTCCGAAAATTGAGAATGCATGAGTACCAACTGTTCTTGATGCTACGTGTAAAACGCCTGGATGTCTCTGTCCTGAAATTCTGTGTAGTGTTGGGATCATAAGCATTAGACCCTGTGATGAAGTGTATGTAGTAGCTAGTGCACCTGATTCTAATGCACCGTGTACAGCACCAGCTGCACCTGCTTCTGACTGCATTTCAACTAATCTAACTGGCTGTCCGAAAATGTTCTTCTGACCTACAGCTGACCATTCGTCAGTTTTTTCTGCCATAGGTGAAGATGGTGTAATCGGATAGATTCCGGCAACTTCTGTAAAGGCATAAGCGACGTATGCTGCAGCCTCGTTACCGTCAACGATTTTAATCATTTTGCTCATTTTGAGTCCTCCATAAAATTTAATTTATACTTCTTACATTTCTATTTTATCTGAAATTGTCTAGAATAACAATATCAAATCTGTAATTTTGTATTAAAGTTAGCACAATTTTTTGTTTTTTGTCACTAAAACATAAGATTTACTATGTTTTTTGAGTTTTAAATAACAATTGTACTATTCACCCTGTTTTCTAGCTTCAGCGTATTCAGCAGTAGCTGTAAATAATACGTCTGTTGATGAGTTTAGAGCAGTTTCGCATGAGTCCTGAAGTACACCTACTATGAAACCAACGCCTACAACCTGCATTGCAATATCATTTGGAATACCAAATAAACTACATGCAAGAGGTATCAATAGTAGTGAACCACCTGCTACACCTGACGCACCACAAGCACTTACAGCTGACAATAGACATAGTACTATAGCTGTTGGGAAATCAACTGCAATGCCCAAAGTGTAAGTTGCTGATAATGTTAAAATTGCAATTGTAATAGCTGCACCACCCATGTTGATTGTTGCCCCTAGAGGAATAGAAATAGAATAAGTATCCTTATCTAAACCTAATTTTTCACATAGGCTCATATTTACAGGTATATTAGCTGCTGAACTTCTAGTGAAAAATGCGTAAATACCAGATTCTTTTATACACTGAAGTACCAATGGATATGGATTTTTTCTTGTATTTATAAATACGATAATCGGATTTACAACAAGAGCTACAAAGAACATTGTTCCAAGTAGTAATAGTATGATTTTTCCATACTGTGCAAGTGATTTAACACCAGTAGTTGAAATAGCATCAAATACAAGTCCCATAACGCCTAGTGGAGCTAGTTTAATTACCCATCTAACTACCTGTGATACTGCATTTGCCATATCTTCAATAAATATTTTTGAGCTTTCACTTGCATGTTTTAAAGCAAATCCTAAAATAACAGCTGTTGCTAAGATACCGATGTAGTTAGCATTTAACAATGCATTTACTGGGTTATCTACAATCTTAAATACTAAGTCTTTTAATACTTCTAAGATGCCTCCTGGAGGAGTTAAATCTCCTGCCTGTGGATCTGGAAGAATCAATTTAACTTTAAACATAAAGCTTGCTGCAACCGCAGTAAGTGAAGCGAACAATGTAGCGATTAGATATAAGCTTACAATTCTCTTCATATTTGTTTTTTGGCCAGTTTTGTGTTGTGCAATAGCTGAAATTACTAAGAATAATACTAGTATAGGTGCTACAGATTTAAGAGCTCCTACAAATAGTTTTCCAAAGATAGTAATAAAAGCTACTTTTTTAGGTATTGTAACCGCTAAAACAATACCGATGATAAGTCCTAATAAAATCTGTTTAACAAGACTTATCTTGTTCCATTTTGAAAAAATAGTTTTCACAATATTCCCTCTCTTCTTTAAATAATTAATAATTTATTTTGACAAGATTTCTCTTGCAAATTGACGCATGTGTTCTGCTTTTTCCTCATCCATAAAAGGTAAAGTATAATTTTTTTGTCTTTCTCCTACTACGCCTACATAGTTTAAATCGCTGTGTTTAGCGTACATTTTCAAGCCTTCATCCCAAAGATGCATAGCTTTTTCTGGTGGATATCCACTTGTAGTAATAGATGCAAGTTTTTTACCGCTCCAAAGCTTTGGGCCTTTTTCTCCGCCATAGATTTTATTGAAAGCGTAAACCATACGATCCATAGCTGCTTTTAGAGGAGCTGTACAATACCATGAATAAATAGGAGTAGCAAAGATAATTATATCGCTACTATCTACTTTTTTAAACACTTCTTGCATATCATCATCGATGGCACAATTAGTCTCTTCAAAATTCTTTTGGCAATTTCTACATGCTACACAACCGTTTATATCCATGTCGTATAGCCAATCCATTTCACAAGTTACTCCTTGTTTTTCCATTTCTTCTACAAACGGTGTTATTAGAGCCGCTGTATTTCCTTCTCTTCTTGGGCTACCCATTAAAATATAACACTTCATGTTCCCTTCTCCTTTATATAATCATCCGTTATGCAATAATATACTTATTTTACCATATTAAGCAATGTATTATCAATAAGATACTATTCGTCTACTGAAACATCTGGTATAAGTTCAACATAACAATTATCGTATGTAGCTGATATTTTTTCTTTAAGTTTGATATCGGCTTTTCTAAGTTCTTTAAAGGAAACTTTTTCTGCCTTAGTTTTAAAATATATTGAGATCCACATTTTTCTGCCTGTTTTTGTTATGTCATAAAAAACTGGTTCATAAGGATAATTGTCTAAAACCTCTGTAGTCTTAAGTTTTATATCATCTGTAACCTCTTCACTTGGAGGCAATAACACAATATTTCTAAAAGCGGAAATTATCATCTTTATAGGTTCGGGAAGCATTAAAACTCCCAATACTATAGCGACAATCTGGTCAAAATATGGAATTATAACTTCCAATCTAGTGCCATGAAACATAGAAGCTATAAAAAATGCTAAAGAAACTCCTATACTTCCGATAATATCAACTTTCCAGCCGTAAATTTCAACATTTACTGTAGGCGACGAAACCTTTTTGTTCATCTTTGTAAGCAGTATATAAACCAAGATACTCATTCCTGTTAAAACAGTTTCAAATAAAGATATTTGCAAATGATCAACTTTGTTACCACCGCTTAATAAAATCTGAACGTTATTCATAATTAAGCTTATCATAACTGCTATAAACATGAAGCCTTTGAGAAGTATAAAGATACTTTCAACTTGTGAATATCCAAATGGATGTTTTTCACTTATAGGCACATAGAACAGTGGTACTATAAAAATAGTTAATGCTATCACTACTATTTCTATAGCATCAAATAATGTGTCAGTTAAGACTGACTGGGACCCTGAATACAGAGTCATTAAAAACTCAACTACAACAAATGCTACGCCTGCCCAAAATGACAATAACAAAACTTTTTTCTCTCGCCTTTGCGCGACCTCGTCCATAATTACACTTCCTTTTCTTTTTCCTTTTCCTTATTTTAAATTTTCTTCTGTGGCTTTTGAAATTGCAAAACTGTGATTCATAGGACCGCTGCCCTTACCTAAATCAAGCATTGCCTCAAGAGCCAATGAGATGTATTTTTTAGCTGTTTCTACAGCTTTATCCATAGTCATACCTTTTGCAAGGTTAGATGCTATAGCGCTTGAAAGAGTGCATCCAGTTCCATGAGTATTTGGATTGTCGATACGTCTTTCCTTAAACCAATAGCTTTTGCCATCTGCATATAAAAGGTCATTTGCATCATTTAAGTTGTGTCCACCTTTTAATAGCACTGCACAATTAAATCTTTGACCTATATCTTTGGCAGCTTTTTCCATATCTTCAGCTGTCTTGATTTCAATTTCACCTAAAACTTCTGCTTCTGGGATATTTGGTGTGATTAAATCAGCAATAGGTATCAATTTTTCTTTAAGAGTTTCAATAGCTTCATCGCTTATAAGTTTCGCACCGCTTGTGGCAACCATTACTGGATCCACTACAATATTTTTTGCATCGTACTGTTTTAATTTTTTTACGATAGTTTCAATAAGTTCCTTTTGAGAAACCATTCCGATTTTTACTGCATCTGGGTAGATATCAGTAAATACTGCATCTAGCTGCTGTTCTAAAAACTCTGGAGTTACATCCATAATACCAGTGACTCCTGTTGTATTTTGTGCAGTTAATGCTGTTATAGCGCTCATAGCAAAAACTCCGTTTGCTGACATAGTTTTAATATCAGCTTGGATACCAGCACCACCGCTGCTATCACTACCTGCAATAGTCAATGCTGTTTTCATAAAAAATGTTCCTTTCTTTTATTTCTATCTTTTATTTCTATCTTTTATTACTTTCGTTTTAAATATCTATCCGTAATATTTTAAAATGTGATTATCTCATCTGAAATTTCTTTTAACTCTTCCCAGTCGTGCAATGACACTTCGTCATACACTCCTACTACTTTTAATCCTATTTTTTTACCTGTTTTAGCTGAGTACAAGCCATCTTCAAAAAGCCATGTTTCCTCTGGTTTTGTGTCCATAAATTCCATCGCCTTGTAAAAAATATCAGGTTCATTTTTGCTGTGACCGATTTCGCTGCAAGTGTATACTTCGTCAAAATACTTAAGCAAATCAAGTCTTTCTAGCGCTGGTGTAAAGATTTTTCTGTCTGTTGATGTTGCAACAGTCATTTTTATACCGGCTATTTTCATTTTTTTTACCAGCTCTGCCATTCCAGGTTTCGCCATAGCCTCGTCCTTGTAAAACGCTGCAACTTCGCCATTGATACCGTCTATAATGGACTGCAAAGTCATTCCTAGATGATAAGTTTCATTTAGATATGTTGCCGCCTCGCTGATGGTTTTAGTAAACAGGATTTTGCCTAAGTCCTTTTCGCCCTCCACTCCGTGTCTCGCCAAAAATCTTATGCCTGCCTGGTCCCAAATACCCATGCTGTCCAAAACTGTTCCATCGATATCGAAAATTGCACCTTTGATACCTTTGAATTTTTCTAGCATCTATTTCACCATCGCTTCCGTTTTTTTGTAAAGTTCCTCTGTAGCCGCCTTGATATCCTCTGCCGCAAAAATAGCGCTAATTACTGCAATTCCAACGATACCGCTGTCTTTTAGCTGAGTCAAATTGTCTTTTGTAATACCGCCGATTGCAACTACTGGAATTTTTACAGCTTTGCAAATTTCCTTAAGAGTTTCAAAATCAACTTCCTCTGCATCTTTTTTTGTGCCTGTTGGGAAAACTGCGCCAACACCTAGATAATCAGCACCTCGCTCTTCGGCTTTAAGTGCCTGCTCAACTGTCTGAGCTGAAACCCCTAAAATCCTGTTTGGCCCAATTAACTCTCTAACATTGCCTGCTTCCATATCGCTTTGTCCAACGTGAACACCGTCTGCATCCATTTTCAAAGCTATATCCACATTGTCATTTATCAGGAATGGCACGTTGTATTTTTCACACAATTTCTTTATTTCAACTGCTTCTTCTAAAAAACTTTCGTCATCTAATTCTTTTTCCCTAAGCTGGATAATAGTTGCTCCACCTTTTAAAGCCTCTTCACACTGTTCATAAACTGTGCTACCTCTTAGCCAAGATCTATCTGTAATAGCATAAAGAAGCAACTCTTCTGGTGCACAATTATACAATCTCATATTTTGCCCTTCTTTCTAATGTTTCGCCATCCATATTGTAGATAGCATCTATAATTTTATCTCTGTAAGTAGCATTACCATCTGTTGGTGACATATTTTCAAATCCGATTTCACCTGCTACTCCCATCATCATAACTGCTGCGGCCACTGCTTCCAGTTTGTTTTCTGGATTTGCAACCATAAAAGCTGTTACAAGTGCGCTTAACTGACAACCAGTGCCTGTAATCTTACCCATTTCAGCTCTGCCATTTCTTATTATATACCCTTTATCTTTATCTGCAACTATATCTATAGCACCTGTTACAGCAATTATACTGCCAGTCTTTGCAGATAATTCTTTTACAAACTTGATGCCTGCTTCTAAATTTTCCTCTGTAATTGCATCTGAAACATCAGCATCAACACCTTTTGTACTGCCGCTGCCAGTTGCCAAAGTTTTTATTTCAGAAATATTGCCTCTAATTGCAGTTGGTTTTAACTCTTCCATAATTTTTATAGCAGTTTCTGTTCTAAGTTTACTAGCACCTGCTCCTACTGGATCTAACAGTACAGGATGTCCTAATTCCTTAGATTTTTTACCTGCCAATAACATTGATGGTATTGTGTTTTGATTTAGTGTTCCTATATTTATGTTTAATCCGCCGCATATTGATGTTATTTCTTCCACTTCTCCAATATCGTCAGCCATAATTGGACTACCGCCACAAGCTAGTAAAACATTTGCCACATCATTTACAGTTACGTAATTTGTAATATTATGTACAAGTGGTGTACTTTTTCTCACATTTTCTAACAGGTTTTTAATCATAATTTCACCTTTCTAATTACATGAAAAGCAGAGCCCGCAGACTCTGCATTTAAAAAACTATTTCATAAATTTTTCGCCGAAACCATAGTTTTCAACTACATAGTCGATATCCTTATCCCCTCTACCGCTTAAAGTAACAAGTATCGCTCCCTGTTTTCTTTCTTCGGCTAGTTTCATTGCATATGCTACTGCGTGAGCACTTTCAATTGCAGGGATGATGCCCTCAAGTCTTGATAACTTGAAAAATGCATCCATAGCTTCATCATCTGTAACTGAAACATATTTAACTCTATCCATATCGTGAAGCATTGCATGTTCTGGGCCTACTGCTGGATAATCAAGACCACTAGCAATAGAATAAACAGGAGCCGCTTCCCCATTTTCATCTTTTAGTAGATAGCTTTCAAATCCATGAAGCTCTCCCTTTGTACCAAATTGCATAGAAGCCGCATGGTTTCCTAGTTCTGGACCTTTTCCTAAAGGCTCAACTCCATAGATATCAACAGGATCTCCAACAAAAGGAACAAAAGTACCAATTGAGTTACTACCTCCACCTACGCAAGCGATAACAGCATCAGGTAAAAGTCCTGTCATTTCCTTAAACTGTTCTTTCATCTCTTCGCCGATACACATCTGGAAATCTCTAACCATCATAGGGAATGGATGAGGCCCTAAAGCAGATCCAATACAGTAAATCGCATCTTTGTAATCTCTTGCATAAGCTTCAAAAGCTGAATCCACCGCTTCCTTTAGAGTCTTAAGTCCATGTGTAACAGGCACAACATTTGCTCCTAAAATCTTCATACGAGTAACATTTGGTCCCTGTTTTGCAATATCCACTTCCCCCATATGTATTTCGCACTCTAGTCCAAAATATGCTGCGGCTGTTGCAAGAGCTACACCGTGCTGACCTGCTCCAGTTTCGGCAATCAATTTTTTCTTGCCCATATATTTTGCAAGCAAGCCTTCGCCCATACAGTGATTTAGCTTGTGTGCCCCAGTGTGATTTAAATCCTCTCTCTTCAAATAAATCTGGCAAGTACCATCGCCCACATTCCTAGATAATCTTTCGCAGTGGTAAACAGGAGTTGGTCTACCCTGAAACTCTTTTCTAATACGTCTTAGCTCTGCAATAAATTGTGAGGAATGACATATTGTTTGGTAGGCAGTTGTTATCTCTTCGAAAGCTGGTTTCAGTTTTTCAGAAACAAATCTGCCACCGTACTGACCAAAATACCCGTTTTCATCTGGGAATTGTCTTAAGTAATTATATATATCCATCATAACTATTTTCTCCTTAATTCCTTAAAATATACTCCCATTATATTACATTTAAAAGAAAAAGACTACCTAAAAGGTAATCTTTTTCATCAATCTTATATATCTGTTCTAGCCAAAATTTCAGCTGGAGTTTTTCTCACCGTTTTCCATACTGGCAACAATCCAAAGATTAGATTTATACCGTAAACCACTACAATACCTAAAATAACTATAAATGGATTGAACATAAACTGATCAGCCAACATGAATACACCTGTAATCTTATGTAAAATGTAACACATAAACACAAATCCAGGCATACTTCCAATAGTTGTAATAGCCGAAATTTCACCTATAAACATTTTATATATATCAAATTTTTTCATGCCTATAGCACGATATACTCCAACTTCCTTTATGCGAGATAAAAATGAAGCTCTCATAATCAAGTAAATTTCAATAAATGATATTAGCAATATAACCGCAGCCATAATCTTAATAGTATTAGTTTTTGTTGCTATTTCTGATTGATATTTATCTTTGCTAATAGTGTAAGCATCTCCAATATTCAATCCGTCATTTGATACTTTTTCCATTGTTTTATCAGGATTTTTTGAAGATATAACTAGTCCTGATTTTGAAGCTAAGTTGATATATTTAACTGTTTTACTGTTAGTTAACATCGTATCTAAAGAATTTTCACTTGAGTAAAATCCTACGACTTTTAATTGTTTTCCATTTACTTTTGTTTCCAATTTAGTGCCTATGGATATCTCATCTTGTTTATCAATATCAACCATTACTTCGTAATCGTTATTTGGAATGCTGCCCTTTTCAACTTTTATATTTGATTTTGCATGATTGTAGCTCATAAAAGTTGTTTGTGCCTCGTCATCAGTATTTGATTCTTCATCATTTGCTTCAGGTTGACTTGCAATTACATCGTCTAACCAGATTTTATCCATATAGATAGATGGACTGCCTGACTCTGTAATACCTACAATTTTAAATTTGCCCAAAAGTCCCAAATCTACATTTTGTCCGATTATATCCTTTTTATTTTTAAATCCAGCCTGTGGCAGTGTACCATCTTCACCTGTAAAATTACTAGTTAAAGCCCATGTATCCACCAGGATTTCTCTATTGTTTTTAGGCATTTTACCTGCGATTAATTGATCTTTGTTTGCCATTGAAGTATCTGCAAGAGATCCAGTTATGTATTCCATATCTTTTGATGTCTGATAATAGTTATCGATTTTTAGCAGCATTTTTACTCTGCTGTCTCCCGGCAGGATATAATTTGTATCCTTATCCTTTTCATATTTTTCATAGGTTTTAACTGGAATACTTTTGCTTTCAACTCTTAAGTAATTTTTATTAATAGTTACAAATTTACTTTCGTCTAAAGTTGCCGCTCCAAATATATTGCTGATTGAAAATAGTATAAACATTGCTGATAACAAAAATCCTAAAAGCAAAATCTTTTTAGTTTTTGGATAGTTAAGCACCTTCGAAAAGCCATTCTTCATCATTTCCCAAAAACCTATTGTTGATGAAAACTTTATTTTCCCTTTGTGCTTTAAAATTTCACTATCAAAACCGTATTTTGCCTGTTCTTCTTTTGTCATTTCCTTGTAGTTACCTTGAACGATTTCTACGCTGCTGTTATCATCGACAACTTCCATATGACGCTTGCTGTTATCAGTTTTAATATAGATATTGCCGTTTTTAATAACTATATCCAGATTAACTTTTTCATCGTCATTTCTATAAATATTGATATTTGTATTTTGATCTTCACTTTCTATTTTTTCCATTTTAGACATATCGCCAAGATATATGCGATTGTCTATTACATAGTCAAGTCCGTTTTCGTGATCATTTACCTCATCTGAAACAACTTTTCCATCTCTTAGACGGATTATGCGTGTTGCATAGAAATTGGCCAAATTTTCTTCGTGAGTTACAAGTATAACAAGCTTATCTTTGGAAATAGCCTTAATTATATTCATAACTTCCAAAGTGTTTTTGCTGTCTAAATTTCCTGTTGGCTCGTCGGCAATTATAATAGGTGGATTTTTTACAATAGCTCTAGCTATGCCTACTCTCTGGCGTTCACCACCAGATAACATACCTGCAAATCTTTTGCGGTATCTCCACATACCTACTTTTTCAAGTACGTATCTTACTTTTTCTTCAATTTCATCCTTGTCCTTGACACCTAGCATTTTCAATACAATAGCAACATTGTCGTAAACAGTCATATCATCTACAAGGTTGTAGTTTTGGAAAATGTAACCTATATATTCATTACGAATGGCATCTTTTTTTCCTGTTCTCCCTTTTGCTATAGATTTGCCATTTACAAAAATCTCGCCCCCATTTACTTTATCAAGACCGCCTATAGCATTTAAAAGTGTAGTCTTACCACATCCAGAAGGACCTAATAGTGCTACCATGCCATTTGCTCCAAAATCAATGGAAGTATTATCAATAACATGTATTTGATTTTTCTTACCTTTATTGAAATATTTATTTACTTTTGATATTTTTAACATGGCTACACCTCCTCTCTAAATGTGCTCATAGCTGATTTTTTAAACAGGCTTCTTGAAAATCTTCTTGAAATCAAGTAAACCATAGCCATAATTACAACATACAATAAAACTATTTCTTTAACTGTTAACATACCAACAAGAGTTACTAGATATCTTATATTTATCATGCCTGCTTTTACTACTGCTAAACAGATTAGTAGTAGTGCAAATGCAATGTTTGCATCGAGAAGCATTTCAACATCTAAAACGTGTTTGGCGTTTTTATTATTCATTCCTAAAATCCTCAAAATAACAAAATAATCACTGCGACTTCTTAAAATCAATTTAATAACAAAGTATGAAACAAAGAACATAGTCAAAATTAAAAATACGATCATAGGTACTTTAACAATCTTAAACATTAGCTCTTCCATGGCAGGAACTTTCAATGTGTTTTTTATAGCCAAAGGCTTGTATCCCATATCTTTTAATTGACTTGTTATCTTATCAACCTGTGAAACATCACTTGCAAATACTGAATACTGATAATTATTTTTTGAAGTTAAGTTTTTCATATCACTTGGATTTACGAAAATTGCATTTGAGCAACTTTCAAAATCTTTTATACCAAGTGTTGATTTAATATTTTTACCATTTAAAATCTTGCTTATCTGTAGTTTTTCTGTGTGGCTACCGTAGATATTGGTCATACTTATCTCAATATTATTGTATAAGGCGCTGACACTGCTAAAAAATCCATTTGCAATATCTGCTGCATAAACTTTGCCCTTTGGCACATCATTGTTAATTACAAGTCTTAGTTCTCCGTTATCGGTATTAATCTCTTTAGAACCGATTTTTATCTTTGTAACAGAATTGTACATAATTGCATTCATATTGACATGTTCTATCATATGTGAACTTGCATATACATTTGAAGTCCACTGCTGAACATCATCACTGTATGCCAATCCTACAACTTTTAGTTTTGACATTTCAGTATCAGCCTGTGAGTCGTAATCTGATTCTGACTCGTGTAGCTTTACATTTTGCCCAACAACAGCTTTCGCTGCTTCTTCCTTGCCGAAATAATAATTGTTGTTGTTTACTTCAAGTATTATTTCGTTGTTTTTCTTAGGCAGACGACCGTATTTTATCTTACCTTCAAATTTGCTGCTGTTTCTAACTTTACAATCTAAAGAAAAATTTACTCCTGAAAACAAGTTATTGCTATCCGCAGTTGCGTTTTCTCCCTCTAGCCAGTAACCGCTATCCAAGGCTACATCGTTTTTTTCAAGGGTTTTAACACCTTCTATTTTTTCAATCTTTTTGTAATCACTATTTGTTAAAGGTTTTTTATTTCCACTGCTTAAAACGATACGAGTTTCATCTTGATCCCTAAAATAAACGTTGTATCCACTTCCAATCATCTCGCTTTCGCTTTTTTTAAGTGATCCGTACTCGCCTACTACTGAAAAAACTAAAAATAAAAATACTACCATGAGCAATATAAATTTAGGAACAATATTAAACGCATTTCTTGTTCCCAGCCTGAGCTTATTTTTAAAACTAATCTGCTCACTTTTCTTTGCTCCAGTCTTTGCTACATTCTTTGCTACTGCTGTGCTACTATTTTTTTCAAAATTTCCAGCTGGCATAGCCTTTTTAATTATTTCATCCTCACTGATGCGTCCGTCATTCATCTTAATACGTCTAGTTGCATAAGACTCAAACTGTTCGTAATTGTGAGTAACTACTACTATCAACTTGTCCTTTGAAATCTCACTTAAAAGCTGGATTACAGACTCAGCAGACTTGCTGTCAAGATTTCCTGTAGGCTCATCGGCAACAATTATATCAGTTTCCTTTGCAAGGGCTCTAGCAATTGCCACACGCTGCTTCTGACCACCGCTAAGCTTAGAAACTTTGCTCTTAGCAAACTCTTCCAAATGAACCTTTTTTATAATTTCCTCAACTTTGGGTCTCGCCTCATCTTTTGTATATCCGTTAATCAAAAGCACAAGCTCAATATTTTGATAAACTGTATAACTGTTTACCAAGTTGAAATTTTGAAAAATATTTCCAATGTATTTATTTCTGTACTCCTCAAAATCCTGCTCAGTATAATGGCTTGTCTCCTGGCCGTCGATATACATCTCACCTTCCTCGTAAGTATCAAGGCCCGAAATAACATTTAAAAGCGTTGATTTACCACTGCCAGACTCACCAGTTATAACCACAAACTCCCCAGCATTTAACTCCAAGTTTACCTTTGTAAACCCGCTGGTTATAATGCCCTTGTTGTAATAAAACTTAGAGACATTGTCTAACCTAATCATAAGTTCCTCCTAAAATTTTATAATTTCCTGCAAGAATGCCTTTTTGTTTCTTGCATACTTCATCTTCAGTTTTAAGTTATTTAAGTTATTTAAGTTATTTAAGTTGCTAACTTGTTCAACTTCGTTCTTAGTGTACTACGATACCTAGTACACTGTCAACAAAAAAAAATAAAATTTAAGAAAATCTTAATAAAATAAAAAGACCTTCGCAATAAATACGAAGATCTTCTTACTTGTATATGAATGAGTTTTATGAGGGGAATTTTTATAAGTGTTTTATTACTTATTACAGTTATTATTATAGGAATACAACTTTAAAAAAAACTTAAAAATTTAAAGTTATTTAATTATTTGATGCAGATATTTTAACTTTGTTCCATAACTGAGAAATAGTTTTTCTGCTCTTGTCATTAAACAAAAATATTTCATCATTTTTGTTATTAGTTCTCGGAACATAAGCATTGATACCTTCAAACTCTCCCCCTGAACCTTTTAGTTCATTTAATACTTCCTTATTTGGTGAAGTATAACCAACATAAGTAGAATTATCCATAGCACTTTCGTAACTTGAAACAAAGTTTATAAACTCGTGAGCCAACTCCACATTTTTAGCATTTTTAGGTATTACCATAGCATCTGACCATAGGTTTGTACCTGATTTTGGCATATAGTAACCCATATTTTTATTTTCGCTCATTACGTAAGTTGCATCACCTGAATACATAAGACCAAGAGCTTTACGACCTTGAGCCATATTATCGATTATTTCATCAGTTACTATCTCTGGATCAGTTTTCTTAACACAGTCGACTAGCCAATTATATGCTTCATTTAACTCATCAACATCTGTAGTATTCATAGAATACCCCAAAGCTTTTAGAGCCATCATAAATGAATCACGCTCTGAATCGTAAAGGTAAGTTTCACCTTTATATTTTTCATCTCTAAATATATCGAATCCCTCTTTTTCAAGATCCTTTATATCTACTTTTGTCTTGTCGTAAACAATACCTACAGTACCCCAAAAATATGGTACAGAATACTTGTTACCTGGATCATAAGATAAGTTTTTAACTCTATCATCAATTAAATCCAAACAATCCAACTTATCCTGATCAAGTTTTTGAAGCATATTTTCTTTTATCAATCTCTGGATCATATAATCACTAGGGACTATAACATCATAGCTTTCCCCATTTGCAAGTTTGATATACATCTGTTCGTTTGAATCGTAATTATCCAATACGACTTTTGCACCAGTTGCTTTTTCAAATCTTGAAATAACATTTTCACCTACATATTCGCCCCAGTTATATACTCTTAGAGTTTGGCCTTCATATTTTCCTGAAGTTGCTGCAAACTGTTTGTAGCCTATGCCGCCACCTAAAACAGCAACTATTACTATTAGACAAACAGCCTTTTTCCAAGGACTAGAAGTTTTTTCTGGATTGCCAAACCTTTTGCGAAGCGCTGGCACTACATTGATTAAAATCAAAGCTATAGTTATTAAAACTACAACGAGAGTAGAAATAGCATTGATACTTGGATTTACACGTTTACTCATAGTGTAAACCATAATGCTCAAGTTTTTAACTCCTCTACCAGTAGCGAAATATGAAATAATAAAATCGTCAAAAGACATTGTAAAAGCAATTAAAGCTCCTGCAAAAATCCCTGGCATAATCTGAGGTACAATTACCTTTATCAAGGCTTGCCACGGAGTAGCACCAAGGTCCATAGCAGCATCTGCTAAGTTAGGATCAAGAGATCTAATCTTAGGCATAACGCTTAATATAACATAAGGTATGCAAAATGCAATATGAGCAAGTAACAAAGTTACAAATCCCTTTTCAATCTTAAAAGTTATAAACAGTAGCATCAAGCCGATAGCTGTAACTATTTCAGGATTCATAATTGGAAAATCGTTTATTTGCAATATAATATCTTTGACTATTTTACGAGACTTTGAAATCCCAATAGCCGCAATAGTTCCAACAATAGTTGAAACTACAGTAGCGATAATAGCCACTATAATAGTTATGTAAAGTGACGACATCATATCGTTACTTTGCAACATTTTTTCATACCATTGCATGCTAAAACCAGCAAAGTGAGTAAGGGATTTGGAATCGTTAAAAGAAAATACAATCATATAAACTATTGGCAAATAGAAAAATAACATAATCAACGCTATAACTATTTTGCCACCTATACGTCTATTTTTTTTCATTAGCTCACCTTGCCCTTTCTGCCGCCTTCGTTTTTACGCTCAAGGGCTCTAACAGCATACATAGTAACCATCATAATTACCGCCATAATCATAGAGATGGCACTGCCAAAGGACCATTCTCCCACAGTAATAAACTGAGTTTCTATAACATTACCAATTAGGAAATACTGTCCTCCACCAAGAAGTTTTGGTATGAAAAATGAACTTACACATGGTAAAAATACCAATGAAATACCGCTTATTACTCCTGGCAAAGACAATGGAAAAGTTACTCGCCAAAATGTCTGCACCCTGTTTGCTCCAAGGTCATGGCTGGCTTCAATTAGGGATTTGTCCATCTTGCTTAGTGCTGTGTTGATTTGCAATATCATAAAAGGAATGAAATTGTAGACCATGCCAAGCATTACTGCCCCTTCAGTGTACAGTAGCTGATGAGTGCCTAGTCCTAAAATCTCCAACAATCTCTGAGCTATACCACCATCTGATAATATTCCTATCCATGCATATGTACGCACTAACATATTTATCCACATTGGCAAAGTGATCATAATAACTAATATATTACGTACTTTATCACTGCTGCTTGCAATAAAATAAGCAACTGGATATCCTACTAAAATACAAACGATAGTAGTTTTTATCGCAATTTTAATAGAACGCCATAAAATCAACAAAAAGTCTGGGTCGGTAAAAAACTTTTTGTAATGCTCCAATGTAAATGATACATCTACAATGCCATTCCCGCTATCTGTAACTGAATAAAATGCAATTAGCACCATTGGCAATGCTAACATTAGAATAGCCCAAACAATGTACGGCACAGCTAACTGGGAAAATTTCTTCATTTAAAATCCCAACTTTCTCATTACATGGATGTCTTCAGGGAAAAATGTCAATCCGACCTCTTGACCTTCTTCTATATAATCTGTTGTATTTATTTTAAATTCACGACCTGCTGTTGTAAAAGTAACTGGGTAAACTCCAATTTTTATATCTTCTACATCAAAATCGTAATCAACGTAGATATCGATATCTTCATTTTCGTCAGTTAGCTTCCAACCTTGAGCGCTGGCCCAAGTTTTTAAGTCTGTATCTAAAGCTACTGATTCGTTGATTTCTTCTACTGTTTTGTAAAAGTTAAATGCGCTTACAGCTTCATTTGCCTTTTCATTTTTTACATATGGCTGATCGATTACATGTATAGTTCTTTCGATACTAGTTCCTGCTGAAGTAGCAAAAGTTACTGGATACTGACCTATTTTTTCCTCTAAATCGTACTCTATCTTATGTATAGAGATGTATTCATCTGTTTCAGGATCCCAGGCCTGAGCATCTGCACGAGCTATTATCTCTTTTTCGTCTAGTTCAGCTAAATCATCTATATCTACATAGAAATCATTTGCTGATATTTTTTCTTTGCCATCTTCACTAGTTACATCATGCTCTTTTATAACGTGCATATTAACTGTAACTCTTGTTCCCGGTACAGTTTCAACAGTAACATCGTAGTAAACGCCCTTGAAGAACACATCTTCTACTGTTCCTGTCATTTTGCCTTTTGAAACATCTACAATATCTATATCCTCAGGTCTAATAACTACATCAACTGGTTCTTTTTCCTTAAAACCAAAATCAGTACATTCAAACTGGATATCATCAAATTTAACTTTATAATCTTCAAGCATAACACCAGGTACTATATTGCTTTCTCCAATAAAAGAAGCAACATATCTGTTTTCAGGTTCGTTGTAAATTTCAACTGGTGTACCTACTTGGTAGATTTCACCTTTATTCATAACTACGATTTTATCAGACATAGTTAAAGCTTCTTCCTGATCGTGAGTTACATATATAAATGTTATACCTACTTCTTGCTGTATTTTTTTAAGTTCGTATTGCATCTCTTTTCTTAGCTTTAAGTCCAAAGCGCCTAAAGGTTCGTCAAGAAGCAAAACTTTTGGTTCGTTTACAAGGGCTCTAGCAATGGCAATTCGCTGTTGCTGACCTCCAGATAGAAGAGTAACATTTTTGTTTTCAAAACCTTCAAGACCTATAAGCTTAAGCATTTTCATAACTTTTTGCTCGATTACGTCTTTACTCATCTTTTTTATTTTTAAACCAAAAGCTATATTCTCTGCCACTGTCATATGAGGGAAAAGAGCATATTTTTGAAAAACTGTATTTAATTCTCTTTTATGAGGTGGGATTTTACTAATATCTTCACCATCAAAAATAATTTGACCTTCGTTAGCATCTAAAAATCCACCTAAAATTCTAAGCAGTGTAGTTTTACCACATCCACTAGGTCCAAGCAAAGTTACAAATTCATTTTCGTAGATATCAAGGTTTATCCCTTTTAAAACTACTTGCCCATCGAATTCTTTTACTATATTTCTAAATTGTATTAACTTGTTGTCTTCCATCAACTTTTCGTTGTCCTCCTTTTCATATACATAATTTTTAATATATTAATTTGATTGTTCTTCTTTATCTACAAAAATATGTTTAACAAAATTGTATAGGGCATTTTGCCAAACTACATTTTGATGTCCTCCATCCATATCATAAAAAACATGTTTTATACCATTTTGAACCATACGGTCATGTATAATATATGACTCCACTCCACAAACATTATCTTGCTTGCCAACACATAGTGTAATATCAAATGGTTCTAAGTTGTCATCTAATACAAAATCTTCTAAAAGACTTGGCAATATACTACTTGACTGAGAATTTTTTAAAACATGGGAAGATGAAAATGCTCCAACATATCCAAATAACTTTTGGTGTTTAAATGCCGTATACAAAGTATTTCGTCCACCCATTGAATTTCCAACTATTGCAGTGTCCTGTCTTTTTGTGCTTACAGCATAATGCTCATTTATATATGGCATTAAATTATTTACTAAATCTTCTTCAGTTTTGTCGTATACCTTAGCTTGTTCAACTAATGACAAACCGTCTACAGACTCATCTTCATTAAGTGCACTGTTTGGAAAAACTACAATCATATCAGCTGTTCCCTCAAAATATTGAAGGTTTTGTATGATTATATCCGCTCCTTTATTTTTCCATGTTTTATGGCTGCCTCCAAGTCCATGTAACATATAGAGAACAGGATATTTTTTATCCTTGTTATAGTTATTTGGTAAAAGGATTCCAGCGTGTCTCTTTGTTTTAGTTACATCTGAATAGTATGTAATCGTATCTACCGATTGATAAGTGCATCCTTCTTGTTTTTCCATGAAATATGGATTTTTGCTCATATCTATTATAGTATTGCCATTTTTATCTGCTGTTTTGTTGTATTCCTCTATTTCTTTTTGGATTTCAGGGGTTATTTCAACCTTAGGCTGTAAACCGCAACTTATGCTTGCTATAGCGAAAATGCACAAAACAACCAGCAATGTCATTCTTGTACTAAATTTTTTCAAAATCCACCTCATCTTACAATTAGACAAAGAAAACCACTTAACATATACATGTAAGCGGCTTTCGAAATTTAACTACTTAATAATTTTGTAAAAATCTTCTTTTCTAGGCGCTGCCTTTGGGATATCTCCATCTGGGTAACCTAGTGTCAAAGCACCTACGCCTTTCATATTATCTCCAATACCCCATTGCTTCATAAATTTTTTGCCTTCTTTGTCATCGAACATTTCAATTTCTCTGTTAATCCAGCAAGTTCCAAGTCCCAAAGCATTAGCCGCAATCATCATATTATTTAAAACACAAGCACCATCTTGTATCCAATTTGCGTTGTCTCCGTTGGCGAATACCAACAATACTGTTGGCGCATGATAATAGGGATCGCTATCCATTGAGAAAAACTCGCCGTTTAATGCTGATAATTTTTCAATAAGGGCTTTGTCCTGAACTGCGACGATTTGAGCGCCCTGTCTACCCATACTGCTAGCTGCGTATGTACCAGCTTCTAAAATATCCATAAGCTGCTCATCTGTAATCTGTTCTTCTTTATATTTTCTAATACTTCTTCTTGATTTTATACACTCTAAAACTTCATTTTTCATAACCAATTTCACTGCCAAAAATTAATTTTGACATACTCCTTTCCTTCCTTATTTTACAGATTAATTATATAACATAACTATTAGATTTAAAAGATTTAAATCAACTTGAATCTCTCAATATTTTTCTCATATATTTATGAATTAATTAGCGTATTAACTTTTTACTTGCAAGTGGAAGAATGGCTCCCAGTATTGCGCCACAAATTACATCTATTACGCTGTGCTGCTTTACAAACATCGTTGAAATACAAATCATAAACATCCAAACTATTACAGCCCACTTAGCTAAAGACCTATTTTTAAAGTATTCGCTGTACCATGTAACTGTTGCAATTGCTGTAGATGTAAGCACATGAAGAGATGGACATGAGTTTGTCGGATTATCAAAAGTCCAAACAAGGTCTAGCAGCTGTGAAAATATATTATCGTTTACAGTCTGCTGAGTCATGGTTATTGCATTTTGAAACAATAAATATATAACGCAACAAATTGTAGAACCTAGCAACTGTGCAAAAAGCAACCTTAGACAATTTAACTTGTCCTTATTAGCGAAAAATACCAATGAGCCTGCAAATGCTACAAACCATGAAACATATGGCACAACGAAGTATTCACATAAGGGCACCATATCATCAAATCCACAGTGAACATGAAACTTTGGTTCTGTAAAATAGCTGATTAAAAAGAATAATGTTGTATGTCCAATTAAGTATACAAATATGCAAGTATACAGATGCTTATCTACCCAAGATTTTATTTTTTCCATACAAATTACCACCTTAACAATCCAAATAAAATTTAAATGTGCCTTAATGTGCCTTAAAACCTTCACCTAAAACTTCATTTGATTCTAAAATTATTACAAATGCATCTGGATCTATTTCTTTTACAGCATTTCTAATTATAAACATCTGCTTGTTGTTGCAAGCACACATAACGATTTTTTTGTCATCTCCTTTAAAGCTACCCTCAGCTTTTATAAATGTTGATCCTCTACCAACTAACTCATCAATACGCTTTGCAACTTCCTTTGGATAATCAGAAACGATAAATGTAAGTTTACCTGCATCTACACCGTACATAACTTTATCAACTACTACTGATAATAGGTAGCTTACAATTGCTCCATAGATTAAACTATCAATACTCTTTGAAACTACTACTACACCGATTAAAACTACAGCAATATCCATAGCAAAAGCAATTTTTCCCAGTGAAATATGAGGAGCTTTTGCCTTAATTGATAGCATAATAAAATCAGCACCGCCTGTTGATGAGTTTCTCATATAGATTAAAGCATAACCTAAACCTGACAATACTCCTGTACATATTGCCGCAAGCAATTTATCTCCCTCATATACAGGTAACAACGGCGCTACTAAGTCCATAATCAATGAAGTTATAATTATTGTCCTAATAGATCTAATAAAAAAATCTTTTCCCAATATTTTATAGCAAAATATTGCAATCGGTATATTTAGCAACATGGCTACCGTACCGATAGGTGTGCCAAACAAATGGTAAAATATCAAAGCGATACCGTTTAATCCTACCATTGGAAAATTAGCTGTTGCCGCAAAGTTGTATGCACCAAGAGCTATTAGTATACCACCTATAATATCGTAGCATGTATCAACCGCCACATTTTTCCAGTTAATTTTATTCATAATTTCTTTCCTCTCATTTTGTAAATCAATATTTACCATTGTACCATTTTTAACCATTAGTATCAATAAATCATATAATCATAATGCCACCGCTCATAATAAATATCCTTTTTAAATTAGGTATTGACTCGCCAAGATTTAATGCTATAATTCTTAAGTGAACAATGTTCATTTAAGGTTTTGCCAATGAACAAAACCACTTTAAGAATAATTTAGAAGGAAATTAAAAGGAGAGATAAATTATGAGAGCAATTATGGAAACATCTTTTGATGTAGTTTATCTGATAACTGCTATTACAATTGGTATTTACATGATTTCAAAAGGCAGCAAATCAGACAAAGAGTATAAACTATTTGGTATTATGGCTGTAACACTAGGCTGCGGCGACGCATTTCACTTAGTGCCTCGAGCTATTGCACTTTGCACAGTCGGCCTAGAACATTACACAGTACCCCTTGGCATAGGTAAACTAATCACTTCAGTTACTATGACCATCTTTTACATTTTGCTATATCACGTTTGGCGCAAACGCTACAACATAAAAGGACAGCAAAAACTTACTTACGCGGTATATATTATGGCAATAGCAAGAGTCATTCTTTGTCTATTTCCACAAAACCAGTGGACTAGTGCAAACCCACCAATGTCATGGGCAATCGCAAGAAACATCCCATTTGCAATACTTGGACTTATCGTTATTGTTATATTTTACAAAAGCGCAAAAGCAGCTGGCGACAAAGCGTACAAATTTATGTGGCTTACAATCGTGCTAAGCTTTGGATTTTACATCCCTGTTGTCCTATGGGCAGAAAAAATCCCAGCAATTGGCATGCTTATGATACCTAAAACTTGCGCTTACGTTTGGACTATTTTAATCGGATTTTTCGATATGCGCAAAAATCTTAAGGAGTCTTAGTAGATGAAAAAACATATTACAAGCACTGATGAAATTTTAAAAGTCTGTAGGGATTTAGTAGCTAAGAATAACATTTCTAAGCTTAGTATGCGTGGTGTGGCCTCAGAGTGTAATATCGCTTTAGGCTCTTTGTACAATTATTTCCCAAGCAAAGCCGACTTAGTCTGCTCAACTGTAGAATCAATTTGGCAGGAAATTTTCATCAAGTGCAATGAAGATAATTTTGATAATCTTATGGATTATATCTCTTGTTTATTTGACAATTTACAGACAAGTAAACAAAAGTACCCCAATTTTTTTACTATGCATGCTGTAGGCTTTGGATCAGATGAAAAATCCCAAGGCTTGCAGCGCATGCATCTTTACTTTGACAATTTTAAAAACAATATAATTAAATTAATTGAAAATGACAAAAATGTTGATATTAACAACTTTAAAAAGGGGTTAACTTGCGAAAAGTTTTCAGATTATATTGTTACCTTGGTAGTAAGCTCAATTATAAAAGATGATTTTGATAAAGAGCCTTTGGTCGAGCTAATAAAAAAAGTTTTGTACAAGTAACTTGCAATTTTAATGACTTGTAATAATTTTCACCTGTTGTATAATATAATTTATTGGTAATTAAGTATATTTATTTAAGTATATTATTGGAGGAAAAATTATAACAATGCCTAATTCTTACATTACTAAAAACGCATTGGCAAGTTCGTTAAAAAAATTAATGTTAGTGGAACCTTTTGAAAAAATCAACGTAACTGAAATATGCGACGATTGCAATATGAGTCGCAAAAGTTTTTACTATCATTTCAAAGATAAGTATGACTTGGTTAATTGGATTTTTAAAAACGAATTTTTAGATAAGGTTCACCTAAAAACTGGGGATTATACTTTTGAAAATCACTGGGATTTTCTGTTATTCGCGTGCCAATACTTTTACGACAATCGCAAATTTTACAAAAAAGTTTTACAGATAAAAGGTCAAAATTCTTTTTCGGATTATTTAAAACACTGTATGCATCCACTTCTAAAAAATCGTCTTTCATATTTATTTAAAGATGAAAACGTAGACGAATTTACTGTAGATTTGTTTGCAGACTTTACTTTATGTGCCATAGAACATTGGTTACTAAATGAAAAAGATATACCACCTGAAGCATTTATCCACAAGCTGCGCACTATTATTTGCAACAGCACAGTTGCCGTATACAATGAATTAGACAAACTCAGCCACAAATAAGTGGCTTTTTTTGTACGATTTTTTCTTTAGCCATGGTTACACTTTTCAAATTGTGTCTAAAAAATAACCATTTTGTTTCTATTGTCCAATGAAAAAAACAATTTTTAAGCCTATAATAAGTGCAGTAGATGAAATGGAAAGGAAGTGTTTACTATGGCTATGAACATTAAAGAAAGCATGCAAAATTTTGCATTAAACAAAGCTTTAAAATACATTGAAGGGGATCCAGAAGAAAACATCCCTAAGCTAATGGAACTAGTTGATAAGTTTTCACCAGATGGTTGGTACCAAAGTCAACGTGATGCTATTAGAAATGTAATCGAAGAAAAAAACAATTGGTATCAGTTGATTTTACGTATTTATGAACTTGATCCAGGGGTTAGAAAAGCATTTTTCCAAAACTTTTTATTTAACGCAAGCTTAAAAGGTAGCGCATTACAAGAAGAAACAGCCGAAAGAGAAGGCTGCAACGTTCCTTGGGCTATTTTGCTAGATCCAACTTCTGCTTGTAACCTACACTGCACTGGATGTTGGGCTGCCGAATACGGAAACAAGTTGAACTTAAGCCTTGAAACTATTGATTCAATCGTAAGACAAGGTAAAGAACTTGGTACTTACATGTACATCTACACAGGCGGTGAACCTCTAGTTCGTAAAGAAGATATAATCAAAATTTGCGAAATGCACCCTGACTGCGAATTTTTGTCATTCACAAACGGCACACTTATCGATGAACAATTTTGCAAAGATATGTTAAGAGTTAAAAACTTCGTACCTGCTATCTCATTAGAAGGTTTTGAAGATGCCAATGACTCTCGTCGTGGGAATGGCTGTTATGAAAAGGTCATAAACGCTATGAAGCTTCTAAAGGCTCATAACTTACCATTTGGTATTTCAACTTGTTATACTAGCGTAAACTATATGGATATTACAAGCGATGAATTTTTCGACTTTATTATAGATAGCGGAGCTTTATTTATTTGGTTCTTCCACTATATGCCAGTTGGAAACGGTGCAGCAACTGCCCTATTACCAACTCCTGAACAGAGAGAAGAAATCTACCATCGTATTAGAGAAAAACGTAATACAAAAGCGATTTTCTCTATGGACTTCCAAAACGATGCTCAGTATGTTGGAGGATGTATTGCAGGAGGCAGAAGATATTTACATATCAATGCAAAAGGCGATGTTGAACCTTGCGTATTTATCCATTATTCAAATGCAAATATCCATGACTGCACATTGCTTGAAGCATTGAAGAGTCCACTATTTATGGCTTACCACGACAATCAGCCATTTAACGACAATATGTTAAGACCATGTCCAATGCTTGAAAATCCAGAATACATCAAGAAGATGGTACATGATACAAACGCAGTTAATACTGACTACGAAAGTCCAGAAACTGTTGAACATCTTTGCGAAAAGACTGTTCCATACGCAGAAAACTGGAAACCAACAGCTGAGAAGCTTTGGGATAAATAGCAAATAAGAAATTTCCTACATAATATACTTAATAATACCACGAAAAAGGGCTACCCACTTGCATCATAGCAATGTGACGTTAGCCCTTTTTTGTATCGTTTGAAATTTTAAAATTAGATTACTTTTGTTGTCCAGTCTTCAATATTCCAAATATCTGTAACAACATCTTCGTAAAACTCAGGCTCGTGACATACCAATATCACTGTGCCCTTAAAATCTCTAATCGCCTCTTTTAAAACATCCTTTGCATCATTGTCCAAATGATTTGTAGGTTCGTCTAACACCAATAAGTTCATAGGCTTTTGCATCAACTTACAAATACGGAACTTGGCATTTTCACCACCCGAAAGCACCCTTACTTGACTTTCGATATGCTCAGTTGTAAGTCCACACTTAGCCAATGCTCTTCTAGCTTCTCCATTATCTAAATATGGAAACTCGTCCCAAAACTCCTGCAACGCAGTTTTTGAACCACCTGCATGTTCCTGCTCAAAATAGGCTGGCTCAGCATAATAGTCCAGTTTAACCTCTCCATCGTAAGGTTTAATTATACCTAGCATAGTTTTAAGAAGAGTTGATTTTCCAAGACCGTTTACACCTTTTATAGCAATTTTTTTACCTCTTTCAACATGGAAATTTAAAGGTGCAGTCAGTGGCTCATCATATCCTATTACAAGATTAGTTGCCTCTACTACATATTTTCCAGGAGCTCTCGAATAATCAAAATGAAATTGTGGCTTTGGCTTTTCCTTTGAAAGCTCGATTTTTTCCATTTTATCCAGCTTTTTCTGTCTTGATTTAGCCATATTGGAAGTTGCAATACGCGCCTTGTTTCGTGAAATAAAATCTTCAAGATCTGCAATTTCCTTTTGCTGCTTTTTGTATGCCTGTTCAAGCTGTTCTTTTTTAATATTATACATATGCATAAACTCATCATAATTACCTGTATAACGAGTTAATACTGCATCTTCCACGTGATAAATTACATTTACAACATCATTTAAAAATGGAATATCGTGAGATACTAAAATAAATGCATTTTCATAATTTTGTAAAAATCTCTTTAACCAAATTATATGATTTTCATCTAAGTAGTTTGTAGGCTCGTCTAAAATAAGGATCATTGGATTTTCAAGTAACAGCTTAGTAAGCAATACTTTTGAACGCTGTCCACCTGATAATTCTGTTACATCTTTTTCTAGACCTATATCACCAAGCCCTAAGCCATTTGCAAACTCTTCGATTTTAGCATCTATAGTGTAAAAACCACTTTGCTCTAGGATTTCCTGTATTTCAGCAGCATCTTCCATAAGAGCTGTCATTTCCTCATCTGAAGCAGTAGCCATCTTGTCATAACACTCTAGCATCTCTTTTTCCAAGTCGAAATAGTGAGCATATGCCTCTCTCAACACTTCCCTTATTGTCTTACCTGGAGTCAAAGTTGTACGCTGGTCCATATAACCAGTTGTTATATGTTTACACCAGTTTATAGTACCTGCATCTGGCATTAACTTCCCTGTAATAATATTTAAAAATGTACTTTTACCTTCACCGTTGGCCCCTACTAGCCCAACATGTTCTCCTTTGTTTAATCTAAAAGATGCATCTTCAAGTATCTGCCTTCCACCAAAACTGTGAGATACTTTATCTACAACTAATACGCTCATATTTTTCCTCCATTATTATTATGAACCTAGACACTCAAATCCATATTCGAAAAGCGCTAAGTTTATAGTATTTATATCGTAAATATTGTTTTCTATGAAATACTTTACAAGTAAATCAGACTTGCTAGCAGGCGAAAAAGCCATTCCTGCTGTAGACAAAAAATCAGACATTTCACTGTAGCTAAGATTTAGAGCAATTCCCAGTGCCAACACTATTTTTTTACGTGGCAAATAGTTTTCCTGGCATCGAATTTTCGAAAAAGTTTTGCGGTCAACATTGGCCCTTTTGTAAACCTCCGGATCCTTTAACCCCTTTTCATCAATCAGTGAAAACAAAGTTTCCTTAAAGCTAGGCCCGATATTTTCCAAAACCTTATCTAAATTTTTGCTTGCAGAAATGTCTTCTTGTATATTTTTAAAACCTAAATGTACACTCCATGACGGATATTCGTCCATAATTTTTTGCTGCACATAATGCTCACTTACATAAGTATCGATACCGCTAAAAAGCTGGCTTGACAACTTGTACGAATCACTGTCAAACACTACCAAAATTATATTTATTTCATGCTTAAGCAAAAAATTGCTGAAACATTTAATGGCTATTTTTAATGCCAAATCTCGTGGAAACCTGTAAACTCCCGAAGAAATCAATGGAAATGCAACGGTTTCACACCCAAGCTCATACGCTTTTGCTAGGCAATTGTTGTAACAAGCCTCAAGCTTTGTAATTTCGTCATTGTCGCCGCCTTTCCAAACTGGCCCCACCGTATGTAGCAAATATTTGCAATTTAAATTGTAAGCCTCTGTGACTGCAACGTGAGAAACCTCCAACTTGCCAATCTTTTTGCGAGCCTCAAGCAAGTCATTCCTCCCTGCCGCCTGGTAAATCGCCTTGTCCGAACCACCGCCGACTACAGGCATTGGGTTTGCCGTATTTACAATCGCATCAGCTTTTACGCTGGCAATATCAGCCCTAATTATTTTAAGCGTCATCTAATCCTCTCTCCTCGACATATCCTGTGAGAATGTCAGCTACTTTTCTTCAGGCTCATCCTCATCTTCCAAGTCTTCATCATAGCCATCTTCGTAGTCGTCTTCGTAATCCTCAGCGTACTCCCCTGTGCCATTTTTGTAATCCAACTCCTCACTAATCCACTCCAAAGCCTCATCCATAGAGCGAATTACAGCAGCCGTATCTATAGCATCATTTAACGCATTATGTCCGTTGTTTCCCTTAATTTTCAAGTAATATACAGCATAGTCCAAACTAAACTGTCTCCCTTCCATCATAAGCAAATCATCAAACATAAGCTGAGCATCCACCCATTGAGGTAACCACTGATAATCCAGACCGTAGACAATGCAATTATCGCGAATCATACTAACATCGCCAGATCCCCACGTCAAAAAAAGACACTCTTCTCCACACCACTCTTTAAAATTTTCCATGGCCTCTTCGAAGGAAATGCCTGTTTCCAAGTCTTCATCTGTAATTTTTGTCAATTCTTTTACGTACTTATTCATCTTGGTGTAGTGAACCGGTTTAACCATTTGGTCAAACTCATCTATTTGCTCCAAATTTTCATCTAGTTTAACTGCTCCAATCTGTATAATTTCACCGCCAAGAGCAATAGGTCGCCTTACCATACGGGACTTTGACAATGGTTGATTCCATTCTAAATCCAACACTATGTAATTCAATTTAAAATTTGCCTCCCTCAATGATTTTACTAACTAGTTTCTATATGAGTATACCACAAATTTACCATATGTTGTTAAATATATATATTTTTGATATAATTGTAAAAAATAATAATATTTATCGGAGGTAAAAATATGACATCAGGTTTCCAGGAATTAATTCAAAAAACACAACTTACTAAAAAAGAACGTTTAATTGCTGACTACGTACTTAGCCACTTTAGAGACATTTGTTTTATGACATCCACTGAACTTGCAGAAGCAGTTGAACTTAGTCATAGTTCTGTTATGAGATTTACAAAAGATCTGGGTTTTTCTGGTTACACAGAATTTCAAAAAAATGTGCGCGAACAGTACGATGAGTACATCAAAACACATCACGAATCCTCTACAATTCCGGCTGTTAAACTAAACCAAAGCCTTGAAAAATTATCTCACGACAATATTCCTCAAACATTGGAGGATATTGCAAATCAAAATATTAAATCCGTAATTTTACGCAATTCTCACGAAACATTTGAAAAAGCCAGCGACGCTATTATAAACTCACAAAACAAATATATTATTAGCTCCCGCGGCTGCTCTTCCGTAGCTTCTTTTCTATCAGTTATATTAAAAAACAGTTTGCCTATGGTTTTTGCAGAACCATCATTTTCACAAAATACTTTTGACTTTTTATCAGATATAAACGAGAATGACTGCGTTATCATTGCAAGCCTTCCTAGGTATTCTAAACTTCTATACTTAGCCGCAGAAATGGCTCACAGCAAAGGTGCCACAGTTGTTGTATTTACCAACACACCAACAGCTCCTATTGCAAAATATGCAGATCATCTGTTTATAGTGCCAGTTGACTCCCTTACATTTTTTAATTCACAAGTCCCAGCTTTATTTGCAGCCGAACTTCTATCAACTTATATAAGCAAAAAAATAGGCTGCGCTAGCGAAAGTAAATTACAATTAATAGATCAATACACATCTAAGATGAAATTGTATTAACAAAAAAAATACGATTACCTACATACTCGTAAGTAATCGCAAAACAAAAGATAAAAAATATAGTAATTTAAGGGTTTACTTGTCGAAGAGTATTATAACAAAAATAGACCATGTAGTCAATTAGTTTCTCAAAAAAAACTAAACGATTACTCTTTTGTAAAGTAACCGTCTAGCTCTTGGATTAAATATATTAAGTATTAGGTATAAAACAAAACAATTTATAACAATCTAATCTTTATAACAACTAATTTTTACATCCATTGTGTGTATTATAGCAAAACTATACTAGCTAGTTAATATATTCTATCACTTTATCCCATTAAAATATTCACACCAAAAAAAGACATTGCGACAAAAGTCGCAATGCCTTAATGATAGAAAAAATATAGTAAATCTAGGGGTCTAAGTTAAAATAAATTAAACTGTATCCAGGTGCCTAACACCAACAATCTAACTTATATACATTATATCAAAGGGGCCAATAAGGGAGTTGAATCACACATTCATGGAAATACCGAGGATTGGATTGAAAAGTTGTATGATCCTAATAAAAGCCCCTTTGAACAATTATTCTAATCAATCAAGTTTAGATAAAGACGATAACTATTTTACCGCTATGCCATAAAGCATAATATCTAAAACTTGAGCTAAGTTCATTTCATGTTCTCTTACCACATCAGCAAAAGATCTGCCTTCTATGGATTTTCTCTGGAAATAGCCATTGAACATTTCTTGAAACAACACAAAATAGTCAATTGCCATCTCTACTGTTATATTATCACGAAGTTGGAGATTTTCCAATAGTTCTTCGTATAAATTACGACAAAATTCATTATAATCTTTGCGAATTTCTTTAATTTCTTCGCGCAAATGCACCGGCGGTTGTAAAACTGTGAAGTAAAAGATTTTTTCTAAGTACGGATTTGCTTCAAAAAACTCCTGTCTACTTAGTAACAAATCCCTTATAACCTTCGCCGATGTAGATTGATCATAATTTTTTTGTTTTAAAAACTCAGTCATCCTATCGAAACAAATGGCAACACAATGAAGATATAAGTCATCTTTACCTTTGAAATTATGGTATATCAAGCCCTTAGAAATATTATTTAGCGAAGCATCTGCATAACTTTTAGTACCAAACTCACGTATAGCACCATTAACAATTTTGTCATATGTTAAGCGTGTTCTCTCTACTTGCTTCATAATTCCTCCAATATTTTGACTGCTTGGTCCATTATAGCAAAATTCATAGTTTTAGTCAATAATTTTAATATTACTAATAAAATTGTTCTATAGCTGTTATAACAAAACATATTTATTTTTTACTAAATATGCTATAATACACCTATATAGGAGGTAGATAGTTATGAAAAAAGATTTAGGAATTAAGCCATACATAGTTCCAATGCCAATTTTAATGATTGCAACTTATGATGAAAAAGACAACGTTGATGTTATGAACATGGCTTGGGGAGGTATTTGCGCAAATAATATGGTTTCATTGAATATAAGCGAAAACCATAAAACTTCTGCAAATATCAAATTAAAAGGCGCCTTCACTATCGGCATACCTAATGTTACACATATTGAAGCAGCTGATTTTTTCGGTATAGCTAGCGCCAACACTATGAAAGATAAGTTTGAATGCTCAGGTCTAACTGCTTACAAAAGTGAAAAAGTAGATGCCCCTATAATCGAAGAATTTCCAATTACCATCGAATGCAAAGTTGTCGAAGATAAAATGGAAGTTTACGGTCACCATATTTTAGGTGAAATAGTTGGAGTCTTAGCTGACGAATCAGTCCTCGAAGATAACGGCAGCGTAAATCCACTAAAAGTAGATCCTATTTTAGGTGAACCATTTCAAGGTGGATACCACCGAATGGGTGAAAAAGTTGGCCAAGCATGGCACACAGGTAAATCACTTTTAAAGAAATAAGGTAAATATAAATACAGGTGCTAATGATGAAAAATTATTTCATCACTAGCACCCTTTTTTATTTCAGCTTGTAAGATTTAACTGATGACCATGGGCCATAAACAGTTACATACTTGCCATTTACCTTTGTCTTTTTGTAAGCCCTCACCTTGTAATAATAATTCTTTTTACGTGGAGTTTTTACCTTTGCGTAAGTGTATTTTGAGCTGACAGTTTTAACCTTAGTAAACTTTTTATTTTTATACTTAGATCTGTAAACTTGATATCCGCTATCCCCCGCAATATTTTTCCAGCTTACCTTTACATAATTTTTTGAAGACTTTTTAACAGTAGGCTTGCTAACTTTTTTCAAAGTATATACATAAGAAGTAGATTTAGCAGTACCATAATAATTTTTGCCATTTACAGTAATATAAGGTGTTACCTTAAATGCGTATTTTGCACCATCTGCCAAGTTTTTCTTAGTTATAGATTTGCCAGTTGTACCACTTGAAACATTGTACCATTTGCCACCGGATTTTTTGTACTGCACCTTGTATTTTACCTTGTATCCCCCATTGTATCCCCCATTTGACGTGCTAGACCAGCTTATCTTAAAATCATCATATCCATATAAATACGCACTTACACTTTTTAGAGTAAATAGAGATTCTCTCTGTAAGATTTTGCCGCATACTGTACACTGCTTGTATCTAGTTGGATTTGAAGAAGATAAACTTGTTTTCCAGTCGCTTGCAGTATGTTTTTTGTATCCAGTTATACTGCCACAACTACAGCTTTTCCAGTGGTAGTTGGTGTCTGACTGCCAGCCACCGTAACTGTGCGCATGACCAACAACTTTGCAAATGCAAGGATAGCCATTCTCGTATAAACCGTACTGCTCATCAAAATATGAGTACTTAACTTTTACATCTTCAAGGTTGACTACGTGGTCTTTGTGGTTTCTGTAAGCCCCACTTGCTGTTTTCATAAATAGGCCTGTGCCTTGGCCAATAGTGCCTTCATCACAGTTTGTTACGTCAACCAAATAATTCTGACCATTGATTTTTACAACATTCCACATATGCTCAACATTGATGTTTGTATCCAAGACAATCATATTGCCAGTAACGCAATAACACTTGGTGCCTTCGGTAAAGTCGGACAAATCGCACAAATACTTAAAGGCCTTGGAATAACCCTCGCACACTACATTGGTTTTTGGATCGTTGTCGAAAACATTTATAAGCTGCCAAGGATCCCCATAATCCATAGTGATGTCTCCCGCTGCCGTGTCATCGTATGAAACAAGCTGACAAATCTTTGCACCATAAGCCTCAAGTTTTTGCCAGTCTGTCTTGTCCTTGTAAGCTGCAACTATAGCCTTTGCATTTGAAGCCGCCTTTGTCGCTGCCCCTGTTTTTTTCTGATTTGTAGTATACTTATTGCTGCCGCGATAATCTTTAGCAACCGTAAAATACACAAAAACATCTGTTACATAAACATTGGTACTGTTGTAACTAATATTGTATTCTATTTCCATGCCCCCTTGAGTTTTATCAAACCAATAAAGCTCGTATGGGCAGTCGGCTAAAAACGTCTGAAGCAATTTATTAACATCGATTTGGGCAGCAAACTTTTTAGCAATTGCTTTACTAGCTGCATCTGTCAATTTGTTGCCGTTAACAATTTCACATCCAAGCTGTGATTTTGACCAGCCAAGCCCGTAATTGCTACCTTTTAGAGTAAACTTTGTAGATGTTATTTTGCCATTTGCAACCTCTATCAATTTAGGCTTGATATCTGTATACATCTTTTTCATGGCGCTACCTGATGGGAGCATATTGCCAGAAATATTGCTAGCCCTCGCCATTTTTCTATTGCTTGGATATAAAGTTTTTTGCGCGTACATCTCAAACAATTCATCGTTGTCCATGCCATCGTCAGCTGTGGCACTTAAAGTCGCCACATTTTCTGAAACCACCACTTCCTCTTCATTTGCAAAAGCTGAAGTAGGAATGACACTTACTATCATTGCAAAACTTATGACTAAGGCCAAAAGCTTTTTTTGTTTAAACTTCATGCTATCCCCTTTCAATCTACTTTCATCACAATTTTAACTATAAGTATCTGGAAAAAGAGTATCCATTGATATGATTATTTAACCAATTTAGAAGCTGCTGCTTCGTCTAATACTATAGTTACATCATTGTGGAATTGCAAAATTGATGCTGGTACATCTGGTGTTACCTCTCCACCAAAAGCCTTTGCAACTATGTCAGCCTTATCTTCCCCACTTGCAACAACTAGAATTTTTTTAGCTTTCATAATTGTGCCTATACCCATTGTATATGCCTGTTTAGGTACATCGTCAGCACACTGGAAAAATCTGTTATTTGCTTCTATTGTGCTCTGTGTTAAATCAACACAATGAGTTTCCTTGTCAAAAGTTGATGCAGGTTCATTAAATCCAATGTGGCCATTGTGACCTAATCCTAAAAGCTGTAAATCGATACCACCATAAGACTTTATCAACTCTTCATAGCGCTGACATTCCTTTTGTGCATCTTCCTCCATGCCATCAGGTACATTTACATTTTTTAAATCGATATTAATATGGTTAAATAAATGTTCGTGCATAAAATAGAAGTAGCTCTGTTCGTGATTGTGATCTAGACCACGATACTCATCTAAATTTACTGTTTTAACTTGTGAAAAATCTAAGAAACCATGTTCGTAGCCGTTTACTAGATTTTTGTAAGTTCCAATTGGAGTAGAACCAGTTGCTAATCCTAAAACGCTGTCAGGTTTGTTAGTAACCTGTGCCGCAATAATGCTTGCCGCTCTTCTGCTCATGCCTTTGTAGTCTTTTGTTACAATAATGTTCATTTTTCTTTTTCCCCTTTTTCGTAAAATTTGTATGCATTAATATTCATGTAAACATTTTAGCAGATTTTTTAATTAGTGTGAACACATTCTAAAATTTAAATAAGTTTAAGCCAATTTCTTCGTCAAAATATCTGTCTACTTCCCCATCGATTATATTTATGACTACTTCACAAGTGGCACTTACTTTTGCTTCATTTAGGTGGCCGCCAAATACTTGGCCTTTTTCATCACCTGCGCTCATATGTAGGTGCATATAAAATTCGCCGTCCATTGTGTTGATTGTGCCTGTTAGTGAAACAATCTCAAAATTTCCTTGGAATTTATTTGAGTAGTACTTTTTTTCGTCTACTTTGTATACGCCTACTGTGAAGTCGTTTACTGCTCCTAGGGCGTTGATGTTTGCAAGTTTTATGTTTTCCTTTAGAGCGATTTGTTTAAGCTGCTCTGTGATTTCTTCGCCTCTGTCTAGTCTTGCGATAATTGTGTTGTTAAATTTTCTGTAGTCCATAAGAATGGCCTCCTTTCGCTGCTGTAGTGGTAGGGTTATTAGTTGTTTTTTTGTTCAAGCCATAGCATGTACTTGTCGATATCGTCTTTACACCATTTTATAATTATACCTGTAATAATTCCATCATCAATATACCCTAAGCCTGGTACTGCATCTGGAATTATATCTATAGGTGAAACAAAATACAGTAATGCTGCAATTATAAATACTATTTCAACTGCACTTATATCTTTATAGTCATTTTTAGCATAACTTCTTACCATAAGTGCCAGTTCAGGAATGTATGCTAATTTATCTCCTACTGTTGGTATAGATTTAAACTTTTCATCCACCCTTAATAGTAAGTTTTCAATTTTTTCATCATCATTTAAAATATCCTTAGCCTTTTCTTTATACTTTTCAAATAAATCTGCTATCTTTAAAGCTATCGCCTTTATTTTATCCTTTTTAGTATCATCTTTTATATTTTCTTCAAAAGTATTTACTACGACTAAAGCAAACTCATCTTTTGTCATATTTTCTTGTATCATTTAACTCCTCCTCTATTTTTCCATCAAATACCTGCTCCTGTAGTATTCCATAACTCTGTAATCTATCGCATCCTTAAAATGCTCGGCAAAAACATCGCTTCCAATAACATCCTTTAACTCATCCTTCAAAGCAATCGCACACCCATCCTTTGAAATAAAAAAGCTTTCACCAGATTTTATAAGATGCTTAACCGGCATGCTCTTGATTTTATTTATGTGCTGCTTGTCAGTCATATTTAAAAAATCCTCGTAACTTATTTCCTTGTCCAAGTCCTTTCAGTTGTCACGCTGATTAAAAAACTCCTTCCAACAAACAAGTGCCTGCTCGTACGTAACAGCCATTCTCACATCACCATTATTGTAAATTGACATCAAAACAGGCATCTTATAAACCTTTGATATCTTTGTTGTCTCAACATATTCGATAAATTCCCTGCCAATCGAGTTATAAATTTTTTGTTCCTCATCGGTCAGCTCATTCAAGCCATTTAAGTAATCCATATATCCCTTAAAAGGATTGTCATGTGGGTTTCTTTTCGCCTTTTCATAAACGGCATCGTCCATATAAGTAAACAGTTCCATTCTTGAGGGCCTATGATTTACAAGCTCCTTAACTCTGAAATACTCATCGTTTATTGCTTCGGTGATTTTCTTGTGTTTTTTGTCCATCTCCTCGAACAGGTCTATAAGCTTCATATCAAAGTCAATGTAACAGTCATCTGGGAATGTCTCTTTGGTGTATTCATACTTCCCTTTTGCTTCTTTGATGGTATCTCCTGCTAACAAAAATCGCACTTTACCTGCTTTTTCATAATTGCCTATAAAATCCAAAACATTTAGGTAATCTTTTCCTCTTGATTTTCTAAGGCCACGACCTAACTGCTGTAAAAATACTATGGGTGATTCTGTTGGTCTTAAAAATAAAACCATATCTACTGATGGGATATCCACGCCTTCGTTAAACATATCGACGGAAAAAATCACTTTAATTTCGCCTTTTACTAATTTTTCAATGGCTTCATTTCTATCCATTGCATACTCGCCTTGAGCATCGCTGTAAACTGCCGCTGCAGGTATTTTGTTTTTTGAAAAAAATCTTGCCATTTCCTCAGCGTGAGCTCTTGAGCAACAAAATCCTAGCGCCCGTTCTGAACCATATTTTTTATAGTATTTTAAAATCAAGTTGTTGCGGTATTTATTGCCTATGTAAACTTTATTTAAGTCATCTTCATTGTAAGTACCCTTAACTAGATGAAGTCCTGAGTAATCTGTCTCATCAAAAATGCCATAGTAGTGGAATGGCACGAGCATTCCTTTATTTATCGCATCTTTTAAATTTATTTCGTACGCCACATTGTAGTCACATATTTCGTAAATATTTCTGCCGTCCATTCTCTCTGGTGTGGCTGTCAATCCAAGCAAAAATTTAGGATTGAAATATTCGATTATATTTTTGTACTGGTTGCTTACTGCATGGTGAAATTCGTCAATTATAATATAATCAAAGTAATCAGGCGCAAAATATTTTTCTTTTAGATAGTTTTTCTTGCCTAATGTTGCCACTGAAGCAAATATAACAGATGCATCAGTGCATTTTTCTTCACCATTAAAAAATCCATAGTCATCTTTATGTCTAACATTTTTAAATGAATATGCTGCTTGTTTTAGTATTTCTTCTCTGTGTGCTACAAACAATACTTTTTCATAAGCTTTTGAATCAAAAGCAGATAGGTATGTTTTACCTATCCCTGTTGCTGCATGAACCAGAGCTTTTTTAGCTCCTTCTGCTCTAGTATTTTCAAGAGCACAAAGTGCTTCTATCTGAGCTCCACGTGGCTCAAAAAAATCTATTATTGTATTTGTTTCAAGAAATTTTTATGACTCTTGCTGTTCAAAATCATATTTTGTTACAGCTTTCATCACTGCTGGATAGTGCCAGTTTTTTGAGTATTCCTTTAAAACTGTATCATCTATTGGAATAGAATGATTTTCAAATAAATCCTCAAATGTCATTGAAAATTCTTCAAAACTTTGTGCGTCTCTGTTGCTGTCAAATCTATAGTTCCACTCTATTGCTGATGTCAGTGCGCTTTTCGATATGTTAGATGATCCAATATATATTTCCCCATAGTCATCGTAATGAAATATATATGACTTAGGATGAAATGATCTACTTTTGTCGCTGTAAAATTTTAAATCTATTTTTTCACCTAACTTGCTTTTGATTAAATAAAGTGCTGATGGCTGAGTTATACCAAGATAATTTCCTGTTAGGATTCTGATTTTTGCTCCTCTATCAATAGCACTTTTCAGTTCATCAATAAGTAGTTTTACCCCTGATTCCATTAAAAATGAAACTATTATATCTACGCTTTTTGCTTCTTTTAAACTTTTTACAAGTTGATAGTAAAGGTATTTGCTTTTGTCCTTGCCACCAACTATTACATTGGTTTTTTCAGCAATATTATATTCAGCCATTGTTCATCCCCTCGACCTTTTCTTACATCGGCTGTAATCCACTGTTCTTCTATAACTAAATCGTCTATCTGCGATATGATTTCTTTTGCAATTTCTTCGTTCATATCATTAAAAAATCGACCATTTCTTTCACCTTGCCAATCACCATATTTAAACGATGTATAAATAACTCCATTTTCTTTTAAGGCATCTGCCATTTTCTTTAAAACATCTACAAGTTCATTTCTATCTAAATGCAAAATAGATGAACACGCCCATATTCCATTGTATTTTTCGTGTTCATTTAAGTCTTGAAATAACATGCATTTAACTTTTTGACCTATGTTTTTCTCAGCAATTTTACATAGCTCAATAGAACCGTCTATGGCATCAACACAATAGCCATTCCTCAAAAAATATTTTGAATCTCTGCCTGAGCCACAGCCAAAATCCAAGATATAGTCTTGGTCGTTTAAGTAGCCTAAAAACTTATCCTGCATATGATGAAATTGAACATCTGCGGTGTCTGTTACAAATGCTTTTGCATTTTTGTTGTAATAATCTAATGTATTCATTTGTCCGTTTTACTGTCCTTTTGTTTTACATAATCAATAGTAATTATATCACATTTTAACATGAGTATACACCCTATATATTTTCCCCAAACTACTGCAACTTCCACAAAAATATAGTAATATAAAGTAAATATGACAAAATGGTGGTGAAATTTTTTTATGAAAACTGGTCTAGTTATGGAAGGCGGCGCTATGCGTGGTATGTTTACCGCAGGCGTTATCGATGTCTTTATGGAAAACAATATAACATTTGACGGAGCTGTTGGGACTACAAGGGTACAGAGAAGAATGGCTTTGATTGGGTGCGTGCGTCTTCTGCGATGCCATTGGTGTCTCAAATTGTAGAGATAGATGGACAACTGCTCCTCGATGGCGGGATTTCGGATTCTATGCCTTTAAAGTTTTTTCAGAAGCTTGGATACGAGAAAAATGTGGTTATACTAACGCAACCACCTGGATACACAAAAACAAAGAACAAGGCCATTCCTGTTATGAAGCTAAAGTACAGAAAATATCCTAAGTTTGTGGAGACTGCTGCCAAAAGGCATATCGACTACAACGAGACTTTGGTTTACATAAATGAGCAGGTGGCTCTTGGAAATGCCTTGGTTATCCAGCCTAGCGAGAAGCTGCCTGTAAGCCGTATTGAGAAAAATCCCGAAAATCTAAAAATCACTTATGAGATTGGGCGAAAGGCCGCAACTGAAGCCCTGGAGGAAGTTAGGGGATTTTTGGGAAAGTGATTTGGGAATGTAAAAATTAAGGAGTAGCTCAAACGTTACTCCTTGTTGTGTTAAATCTAATAGAATATCAAACTAAGATTCATACTTAATATATGCCTCATTATCTGCTACAATCACTTCTACCTTTTTGTTGTAAATTGAGTTCATTGTTTTTACAGCCTCAATTTGAAAATTCAAAGGTTCTATATCAGAATACGGCGCAATAACAGATTTTAAACTATTAATTACATCTTCTTTTTTAGTCTTCTTCTTTGTCTTTTCAAGCTTTTCAAGACGATCTCCTCCAGCATCTAAAACAACTCCTATTCCCTTAGCCACGCAAGCTAGCAAAGGATTAAATGCTGGTATCTGCGCTACCTCTAAAAATCTACCTATTTCCTTCATCATCTTAGCTGGAACTTCATTTGCTTTTAAAGCTTTAACCTCTTCAATATATTTATTAATTTCACTATCGATTAAACTATATCCTTCACTAAACATAGAAACAATACTTCTCATTTCATTTGCAATACCTTCAAGAAACTCTTCATCTGTAATTTTAGATAAATACGCTTCAAGATAATAAGCCATTTCGAAAATATATACAGAATACCAAAACTTAGGCAAATACCCTTTATATTTTTCTAGGTTTGCCTTAGTCTCTTTATCATTGTCCTTAACGTCTAGATACGCCTTTAACTCAAATAATTGCTCATAATAAAGCTTAATATTAGACAATGCAGTTCTTCTTATAGATTGAATATTTGTTAAAGTTGCTTGTCTATATAAATCATCATCAACAATAAATTGAATACTATTTCTAATTTCCTTAAGAAACTCACCATCTGCCCAAAGTTGACTTTCTTTATCTATTTCTAAAAATCTTTTTATTTCATCTACTTTCTTTTCTACGGCTTCAAGTTTACTATCTATCCTTGCAAGATAATACTGATTAGTTGCAACCGCTGCTACTGAAAATGCTGACATAAGCAGATTAGACACTTCCATTATTTCATTTGGTTCCATTTTCTGCAATAGAGCTTGTCCAACGATACCATTATTTGTTCCTGGAGTAACTACATTTGCTCTATATAAGTTAGGATCTTTGGCTGATTTTTGAAGCACTCCTAATCCCTTCTCATAAATAACCTTATATGAATCCGCATAATATTGACTATCATAAATCGATTTAAGCATTTGTGGCACATCTCTAAAGCAAGCATTTAATCTTGCAAAATCGTTATCAGATACCTTTTTAAATCCATTATAATCTTCGTCTTCATTTACCGGATTAATTGTCATGCCATATTGATTGTTTAATATATCCCATCCGTTATTTTCAATCATCTCTTAACCTCTCCTATATACTTAATTCACTTCTCTATTTTCCAACAATTTCAAAAACTTCTTACCGTTCATCGGCTCATTTGTAACATACTGCCCATCACAAAATAGCGCATAAGTCGTAACCGGCGTAGGCGCGCTCTGTGCCGCCTCCCTAGTTTCCAGGTGTATCACTTTAAACTCCACGCCTCTCTCCTTTGCCATTTCCTCCACCATTGGTACATATTTAGCGTTAAATGGACACTGGCTAGTGTAGTACAAAACATACCCCTCTTCCTCAACCTTAGGGTTCTTCGCACACTCCTTAAACTGTGGTAAGCATTGGTTTTCATCAAAGGCCAAATGCCACAGCTGTATACCGTTTTGCGATTCGTCACAAACCTCAAAACCTTTATACTTAAGGAATTTTGGATCAGCCAAGAATGGCTTTTTCTTTTTTGCTGACAATATGCATATTCCTTTTTTGCCTTTGCTCTTACTGTCCTCGATGCAAGCATTTAGCAAATCTGTCGAATACCCGTTGCCTTTTAATGAACCTGATACCCACATGCAATTTATATACATATATTCATTTGCAACAATTGGAATCCAAGCATTTTCAGCCGGAATATACTCGATAAAACATTTTCCTCGCTCTGTGCTTTTCAAAAATACTAGCCCATCGTCAAAGCAATTTTTTAACCAGCTTTTCTTTGATTGCACCTGTATATCTTTATTATTCGAAATTGCACAACAGATATGCTCATTCTCAATGTTATCTTTTGTTAATTTAACATATTGCATAAATCACCTTATAAAACTCTATTTGAATTATTTAAATAACTTTGTTTTCTATATAGCACTCTAACAAATATGATGGATTTTCGTAATACATGCTGCTATTATAGTCATCTATTTTATCACTAAGAAAAGAGTTGTAGACTTTAATCAAAGCGTCTATTATATCAATGTTTTCATACTCTGCCACAGATTTTATCAATCGTTTATATACTTTTCCAATATCCCAATGTGATGGAATTGAATACTTGCACTCTTTTACGTTATCAAATGTCCCATTAACTATTTTAGCATCTCTGATAAAATCATCACTAACTCGATCTATATTATCACTATGATAAACATCAGCTAAATCATAAATCTTTGAAATGTATTTTTTATCCAGTGCATTAACTGTATCTTTTCTTCTATTTGTTGTCTTTCTTGAAATATAATTAATTAAGGAGCATGTAAAGAAAAGATCATTGTCTTTAACCGGTTCTCTTCCAATATTCATCATTTAAATCCTCCCCTTTCAAATACTGTTCGTCACTTCCCGACTATTGTACCATACATCCACAAAAAAATCAGAGATTCGAGCTTAAACCCTGCCCGAATCTCCTTAAAATTTACATTTTATTATTTAATATTTTTCTTTTTACGTAGAGCAAATGCAGCTAAAACTGCACCACTTAGTGCCAACAAAGTTACATATATTGACATGTTATTTTCCTCTCCTGTTTTCGGAGATTTTACTACTTCTTTGTCAGTAGATGTATCAGCTGGTTTTTCTGTTGGTTTAACAACAGGTTTATCAACTGGTTTGTTGTCTGGCTTTTCAGTAGGTTTAACAGCCGGCTTGTCGTCAGGTTTGTCAACTGGTTTATCAGCTGGTTTTTCTAGCATTGGGATTGAAACTTCTTTAACCTGTTTTTTAGCCCAGTCATTTGTAAACTCTGCTACATATTCTTCAATGCCTTCTTCTTTTTCTGTCGCTGGCTTTTTAACTGATTTAGTAGCTTTCACTGTTTCGGATTCTACGTGTGTTTGATCCAATGTGCACACTCTTTTCGCTGTACACTCTGAGTTGTCAGATGACCATTCATACTTGACCTCGCCCCACTTGTGGACATGCTCTAGCATTGGGATTGAAACTTCTTTAACCTGTTTTTTAGCCCAGTCATTTGTAAACTCTGCTACATATTCTTCAATGCCTTCTTCTTTTTCTGTCGCTGGCTTTTTAACTGATTTAGTAGCTTTCACTGTTTCGGATTCTACGTGTGTTTGATCCAATGTGCACACTCTTTTCGCTGTACACTCTGAGTTGTCAGATGACCATTCATACTTGACCTCGCCCCACTTGTGGACATGCACATCGTTTTCTACTTCTATTTTAAATTTTAGATTTGCTACGAGTTTAAGTCCATTTGGAAGAGTAGTACTGTAGTCTGTATTAAGGTTATATTTGTTTGCTTTTAAGTCTTTAAATGTCAAAGTGATTTTGTCATAAGGAGCCTGGCTTTGAGCCTCAGCAAGAATGACATTTTCGCTGTTCTTAGCTTGTGCGCCATTAAAAGATACTTTCGCGCCATCAACTCCTACAAACGGATTGTCGATTTCCACCTTACCATCTTTAATACTAGACTCTTTAATTGTCAGATTCACACTTTCTTCAGTAGGGAAATTTTCTCCTCCTTCAGCATGACGAATGCCCCAACTGCTAAGACTTGTCATCTTTGATAAGAAAGATAAATCCACTACATTGTTGTTTGATATTCCCACAGTATTAAGATTTTTAAATCTAGTAAGGTTATTCATATTGCTGATATCATTTCCATATAGACCTATTTTAGTCATACCGACAGGTAGGAATTCGCAAAAATCTGTATTAGTTAATTCGCATATATTAAGTACTAATACTTTAAGATTACTCAAAGGTCTAAACATCTCAGTATCTTTATCTTGTATTTTGCAATATGACATATAAAGCTCTTCTAGAGATACTAATGACTTAATTGTTTCAGTATAAGCTGCTCTATTTGCTTCACTAATTGCAATCTTTTCTATATTAAGTATTTTTAGATTGTTATAACCTTTTAATGGTGTAATATCCTTTACCTGAGTATCCCCTAAGTCGATTTTTGACAAGCTACCTTTAGGGCCGTTTGCAAGTGCAGATATATCTTTTAAATTGCTTGCTTGTTTTAAATCCAATGTTTCCAGTTTAGGGAAATTTGCATTTGTTAAGCCACCTAAAGAAGTAATATTTTTTGAGCTTATCTTTAATTCTTTTAACTCAGGCTTAGAGCCTAAAAAACTCACATCATTTGAGCCCTCTTCAATTTCACTTAAAGCTATACCTTTTAACTTCTGTAAATCTTTTATCCATGAATTTCTTCATCTCATTCTTCTCCTTTTAAACAAAAAATATTTGCAACTTATAATTTCGAATAATTCAGTATTGTCTGAAAATATATGCTACAAATATATTTTACTTGATTATTTTTTTAATGTAAAGATGTTATTTGTGCTCTTTACAACTAATCTCATCAAGCATAGCTTCATCAAACTGCCATTCCTTTTGACCTGTGTTGTGTGCCATAAATTGTAATTTGTTTGTGCGAACTAGACATAGTTTACAATGCCATTATAACCGTATCGCATTTATTTGTTAACCTACAAAAAAAGAGATCCACAGCAGCCTAAAGGCTGCCTGAATCTCTTAGTACTTCACCAACATCATTTGACAAAGAACCGCCATCTTTGTAATTTTTACTTCATATTTTTTCATCTATTAATCTCCATCCTGAGATTTGCAAACGCTTCATCAACAGAATAGGAGTCATCTGCTTTTGCCTGAGCAAGACCAGCTGCCATCACAGCATCAAACTCTGCATCAGTCATTTGATCTCTTGTTTTTAACTTATTTGGTATCTCAAGCGAAAATGGAATTCCATCATGCATGATAACCTGTCTATAAGTCATATCAATAAAAACAGACACAGGAATACCAAGTTTGTTTAAAATTGCTTCTGCGGATTCTTTTATTTCCGGTTGAATACGTGCCGTAACATTTGCACTTTTTTTAACTGCCATAGTAAGCACCACCCTTCTAATGGTAGAGTGCCACTTTGTATGACTAATTGCAATACATATTAAAATTTATTAAGATCATCCTGCGTAGCCTTGAATTTGACACTTGCTCTTAACACGCCAATCTTTCACGCCCAATCATTTCAACGCCTAACGGCGTAATTTTTTATCTATTCTTGCAAAAAATATGCAGCGAATTAAGATTAGATAATGTTTGTAGAAATATAAAGTTTCCTCCTGAAATTAAAAAAGCTATTGATGTTTAATGATCAATCGCATAATAGATTTAACTGTTTATATTTATTTTTTTAAGTTGTACTTCGTATCCTAAACATCTTACTCGACCCTTTCTTGCACGAAAAAAGACGATAGTTTTTAATTTCTATCGTCTTAAATTATTAATCATATTTAGTTTTTAATCTAGTTAACTATAAGCTATTTTGCTATTAATATAGTTCTACAAATTGTAATTTGAAAACCACATTTTTATAAGTGGTTATTAACCCTCACAGGGTTTTAATAA